>NZ_BAEE01000098.1 GCF_000241265.1 Gordonia araii NBRC 100433
ACACCTCATTCGGAAGCATGGCCGTCCAAGTGGTAGACACCGCCCTCTACCCCGACAACGCTACCAACCGACTTCCCAAACGCGACCTAGAAAACAAGGCTATCCAACTGGCCGAACGCATCCGCCAAATCTCGCCCCAGTAGACAGAACGCTATAGAAGACTC
>NZ_BAEE01000097.1 GCF_000241265.1 Gordonia araii NBRC 100433
AGCCTGGATCCTTCATCGGTGAATTCGACTCACCGACCCTGAAACATGAAGAAAGGTGCTCTCACCTGCGATAATCGTTCTTGCGACAGTCCGATTACGTCAGAGCGAGGGAGCACCTTTCTGGTGAACAACTCTACCGTGTTCTACCCACACATCCACGCCACCGGCGACGGTGAGAACCTCGTGTCCCACGCCGGAACCATCCTGTTGACCCGAACCGTCGAGGTCAGCGGCCTGGCAGCCGAGTTGTCGACCGCACTCGCGCCGTGGCGCGCACCGTTCGCGGTCCACGATCCGGGCAAGATCATCGCCGACCTCGCCGTCGCACTGGTCGTCGGCGGTGACTGCCTCGCCGACATCGCAACCATCCGCGAACGTCCCGACACCTTCGGCCACGTCGCCTCCGACCCGACCGTCTCCCGCCTGATCTCACTTCTGGCGCAGTCGCCGGTCCAGGCGCTGTCGGCGATCGCCGCGGCTCGAGCAGCGACCCGGGCACGCGTGTGGTCTATGGCCGGCACTGCGGCACCGAACCACGGGATATCGGCGAAGGACCCCCTGGTCATCGATCTCGACGCGACACTCATCACCGCCCACTCCGACAAGCAATCGGCGGCGGGAAACTACAAGGGCGGCTACGGATTTCATCCGATGACCGCGTTCATCGACCACGGGCCCGGAGCGACGGGAGAAGCCGGAACGATCCTGCTGCGGCCCGGGAACGCCGGATCAAACACGGCCGCCGACCACATCACCACCACCCGTGCTGCGTTGGCGCAGATCACCGACCTACCGGCCCGTCCCGGCCGCAAGATCTTGATCCGCACCGACTCTGCTGGCGCCACCCACGACTTCCTCAACTACCTCCACAAACAGCGAGTCTCGTACTCGGTCGGATTCGGTCTGGACGCCCGATTGGGCGAGATCATCGACCGACTCCCGACACAGGCGTGGACCCCGGCCTACAACAGCGACCGTGAGCCCCGAGACGGCGCTGACGTCGCCGAACTGACCGGAGTCATCGACCTGACAGGGTGGCCTCCCGGGATGCGGGTGATCGTACGGCGGGAGAAACCGCATCCCGGTGCGCAGCTACGGATCACCGATCGGAACGGGTGGCGGTTGACGGCGTTCGCCACGAACACCAAGGGCGGGCAGCTGGCGGATCTGGAACTGCGGCATCGCCGTCGCGCTCGGTGTGAGGATCGGATCCGGCAGGGCAAGGACTGCGGCCTGCTGAACCTGCCGCTGCACAACTTCGCGCAGAACCAAGTGTGGACGGCGATCGTGGCGTTGGCGTTCGATCTGAACGCGTGGATGCAGATGTTGGCGTTGACCAGCACGAACGCGCGTACCTGGGAGTTGAAGACGTTGCGTCTTCGGTTGTTCGCGATCGCGGCCCGGATAGCTCGCCACGCCCGTCAGCGGCGACTGCGGTTCGACGCTCGCGCCAAGCACACTGGTCTGCTGATCGCCGGCCTCGAACGACTCGACGGCTACCAGAACAGCACGTGACCAGCGTGCCCTGACGTATCCGAACGATCTGAAAGACACCCTCCGGGCCCGTGAAACCCGGCCGCGATCCGGCGGCACCCGGCCAGCCTGTCGTACCCGACCTGCATAATCAGCGCCGCCGCAATCAATCCGAACCGCTCAGGCGGGGAGCAGCACCTGGTGAAAGATCGAGG
>NZ_BAEE01000096.1 GCF_000241265.1 Gordonia araii NBRC 100433
AGTCGGCTTTGGTTCTTCCGGGTGAGGTGGCGCGGGTGCGGGTGGATGTGACGCCGTGGGATGAGGAGCGTTCGGGGTGGTTGGCGGATCGGCGGGTGTCGTGGTGGCGGGAGTCGTTGGTGTCGTCGCCGTATGTGACGGCGGAGCAGGCCCTGGTGGCGGTGCGCCGGTTTGTGGAGGCTGAGGGTTTGGTGCTGGGGGATTATCGGCTGGATTTGTTGGAGGCGTCTCGTGTCCGGGATGGCTGGCGGGTGTGGTGTCCGCCGCCTGCTGTTGAGGGTCCGGGGGATCTGCGGTTGGGGTGGGCGGTGTTCTATGTGGCTGATGATGGCGTGGTGTTGCGGTCGTCGACGCAGGAGTCGATCGGGGATGCGTCGCAGCGCTTGACAGATGGGTTGTTTCAGCGATCACAGGCGGGTCCGCGGATCGCGTCGACCGGTCCGGTGGACATCGGAACCGAGCC
>NZ_BAEE01000095.1 GCF_000241265.1 Gordonia araii NBRC 100433
GGTCTCCGAGAACGCATAGCCGATCACCCTCCTCGAGCAGCCGTCACGGACCGCGCACAGGTACAGCCACCCTTCACCGGTGCGCAGATACGTGATGTCGGAGGTCCACACCAGGTTCAACCCGCCGCGGTCGAAGCGCCGCTCGACCAGATCCGGGATCGAGTGCGGACTCGGATCGACGATCGTGGTCACCGGACGCCACGATCGTGGACTGATTCCTTCAATCCCGGTGTCCCGCATAAGTTTTGACACCGTCTTACGCGACACCGTCTCACCGGAGGCGCGTAGATCAGCGAGGATCCGCGGCGATCCGTACACCCCGTCGGAAGCCTTATGCGCGGCCGCGATCTTCTCCGAGAGTTCTTTCCGGCGGGCCTGCCGGGGCCCGGCGGGTCGCTTCTGCCGATCACGCCACGCGTAGTACCCCGAGCGGGACACACCGAGTAGGCGCGCGCAGCGAGCGACAGTGTAGGTGGCCTTCTCCGCCTCGATCATCGCGAACGCTTCGGCAGGTTCGTATTCTCGGAGGCAAAGAAGGCTGCTGCTTTTTTTAGAAAGTCTCGGTCCATCCGCAGTTCGGCGTTCTCGGCCCGCAACCGTTCGAGCTCGGCTCGTTCATCAACATCGAGGACTTCGGGTGGGGAGTCCATCTCGGCGCGTTCCTTGGCGACCCAGCGGCCCAGCACTGCTTCGCCGACTCCGATCTCCCGAGCGACCTCCGCGG
>NZ_BAEE01000094.1 GCF_000241265.1 Gordonia araii NBRC 100433
GTACGCCACGGGCCTCTGGCTTTGATCAACTCGGTTTTGTAGAGCCCGTTGATCGACTCGGCCAGCGCATTGTCATAGGACGATCCGACAACCCCCATCGAGGGACGGATCCCGTCAGCGGCGAGCCGCTCGCTGTAGGCCACCGAGGTGTACTGGCTGCCGTGGTCGTGATGCTGCACCACCCCGGCCACCGGCCGGCCCTCCCGCTGCCGTGTCCACACAGCATGGTCGATGGCGTCGAGCACCAGCTGAGAGGTCATCGATGTCGACGACCTCCAGCCGATGATCCGACGCGCGTAGGCATCGATCACGAACGCCACGTAGACCCAGCCCGCCCACGTCGACACGTAGGTGAAGTCGGCCACCCATAGCCTGTCCGGCGCCAACGGCGCGAACTGACGTCCCACGAGGTCACCGGGGTGCTTCGCCTTCGGATCAGCGATCGTCGTGCGCTTGACCTTGCCCCGGATCGCGCCACGAAGACCGAGGTCGCTCATCAGCCGTTCCACCGTGCACCTAGCGATCGGCTCGGCATCAGCGGTGCGCTCCCGGTTGAGCTGAAGCCAAACCTTCCGGGCTCCGTAGACGCCGTAGTTCTCGGCATGAACCTTGGCCACCTTGGGCTTGAGTTCCTCATCCCGCACTTCGCGCTTGGACGGTCGGCGGGAGCGGTGCTCGTAGTAGGTCGCGGGGGCGATCTTGGCGCCCAGCTCGGTGAGCTGGTCACAGATCGACTCAACACCCCATCGCAGACCTCGGTCGTGCTGGTCACCGACGTGTTCGTCGATGTACCGCACGATCAGCGCTGTGGCCGGTCGAGTTCGGCCGCGAAGAAAGCCGATGCGCTCTTGAGGATCGCGTTGGCCCGCTTGAGCTCGGCGTTCTCGCGCTTCAACCGCTTCAGCTCCGCTGACTCCTCACTCGTCGTCCCAGCCCGCTGCCCGGCGTCGACCTCGGCCTGGCGACACCACTTCCTCACCGTCTCGGGCGTCCCGATCCCGAGCAGCGTCGCGACCTGCGTCATCGCCGCCCAGTCCGACTCGTGGTCGGCCCGAATCTCCCCAACCATCCTGACCGCCCGCTCACGCAGCTCGGCCGTGTACCTCTTCGACGTACTCCCTGCCATGACTCCATCCTTCCCAAGGAACAGAGTCTCCGGACATGCCG
>NZ_BAEE01000093.1 GCF_000241265.1 Gordonia araii NBRC 100433
TCGACCGGATCGAACGAGTCATGACCGACAACCACTGGTCCTACACCCGCTGCACCGACGTCAACGACGTCCTCGAAGCTCTCGAGGCCAGACACATCCTGATCAAGGCACAC
>NZ_BAEE01000092.1 GCF_000241265.1 Gordonia araii NBRC 100433
ACCCGAGTCAGCGGCTGATCGTGGCGCATCGTCCAAATCGCGTCAATCACGCGTGCGTCGGCCAGCATCCGCCGGCTCGGCCCGCGGGTGCGGTGTTCGTAGTACGTGGACGGGGCGATGGGCACACCATGCTCGGTGAGCACCTGACACATCGAATCGACTCCCCAAACAAGACCATCGGCGCCCACCCGGTTGCCCTGGTGAGCGCCGATGAACTCCACGATCAGCGGTGTGGCCGGTCGATCTCGGCCGCGAAGAAAGCTGACGCCGCCTTCAAAATCCCGTTCGCCCGTTTGAGCTCGGCAACCTCCCGGCGCAGCCGGCGCACCTCCTCGCCTTCCGCGGCGACCTGGCTAACCCCAGCAGCAACCTCAGGCACATTGCGCACCCATTTGCGTACCGTCTCGGCCGACCCGACACCGAGCAGATCAGCGGTCTTGCCCATCGCCGCCCACTCCGTCGAACCCTGAGCCACCAACTGGGCCACCATTTCCACCGCGTCCCGCTTCAACTGCGCCGGATACCGCTTCGTTCCTGCCATAAGATCCATCTTCCCGTGAGACGAACCCTCCGGAAACCCCGGGACGGATCA
>NZ_BAEE01000091.1 GCF_000241265.1 Gordonia araii NBRC 100433
CCGAGGTCGCGATCCATCTTCGCTGCGGTGAGCAGCGTCCAGATCTGCTGGCGGATGGCCGGAAGCTTCGCCGGATCGAGCGCGGCGATGTTCGCGTGCTCGTCGAGCAGTTGCTCCAGGCGGGCGATGTCGCCGTAGGACTCCGCGCGCGCCATCGGCGGAATCAGATGGTCGACGAGGACCGCGTGCGCGCGTCGCTTGGCCTGCGTGCCCTCACCGGGGTCGTTGACGAGGAACGGGTAGACCAGCGGCAGATCGCCCAGCGCAGCATCCGTACCGCACGACGCCGACATGCCCAGCGTCTTGCCCGGCAGCCACTCCAGGTTGCCGTGCTTGCCGAGATGCACGACCGCGTCCGCGCCGAAGCCCCAGCCGTCGGCGTCCGGATTGGCGGCGAGCCAGTGGTAGGCGGCGAGGTAGTGATGCGACGGCGGCAGGTCGGGATCGTGATAGATCGCCACCGGGTTCTCGCCGAAGCCGCGAGGCGGCTGGACCATCAGCACGACATTGCCGAAGGTCATCGCGGCAACGACGATGTCGCCGTCGGGGTTCTGACTCCGGTCGACGAACAGTTCGCCGGGGGCGGGACCCCACTTCTCCTCGACGGCTTCCCGCAGGTCGGCGGGCAGGGTCGCGAACCAGCGCCGATAGTCGTCAGCGGCGACGCGGATCGGGTTGGCCGCGAGCACCTCGTCGGTCAGCCACGCGGGATCCTGTCCACCCGCTTCGATGAGCGCGTGCATGAGCGCGTCCGAATCGTCGTCGGCCAGTCCGGGGATCTGTGCGGCATCGCCGAGGTCGTAACCGTGTCCGGCCAACGCGGTCAGCAGCCGCAACAACGATTTCGGGGTGTCCAGCCCGACGGCGTTGCCGATGCGTGCG
Organism: Gordonia araii NBRC 100433; assembly: GCF_000241265.1. GTDB lineage: Bacteria > Actinomycetota > Actinomycetes > Mycobacteriales > Mycobacteriaceae > Gordonia > Gordonia araii. The sequence continues at coordinate 883 of NZ_BAEE01000091.1, forward strand.
TGCTTGGTCGGATACGCCGACAGAACGAGGGCGAGACGCTTCTGCGCGTTCGGCAGATGGCGCAGTCGTGCGTGGCGCACCGCGATCCCCGCCACGCGCGCGCAGCGTTCGTGATCGGGCTGGTACCAGGGCAGCCCGTCGTCGTCGAACTCCTTGAACGAGAACGGCACGGTGATGATCCGGCCGTCGAACTCAGGGACCGCGACCTGGCTTGCGACGTCCAGCGGCGACAGCCCGTCGTCGTTGGCCTCCCATTGCTCGCGCGACCCGGTGACGGCCAGGCCCTGCAGGATCGGGATGTCAAGGGCGGCAAGACGTTCGACGTCCCACGCCTCGTCCTCGCCGCCGGCTGATGCGTCGGCCGGCGTTGTCCCGCCGGCCGCGAGGACCGTCGCGATCAAGGCGTCGGCCGTACCCAATAGCTCGATGAGGTCGTCGGGCGCGGTGCGCAACGACGCGCAATACACCGGCAGCGCCTTGGCCCCGGCGTTCTCGAGCGCCTCGCACAGCGCGTCGACGTAGCGGGTATTCCCGGCCAGGTGCTGCGCGCGGTAGTAGAGAACGGCGACGGTGACGTCGTGGTCGGGGGCCGACGACTCGCGCGACTCGCGCGTCAGCACTCCCCACATGGGCGTGATCTCGGGTTCGCCGAAGCCCAACCCGGTCAGCAGCACCGTGTCGGACAGGAAGTTGTGGGCGTTCACGAAGTTCTCGACACCGCCGGCGGCAAAATAGTTGTGCGCCTGCGCGGCGACTCCGGCCGGCACCGTTGAGCAAGCCATCAGATCCGGGTCGGGCTGTTGTTCGCCGGACAGCACGATCAGGGGCTTGCCCGTCGCCTGGACCGCGTCGATCCCCTCCTCCCAAGCTCGGCGGCCTCCAAGGATGCGCACGACGATCAGGTCGGCGTCACGGGCGAGATCCGGGATCTCGTCGACGAGCAGACGCGCCGGGTTCGCCCCGGTAAACGGCGCTCCGCTGGCGGCGGCGGTGATGAGGTCGGTATCCGAGGTGGACAGCAGCAGGATCACCCGTTCCACCCTAGGCGGTCGTAGTCTGGAGTCGTGCCCCCAGCCCAGCCCCGCACCGGCGCAGATCGCTGCCCGGGCGTCATGCGCACGCACGAGGCGCTCGATGGAGCGCTCGCGCGCATTCGGCTGCCCGGAGGACGGATCCGGGCTGACCAATTGGCCGCGGCCGCACGCGTTGCCACCGAGCACGGCGACGGTCATCTCGAATTGACCAGCCGCGGCAATCTCCAGTTGCGGGGCTTGCACGATCCCGGCGCCGCCGCCGAGGCCTTGCTCGCGGCCGGCCTCGGCTCCGAAGGGGAGGCGGACACCGTCCGCAACATCGTGGCCTCTCCCCTGGCCGGACGAATAGGCGGGCACGGTGGGGTCGACGACACGATCGCCGAACTCGACGAGCGCCTGCGCGCCGGGGTTGTGGGCGGATTGTCGGGACGGTTCCTGTTCGGCGTGGACGACGGTCGCGGCGACGTCCTCGCCCAGCGACCGGATGTGGCAGCGCAATGGTGTGCTGACGGCGAGTCGGCCGCGCTCGTCGTCGCCGATGAGAGCCTTGGACAGACGTCGCGGGCCGGCGTCGTCGAGTCCCTGATCAGGGTCGCGACGAGGTTCGCTGAAGTCTCGTCGGGGGCGTGGCGGATCCGCGAACTCGATCCGGCAGCTCGACGGGCGTTGATCGGCGGATTGGCCGCGGACCTCGACGGCCGGGCCGCGGAGGCCCCCGTCGGCGTCGACACGGCGGCACCGCTGGTCGGCTGGCTGCCACAAGACGACGGTGCGGTGATGCTCGGCGCACTGGCCCCGGCCGGCCGGTTGCCCGCGCGCACCGCCGCGTTCCTCGCCGCTGTCGATGCCCCGATCATCGTCACCCCGCAGCGGGAGATCTTGCTGGCCGATCTGACCGAGGCCGTGGCCGACACGGTGTTGCGCGTCCTCGCGCCGATGGGGCTCGTGTTCGACGCGAACTCGCCCTGGACGCTGCTCAGCTGCTGTGCCGGCCGTCCGGGGTGCGCGCGAGCTCAGGCCGACGTCCGCGCCGACATCGCGGCCTATGTGTCGACGACGACACCGTCGTCACGCGAGCACTGGGTGGGTTGTTCGCGCGGCTGCGGGTCCCCCACCACCCAGCATGTCAGGGTCGAAGCCCAGTCCGACGGCACGTACCGACGCACCGTCTTGGGCAGCCAGGCTCCGCCCGCGCGCTAGTTATGCATGCGGCGGGTCTCGATACACCCGACTCGCTCCGCTCGCCGGGCACTCGACCACCCAAAGGCTCGCCCCCATCAACCCACGAGCCAGGTGGTCGAGCGCCCCGCTTTCGGTGGTCGAGCGCCAGCGAGCCGCTGGGCGAGCCGGCGTATCGAGACCACGCGAGACGCGCCTGCCAACCCTCGACCACCCACCGAGATGCGCCGGCTCCGACGGGCACTCGCTAGGCTCATGCGTCATGGCCGAGTACCTGCGCGACGGCGCCGCGATCTATGAGCGATCGTTCGCGATCATCCGCACCGAAGCCGATCTCAGCGCCTTCGACGACGACCTGGCGACGGTGGTCGTGCGCATGATCCACGCGTGCGGGCAGACCGACCTCCCCGCCGACGTCCGCGCCACACCCGGCGTCGTACAGGCGGCCCGCACCGCGTTGCAGAACGGCGCACCCATTCTGTGCGACGCGTCGATGGTCGCGTCGGGCGTCACGCGCAAACGCTTGCCCGCCGACAACGACGTGCTGTGCTTCCTGCCCGATCCCCGCGTCCCCGACCTTGCCACCGAACTTGCGACGACCCGAACGGCCGCCGCGGTGCAGCTCTGGCTGCCGCACCTGGCCGGCGCGGTGGTGGCGATCGGCAACGCTCCGACCGCGCTATTCGCCCTTCTTGACTTGATCGACGCCGGTGCCCCCCGACCCGCTGCCGTGGTCGGTGCGCCGGTAGGTTTCGTCGGCGCCGCCGAGTCGTGTGCTGAACTCGCGCAGCGCACCGACCTCGAGTTCCTGACGGTCCTGGGCCGCCGCGGCGGGTCGGCGATCACGGCCGCGGCACTCAACGCGCTGGCCACCGAGAGCGAACGATGACCGGCACGCTGTACGGCGTGGGGCTGGGTCCGGGCGATTCGGAGCTGGTAACGGTGAAGGCCGCCCGGCTGATCGGCTCAGCCGACGTCATCGCCTACCACTGCGCCAGGCACGGCCGGAGCATCGCCCGCGGTGTCGCCGCGCCCTATCTGCGCGACGGCCAGATCGAAGAACGCCTGATGTATCCGGTCACGACGGAGACCGTCGACCATCCGGGCGGCTACGACGGCGCCATGGCCGACTTCTACGCCGAAAGCGCCGACCTGCTGGCGGGCCACCTCGCCGCCAGCCGCGACGTCGTCCTCCTGGCCGAAGGCGACCCGCTGTTCTTCAGCTCCTACATGCACATGCACAAGCGGCTGGCCCCCCGCTTCCCCACCGAGATCGTCCCCGGCGTCACCTCGGTATCCGGGGCGAGTGCGGCCCTCGGCATCCCGTTGGTGGAGGGCGAGGAGAACCTCGTCGTCCTGCCCGGCACCGCGCCCGATGACGAGTTGGTCGCCCAGTTCACCAGTGGTTCGGCGATCGCCGTACTGAAGCTCGGACGGACCTTCGAGCGGGTGCGCGCGGCTCTCGCGACAGCGGGCCGGATCGACGAGGCCTGGTACGTCGAGCGCGCGACTACCGCCGATCAGCGGATCGCGCGGGTCGTCGACGTCGATCCGTCGACGGTTCCCTACTTCTCGATGATCGTGGTCCCCGGGGCGATCAACAATCCGCTGACGAAGCCGGCGGATGCGGAAGCACCCGGTCGCGTCACCGTCGTCGGACTGGGACCGGGACCGACGGCGCAGCAAACCCCGCAGGTCAGAGCCGCTATCGCCGAAGCCACCGACCTCGTCGGCTACACCACCTATCTCGATCGGCTCACGCCCCGTCCCGGTCAACAGGTGCATCCCAGCGACAACCGCGTGGAGTCCCAGCGCGCCGAGTTCGCACTCGACCTGGCTCGCCGGGGGCGCCGGGTGGCGGTCGTGTCCTCCGGCGATCCCGGGATCTTCGCGATGGCGACCGCGGTCGCCGAGGTCGCCGCCGAAGCCGCGTACGCCGACGTCGAGGTACAGGTGCTTCCCGGAGTGACCGCGGCCTCGGCGGTCGCGGCGGCGTTCGGCGCGCCGCTCGGCCACGACCTGGCGCTGATCTCGCTCTCGGACCGGCTCAAGCCGTGGGAGGTCATCGCACGGCGCATCGCGGCGGCGGTCGACGCCGACCTCGTCGTCGCGATCTACAACCCGGGCTCGGCCAGCCGCAACCATCAGGTGGCCGATCTCAAGGCGTTGCTGCTCGACCGCATCTCCCCCGACCGCGTCGTACTCCTCGGACGCGATGTCGGCGGTGCCGACGAGGCTCTGACCGTCACGCGACTCGCCGATCTCGACCCGAGCGTCGTCGACATGCGCACCCTTCTGATCGTCGGATCGTCGACGACCACCGTCGCGCGGCGGCCGGGCGGCCGCCTGGTGTTCACCCCGCGTCGCTACGACCAGCCGACTTGAGCCAGGCCACCGCCTCGTCGACTGTCGCGACGATCCGGCTCGCCGTCTCGGCGGGCCGCGCCACCATCACGACGGGCACGCTCAGTTCGCGCGCCGCGTCGAGTTTCGCGCGGGTCAGCTCGCCTCCGCTGTTCTTGGTGACCAGCACGTCGATCTCGTTGTCCCGCAGCAGTTCCCGCTCGTCGTCGAGCCCGTAGGGTCCGCGTGAGCGCAGCACTTCGTGCCGTGGCGGAAGCGGACCGGTCGGCGGGTCGACAACGCGGATCAGGAACCACGGCGACCGCAGTCGCGCGAACGCCCCGGCGTCCTGGCGCCCGGTGGTGAGCAGCACGCGAGCGGCACCGGCCGCGCCGACCGCCTTGGCCGCCTCGTCGATGTCGGCGACGGTGGTCCACCGGTCGTCGCGTCGGGGCACCCAGGCCGGCCGCAGCAACCGCAGCAGCGGCACCCCGGCCGCGTCGGTGGCGGCGACTGCGTTGGCCGAGATCTGCCGGGCGAAAGGGTGCGTCGCATCCACAACGGCTGCCGGGCGGTGCTCGCGCAGCCACGCGACGAGACCGTCGATCCCGCCGAAGCCGCCGATGCGTACCTCACCGTCGGGCAGTCGCGGATTCTGCACGCGGCCCGCCAGCGAGCTGACGACGTCCGCGTCGTCAGCTACCAGGCGTGCGGCCAGTGCGCGTGCCTCGCCGGTCCCGCCCAGGATCAGAATCGGCCCGGTCACGACGGGTTGTCCGGACCCAGATGTGTATCGCCGCGACGGAGCTTTCTGACGCGGGCGTGTGAATAGAGGTAGCTGTCGGTCGCGGCCGAATCGGTACCGAGCACGCGTCCGACGAAGATGACCGCGGTGCGCACGATTCCCATCTCGGTCAGGCGCTCCGGCAGTTCGCGCAACGAGCAGCGGACTATCTGCTCGTCGTCGCGGCTCGCGAAGGCGACGGTCGCGGTCGGGCAGTCGCTGCCGTAGTGCGGTGTCAACGCTTCGACGACAGCCTCCGCGCGGTGGGCGGCGAGATGAATCGCCAGCGTCACGCCGGTGGTGGCCAATTCCGTCAGGGTCTCACCGTCCGGCATATCCGTGGAGAGGGTCGAGACGCGGGTGATCAGCAGACTTTGCGCGACTCCCGGCACGGTCAATTCGGTGTCGAGGGCTGCTGCCGCGGCGGCGAAGGCCGGTACTCCGGGAACGATTCGGGTATCGATGCCGCGCTCGTGCAGCAAGCGCTGCTGCTCGGCGACGGCCGAGTACAGCGACGGGTCACCCGAATGCAGGCGCGCGACGTCGTGTCCGGCGGTGTCGGCCGCGGCGATCCGGTCGATGATCTCGTCGAGCGGCATCCGCGCGGTGTTGATCAGTTCCGCGCCGGGCGGACAACGTTCCAGCATGGCGGCCGGCACCAGCGAGCCGGCGTACAGGCAGACCGGGCAACGGCCTAGCAGCTCCGCGCCGCGGACCGTGATGAGATCGGGCGCGCCCGGCCCGGCACCGATGAAGTAGACCGTCATGGCACCTCTTCCTTGCCGACCGTCCACTGGACGATCGGCAGCGCCGGGCGCCACGCCGTGACACTTCCGAGCGGACCCGCCGTCTCGACGGTGAACCGCCGAAGGGTTCCGCCGTGCCGCCCGGCAAGCTCGACGAGGAGCTGCTGGGTCGGAATGCCGACCGCGTTGACGACGACCGTCGTTCCGACCCGGGCCGAGGACCACACCAGGGCGAACAGATCGGCGGTGAGTCCGCCCCCGACGAAGACGCTGTCCGGCGCCAGACCAGCATGGGCGGCGATGGTCGCGGCGGCATCCCCGTCGACGACGGTCAGCCGTGAAGCGACGCCGTGCCGTCGCGCGTTCTCCTCGATTCGCCTGGCGCGTACCGCATCCCGTTCGAAGGCGGTCACTTCTCCCGTCGGGTTCAGACGCAGCCATTCGATACCGACGCTGCCCGAACCGGCTCCGACGTCCCACAGCACCTGCCCGTCCGCCGGACGCAGGGCGCTGATCGTCAGCGCGCGCACGGTCTGCTTCGTGAGCTGACCGTCGTGGGCGAAATCATCGTCGGCCAGACCCGGGGCGAGTACCCGGGCAGGACCGGCGCATTCGACGGCGACGAGGTTCAGCGCATCACCCGCCGCGGCTTCCCAATCCCCCGCCCGACCGACGATCATCCGCTCCGCGGGACCGCCGAGTTGTTCGAGGACGGTCATCGTCGAGGCTCCCCACCCGCCGCTCCGCAACGTCTCGGCCACCTTTGCCGGCGAGGAAGCATCCCGCGACAAGACGAACAGTCGCCGCCCGTCACCCGCGACGGCGAGCACGTCGTCGACGTCGCCGGTGACCAGCGAGACGATGCGCACGCCCGAGAGGTCCCAGCCGAGCCGCGCGGCCGCCAGGCTGGTGCTCGACGGATGGGACACGATCCGCACGTGCTCAGCACCGATCGCTGCGACGACCGTCGAGCCCAGGCCGTGGAACATGGGGTCGCCGGAGGCGAGCAGGTGTACGGGTGTGTCGCCCGGGTCGGCGATCAGCTCGTGCAGATGCGCGCTCATCGGACTGCGCCATGCGGTCTGCCGCGCCTCGATGTCCTCGCCCAAGAGCGCCAATTGCCTTGCCGAGCCGAAGATTCGGGAAGCACCGCGGAGTTCGCGTCGTGCGACGGTCGAGAGCCCGTCCCACCCGTCGGCGCCGATTCCGACGACGACGAATCGTGGGGTGTCCGGAGCCTGGGAGGTCCGATTGTCCTGCCCGGTCATCGCGGCATCCGGCGCCAGATGGCGCGCGGTAACAGCCGGAAGACCAGCGTGACCGGCGCGAGCGCCCACGGGACCCAGACGACCGTCTTGCCACGACGGTCGGCGCGCACCACCGCGTCCGCCACCTGGTCGGCTGTCTTCGACATGGGTGCCGGTTTCACGCCGCTGGCCATGAGATCTTTCGTCATCGCGCCGATTACGAAACCCGAACGCACCAGCAGCAGGCGGACTCCGCTGCCGTGCAGCGCGTCGGTCAGGCCGGAGGCGAATCCGTCGAGTCCCGCCTTCGTCGAGCCGTACACGTAGTTGGCGCGCCGTACGCGCTGCCCGGCGATCGACGAGAAGGCGATGATCGTGCCGCTGCCCTGCGCACGCAACGCATTCGCCAGCAGCGTGATCACCGAGATCTGGGCGAGATAGTCGGTGTGCGCGATCTGCAGGGCGTGCTTGACGTCGGTTTCGGCGCGCGCGGCGTCGCCGAGAATGCCGAAGGCGACGATCGCCGTATCTACCGGGCCCCGCGCGACCAACTCGGCGACGAGGGCCGGGTGCGAATCGGTGTCGTCGGCGTCGAACTCGACACAGGACACGTTCGCGGCACCCGCCTCCCGCAGCGCCTCGACCTGGTCGTCGAGATCGGCCGACCGCCGCGCCGCGAGCACCACGTCTTTCCCGGCGGCCATGCGCACGGCCACCGCCAGCCCGATCTCGCTGCGTCCGCCGAACAAGAGGATGGATCCAGTCACGGCAGCCAGTATCCCATTCACGCGCGTCGGAGCCCGGGACTACCGTGGGCGGAGTGAGCGGACCCGATGATCTGACCGACGACGCATTGACCTTCCTGACCGAGCGCCACCTGGCGACCCTGGCGACCACACGGACCGACGGTTCGCCGCATGTGGTCGCGGTCGGATTCACCTACGACCCCGACGAGCAGCTGGTGCGCATCATCACCCGCGACGGCAGCCAGAAGGTCCGCAACGCCGATCGTGGCGGTCGTGCGGCCGTCACACACGTCGACGGGCCGCGCTGGCTGACCCTGGAAGGTCCGGTGCGCGTGTCGCGCGTGCCCGAGCGCATCCGCGAGGCTGAGCGGCGTTACGGACTGCGGTATCGCGTACCGCAGCCGAATCCGCGACGAGTCGTCATCGAGATCCCGGTCGACCGGGTGATGGGTTCGGCCGTTTTGCTCGGCCGTCCAGTCCCGGTCCGGGACTAGGGTGGCGCCATGGCTTCTCGCTTCCCGTCCCCCGTCTACGAGCGCCGGATCGCTCGCGCGGCCGAGCTGGCCGCCGCGGCCGGCGTCGCGGGGCTCGTCATCACCCCAGGCCCCGACCTGGCGTACCTCATCGGTTCCGACGCCCAGACCTTCGAGCGGCTCAGCGCACTAGTCATTCCAGCTACGGGAGCTCCTCGGCTCGTGACGCCGCGTCTGGAGGTCGCGACCTTCGCCGCGTCGGCGGCCGGTGATCTGGGCGTCGGGTTCGCCCCGTGGGTCGACGGTGAGGATCCGTACGTGCTGGCGCTCGCGGGACTGCCGTCGAATCCGGTTGTAGCGGTGTCGGATTCGATGTCGGCCGGGCATCTCGTGCCGTTGATGTCGGCGACGGGTACCGCCCCGATGCTGGCAACGGACATCTTGCGAGACCTGCGCATGATCAAGGACGACGACGAGATCGCGGCGCTGCGCCGGGCGGGCGCGGCGATCGATCGCGTCCACGCCCGGATGGGTGAATGGCTGCGGCCCGGACGCACGGAGGCGGCCGTCGCCGCCGACATCGCCGACGCGCTGATCGCCGAGGGACATACCGTTGCGGCCTTCGTCATCGTCGGCTCGGGTCCCAACGGCGCCGACCCGCATCATGAGCATTCCGACCGCGAGATCACCGCCGACGATATCGTCGTCATCGACATCGGGGGCCCGGTCGATCCCGGCTACAACTCGGATTGCACCCGCACCTACTGCTTCGCCGCGCCTCCTGCCGACGTCGCGCGTGCCTACGCCGAACTTGAGGCGGCGCAGGCGAAAGCCGTTGCCGCCGTGCGTCCCGGGGTGTCTGCGGAATCCGTCGACGCCGCCGCTCGCGACAGTCTGGCCGCCGCCGGGCTCGCCGATCGGTTCATCCACCGCACCGGCCACGGCATCGGGCTGTCGGTACACGAGGAGCCTTTCATCGTCGCCGGCAACGACCTGCTCCTGCGACCCGGCATGGCGTTCAGCGTCGAACCCGGCGTCTATTTCGACGGCCAGTGGGGTGCACGCATCGAGGACATCGTGATCGTGACCGACGACGGCTGCGAACAGCTCAACAAGCGCAGCCGCGCTCTGACGGTACTGCCCGCGCAGTGAAGGAGAGTACGCAGATGAATCCACCGGTGTCGCGTTTGGCGGTCGCGCTCGTACCGCTTGTCGCGTTGTGCGTCTCCTCGTGCGGCCGCATCGTTTTCGGCGACGCCGAGCCCGACTCGCGGGTCACGGTGACGACGACCGTCACTCCATCCTCGCCGCCGACGGAGACCACGACAACCGAACCCGAAACGACGACACCACCGCCGGTCACCGCCGTCCCACCGGACGGGCCCGGTGCCTACAGTGCCGTCGATGCGTCGCGATTCGCGATGTCCTCGCCGACCTCGGTCGCGACCTATGCATTCAGCGTGCCCAGCGGCAATATCGCCTGCTTCGCCGGGTCGGAGTTCATCTGCGAGATCCACGACGGCCCGAACGAATCTCCGACCGAATCGCGGTGCGGGATTTACGGTGACGACGCCGAGCAGCGCGTTCGGATCGTCGGCTGGTTCAGTTACGACAAGCCTCCGTGCTCGACGATCCTGCAGGGCACCTGGCGAGATCCCGGTGCGGTTCTCAATTACGGGGAGTCCGTGCAGATCTCGGTGCCGGGCGCCGATTTCACCTGCTACTCGTCGTCGGAGGCGCTGTACTGCACCGGCCCGCAGAGCTACGGATTCAAACTCTCGCGCACCGAGTTCGCGCGATACCGTTTGGCCTAGGGATCGGTCTGAGAGGAGTGACGCCGTGAACGGGCCAGCGCGTTCCAAGATGCTCAGCAACAGCAAAGCGGATCGATGCGTCGCGGTCATGGCGGCGCTCATGGCGCCGGGTGAGCAGCTGCTGGCCCTCGCCGACGTCACCTCCGTCACGCCGCAGTCGATCGGGCTGGCCGTGACCGATCGGCGGCTCGTCGCCGTGCCGAAGACGCCCAAGCATCCGATCGAGCTTCAGGCGCACCGTGGCCAGCTGCGAGGTGTTCGCCTCGACAAGCGACTCGTCTTCACCTATCTGATCGGTATCACCGACACGGACGAGATCGAGTTCGGCATCGCGCTTCAGGAAGATCGCAATTTCCTCCAGCCGTTCCTGGACCAATTCCTCGCCGCCTCTTCCGCAGGTCAAGCGCCTCGCGAACCCATTGATGGTCGAGTGAATCCCGAGCTCGCGAGGGATTCGTATCGAGACCCACGCGAGCCGACGGCCCAAGCCTCCAGCGGCATCAGCCTGGTGAAGAACTCGCCGCAGCAGGCATCAGCAACCGACGACAAGTCGACGATCGCCGACGAGCTGGTGAAGTTGGCTGACCTGCACCAGCGCGGCCTGCTCACCGACGAGGAGTTTCAGACGGCCAAGGCCGCGGTCATCAACGGCCGATGACCGTCAGCGGCTCCGCAACGCCGCCTCCAAGCGGTCCAGCACGCCTCGCCAATGCTCGAGCAGCTCGGCACGTTCGTCCGCACTCGCCAACCGTTCCTGGTGGATGGCGACCGTCGTTCCCGACGCCGCTTGTCGAAGAGTGATCTGGAGCGTCGAGTCATGACCCCACCCCGACGGCTGCCATGTCAGCCGCAATCGCAGCTCTTCGTGCCGGCTGCGCAGCTCCCCGACCGTGCCGTCGACCGTCTCATACGCGTCTCCGACATCGCCGAGTTGCGTTTCGCCGAGCCATATCGGTAGTCCCGGCCCGACCAGGAAGCCCCAGACCTCCGTCGCGTCAAAGGGCATGGTCCGACGCACACCCATCTGCCAACCGACATCCTTCGTCAATCCCACTTGCACACTTTTCGTCATGTAACCAGTTATACTAGTTACATGATGACCGGTCAATGGTTTACCTCGCCCGACGGCGTTCGCTGGTTCTTCGACTCCGGATCACTCGCTCTGGATTTCGGATACACCGGCGACTATGGATACGACGTGTCCGAGTGGGAGTCGTTGCCCGATCCGCCTGCGCTCGACGCCTGGCTGACCGAGCGTTTCGGCCGCTTGGCATCGGTTCCGACGGCGGCGGACTTCGACAGAGCGCTCGCGCTACGCTCGGCCGTCTGGGCCATCGCCGGTTCCCTCGCCGACGGACAGCCGGCAGCACCAACGGCCGTCGACGTCGTCAACGAGATCGCCGCGCTGCCGGGTCCGATCCCGCACCTGGCCGGCGGGACTACACCCCCGCCCCAGCTCGCTGTTCCGACCGCACTCTCGGCCATCGCTCGCGACGCCATCGCCGTGTTCGGCGGCGATCCGGCCAGAATTCGGCGCTGTGGTGCCGACGACTGTGCGCTGATCTTCTACGACGGCTCGCGCCCGGGTTCCCGGCGCTGGTGTTCGATGCGTCGTTGCGGCAACCGCGCAAAAGTCCGCAACCACCGAAGCCGCGACTAACCAGGCGCCCGCCCTTCCGCCGAGTGGGCACCTCACCCACGCCGACTGGGCACCCGACCTGCGCCCAGTGGGCACCTGACCTGCGCCCAGTGGGCACCTCACCTGCGCCCAGTGGGCACCTGACCTGCGCCCAGTGGGCACCTCACCTGCGCCCAGTGGGCAGTCGACCTGTACCGAGTGGACGCCGAGCAGGTCGGCGTCCGACGAGTTCGTCGGTGTCTCCAGTCACGGTCGACCACCTTCTCCACTGCCGAGTGGTTCGATTCCCGACGAGCCATTCCCACTTTCGGCGCTGGTCTTCGACGCCAAACGGCCCCATCAGCTGCCCAGTCGGCGTAGGTGAGCTGCCCACTCGGCGAGGTTGGGGTGCCCACTCGGCGGGGGTGAGGTGCCCACTCGGCGCAGGTGAGGTGCCCACTCGGCGTCGGGGCGATCTAGCCGAGCGCTGCCTGGAACTCCTCCGAGGCGTAGAACGCGGCGAAACGACGTCGCACCAGCGGCTCCACGTGGCCTCGCTCGTGCAACCGCTCGAGTACCGGCGGGCCGAAGCGGAGGGCCTCTTCGACGAGATCCTCGCGGAACACCCCCAGTTCGCCGAGCAGCTCGCTCAACGGAGTATCGCCGTACTTCTCGAAGACATAGTCGATCGCCTGGTCGAGCAGTGTCTGCAGAAACTCGGTGTCGCGGAACTCGCGCCAGAACTCGAAGACCAGCACGACGATGTCGTCGATGTCCTCCTCGGTCACAACCTCGCGGTACACGCCGACCGAGTCTTCGCGATGATTGCGCCAGACGTCGCGCACCGAGTCGACGAGCAGTTCTTGGGCTTCGTCCTCGTTGCTGCGCAGCACGAAGGCCGCTCCGGACCGCGTCACCTTCTCGACCGCGCTGTCGATCGCCGGGCGCGCCGGACGCACGGCGGTCCGCAGTCCTCGCGCCGCCCGGTCGCGCAGCCACGCCACGGGATCCGACGCCGGAACCTCGTCGACGGACTCCGGATCATCGAGCACGGAGTCGACGGCTCTGGTCACCACCTCGACCGCGGTATCAATCGTCGACGGACCCTCGAAGACGCGCCGGAGCACCCGTTTGGTCACTCCCAATTCGCCTATGGCCGTTGCCAACTCGTCGAAATGCCGATCGTCGATCACGTCGGAGAGCCGGTACTCGTCGTTGACCGCGTTCCGGTACAACAGCCGCGCGATCTCCCCGACCAGCTCCGGAATCGCCCCTTCGACGGGGATCTGGGCCGCGTACTTGCGCGCGACCGCCTTGACCGGATCCGACGAAATCGCCTGTGCCAGCGTCAATTCATCGGCCAGGCCGAGGAAGTTGTCGACCTCGTCGACAACCGTCTTCTCGAACTCCACGGGATCGAGCAGCTTGCGGACTTCGAACGCGACATGCGCGTCGAGCAGTCGGGCGGCCAGCTCTGCGGACTCGTTCGACTTCGGCATGGCACCAGGGTACGGGCTAGGAAACCTGCTTCACGACGCACGACTGCTCGGCGATGTCGCAGGCCTCGCGAGCACCTTCCTGGGAGTATTCGCGCTGGGCGACGATGTACTGCCCGGGCTGCCCGAATTCCTCGCCGCGGTACACCTCCGCCGACGTCTGTTCGGCCAGCGCGACCGCGCTGTCGTAGCTGGTGAAGGATCCGAACTGTGCGTACCACCCCGTCGACGCCGTCGCGGCGTTCCCGCCGTCGTCGTCCGATCCGTACGGGCTCGACGGGTCGGTCGACCGCGACGGTGTGCTCGTGACCGTCGTCGTCGTGGTGGTCGTGACCGACTCCGTGACGGTCACCGTCGACGTCGGCGGCCCGTCGGCATAGTTCTCCGACTTGCGTTCCTTGCTGTCGTTGACAGCCCACAGCGTGCCGCCGATGATCACGGTGGCCAGGAAAACGGTCACACCGACGAGCGATGCGAGAACCCACGGGTGACGTGGCGGGCGGCCATCGCCGCCCTCTCCCGCCTCGGGCTCGCCGTACTCCTCGGGCTCGCCGTAGGCGGCCGCTTCGTACGCACCCGTGTCGTACCCGCCGCCGTAGGGCGGGGCCCCGTACGCCTGCCCACCGGTGAACTGGCCGGGGTTGTAGTCGGAGTAGGCCCGCGTCCGCGGTTCCGGATCGGGCCGGTCGCCCGGCGATCGATGTCGCCCGCCGCCCTGCTGCGGGAACTGCCCGCTGTTGTAGGTCATGGTCTCCCCCTCTAGAGCACCGTGTAACCGAGCTCGATGGCCGCCGTCGCTATCCCGGCGTGCAATCCCGGGTGCGACAGGGGCAGTGACAACTCAGGTCGATCGGGCAACGCATCGCCTCCGCGTTCGAACAGCGCTACGCACGGACCGCCCGCGAATCGGCCGCGATAGGCGATCCCGTCGATATCGCCGTAGGCGGTGTGGATCGCGCGAGCCCACTCCTGGGCGATCCGGTGCGGGGCCGAATCCAGCGCGTACTGCGATCCGGCCCTGGTCAACCATGCGCCTCGTCCGATACCTCCGACGTCGAGGAGTCGCACTTTACGGGTGAAGCGCGCCGCCGTCAGGTAGGGCGTGCCGTGGAAGCGGTCGATCAGTCTGGTCTCTTGAAACACCTCGGCCAGCGCTCCGCGCGGCTCGGCCGCCCCGTACCAGATCCCGTATTCGTCGTGGATGCCCAACGGCCTGGGATGGTGGTCGAACCTCAGGACGGGACCCCATGTCCGCGGAAAGTTCCACGGCAGCACGTGCTCGCCGGCGGACGCATGGACGCGCCACACGATCTCCGACGGCAGGCCGATGATTTCCTCGCGCCGCACCCCGAGTTCTTTGAGTTTCTCGACGGTGGGCGGGCCGGCTAGACCGTCGACCACGATGCGGCATCCACCAGGTCGAGCACATGCTGCAGCTCGTCGTCGGTCACCGGCGCCCGCGTGAGGAAATCGGCGATCGACTGCGGGTTGCCGCCAGCGCGCGTCAGCGACGGCTGCGGGACGGTCAGAATCTTGTGCACTTCGAGCGGGTGCGAGTCGGGGCGAAGCCGGGCGATGACCTTGTCCATGTGCGGCACGATGCCGCTGGGCGAGAACTGGGCGGCCGGCATCAGCCGGCGGTCTCCCCAGAGGAACGACCACAGCGTGCGGGCGGCGATGCGCTGGCGCACCCGCGCGGTCGAGACGCCGAGTCGCTCGGCCACCTCGCCCACCGTCAGCGACGCCGAGATGATCTGCTGTAGCTGCACGTCACGCTGGACGGTCATGACGGCAACCGCGCCGGGCCTCTCGTGAAAGCCATGGTCGGAGAGCAATTTCTCGTCGTGATACGAAAGCGAAGCGTTGGGCACCCCGCCATCGGCGGCCAACGTCTCGAGTACTCCGACGAGCGCTGACCGCTCGACGCTGAGCCCGGTCACCGCATGCAGGGCGTCTTCGAAGCCCAGCTCGCCCGACAGGTACCGCTGGATCGGTTCGAACGACGATGCCGAGGTCATGCCCCTCCTAGCTCGGTAACCGTAGGCTTACATCACCTAAGACGCTAGCACTGCCGACTGCTATTCGGAGTCTTGGAACAGCGGCGGGAGTTTCGCGATCTGGATCATCTCCGACCCGCGGGACCGGGAGATGTACTCGCCGCGGCCGGGCGGCAGCTGCTGCATCTTGGTGCGGCCGACGATATTGCCCTCGTCGCGGTCACCGCTCATCAGGAGGATGTCTCCCGACAACTCCTTGATCTTGCCGAGGACCTGGTCGTAGAGGGCACGGCCGATACCGCCCGAGCGACGACAGACGACCAGCCGGAGTCCGACGTCGCGCGCCTGCGGCAGGATGTCCCCGAGCATCGTTAGCGGGTTGCCCGCGGACGTCGCCACCATGTCGTAGTCGTCGACGAGGATGTAGACGTTCGGTCCCTGCCACCAGTTGCGGTCGCGCAGCTGGGCCGGCGTCACGTCAGGTCCAGGCAACCGGGCTTTAAAGTACTCGGTGAGCTGGGCCATCATCGGACCCAGCGCCTGGTTCGACGTCGCGTACCCGGCGAGATGGGCGCCTTCCACGGCACCCAGCATCGTGCGCCGGTAGTCGACGAGCACGATCTTGGTCTGCTCGGCGGTGCCGTTCTCCATGAGTCCCATGGCGATGTTGCGCAGCAGTGTGGTCTTTCCGGACTCGTTGTCGGCAAACGCCATGAGCAGCGGCTGCGCTTCGAAATCCAGGATCATCGGGCTCAACTCGTTCTCGCCCAATCCGATCGGGACCTGATGCGGCGCCAGCGTGCGCCCCGACTCGCCCACGCGGCGCAACACCTCCGACCGCGACAGCTGAAGATCCAGACGGCGCACCAGGCGGGCATGGCGCCCCCGGTAGAACTCGGACAGCTCTGCGGCGGCCGCCGCACCACCGGCCGAGAGGGTCTCCGGGTTGGAGTCGCCGTCGAGTCGGGGCAACCCGACGAGCAGGTGCAGTTGCTCGGCACTGATACCGCGCCCGGGGCGCCCCGCCGGTACCAGCGAGGCCACCTTGCGGCCCATCTCCGAATCGAGGGCGTCACCCAGCTTGAGTTCGATGCGCGAACCCATCATGTCCTTGACGGCCGGGCGCATCTCGGCCCAGCGCGACGTCGTGAGCACGACGTGGATACCGAACGAGAGGCCTTGGCTGACCAGTGAACCGACCGTTGCCTCCAAGCCCTCGTACTCGGCGCGGAACGCGGCCCAACCATCGATGACCAGGAACACGTCGCCGAATGCGTCGGCCGATAGCGGATCGTTGGCCCGCACCTCCGGCGGCGCCGACCACATCGCGGCTTTGCGCTGGCGGAAGTCGCGCATGGATTCGATGCCCAGGTCGTGGAACAACTGCTCGCGTTCGCGCATCAGCGTCGCGAGTTCGGCGACCGTTCGCCGCACGCCGTCGCTGTCGGCTCGCGATGCCACACCGCCGACGTGGGGGACTCCGCTGACGCCGGCAAGCGATCCGCCACCGAAGTCGAGGCAATAGAACTGGACCTGTTCCGGCGTGTGCGTGGCGGCGGCGGACACGATCAATGTGCGGATGGTCGTCGACTTACCCGATTGCGGGCCACCGACGACGGCGACGTTGCCCGCCGCGCCGGATACGTCGATGGTGAGGATGTCGCGGCGCTGGTCGTACGGCCGGTCGAGCACGCCCATCGAGAACTGCAGCGGCCCGAGAGTGCCCAGTGAGTCGTGCCAGTCGGACTCGCCGACGAGCATGTCGACGGTGGGCGACTCGTCCAACGGCGGCAGCCACACTTCGTGCGCGGCGCGGCCGTGTCCGGCCAACCGGCCGACGACCACGTCCAGCAACGTCGGCCCGATCCCGCCCGGCGAAGAGGGTTCGGGCGTCGCCTCCAGTTCGTCGAGGTCGGGAAGAGCGACCTTCTTCTTCGGAGTGACGTTCGCGGTGAGCGTCTCGGCTTCCTCGTCCCAGTCGATGGGGACCGGCGACGCGGTGAACAGCTTCATCTTGCTGTTGCCCGGGCCGGTGCTCTCGGTGCCGTCCTCCTCGCCGGGCGTCGTGTACGGCCCGGATACGTAGCAGGTGTTGAAGCGCAGCGGTTCCGACGAGTCGCACTTGAGATAGGCGGAACCGGGGATCGACGGCAGGTGGTAGGCATCGGGGACGCCGAGCACCGAGCGGGACTCGTTGGCCGAGAACGTCTTGAGGCCGATCCGGTACGAGAGGTGCGAGTCGAGGCCGCGGAGCTTTCCCTCCTCGAGCCGCTGCGAGGCCAGCAACAGGTGCATGTGCAGCGAGCGCCCGAGTCGCCCGATCATCACGAACAGCTCGGCGAAGTCCGGCTTCTGCGACAGCAGCTCGGAGAACTCGTCGACGACGATGAACAGCGCGGGCAACGGATCGAGCTGCGCTCCGGCCTGGCGCGCCTTCTCGTAGTCGCCGACGTTGGCGAAATTGCCGGCCGAACGAAGCAGTTCCTGGCGGCGGTTGATCTCGCCGGCCAGCGCGTCGCGCATACGGTCGACCATTGCCAACTCTTCTTCGAGGTTGGTGATGACGGCGGCGACGTGCGGTGCCGAGTCGAGCCCCAGGAAGGTCGCGCCGCCCTTGAAGTCGACGAGCACCAAGTTGAGCGCATCCGGCGAGTGCGTGGTCAGCATCGAGAGCACAAGGGTGCGCAGAAACTCCGACTTGCCCGATCCGGTGGCACCGATGCACAACCCGTGCGGGCCCATGCCGTTCTCGGCCGATTCCTTGATGTCGATCTCGACGGGCGTTCCGCTCTGCGAGACGCCGATCGGAACGCGCAGGCGCTCGCGCGGTGTACGGGGGCGCCAGACGACGTTGGGGTCGATGCGCGACGCATCGGGGATCTTCAACAGCGACATCAGCCCCGGATCGACGGGAGCATCGTCGTGGTCAAGACTGATGATCTGCGCGGCAGTGGCGATCCGGTAGCGTGCCAGCCCGCGCGCGAACACCTCGGCGTCGGCGACGGGCGCAAGATCGATGTCGGCGAAGACGTCGAGACCGAAAGGCGTCCGCGCACCGATCTTTCCCTTCTCCACCACGAGCTGCAATCCACGCCGAACCGCGAGCCCGTCCTTCGGGGCGGACAGGTCGATGATCGACACCGAATCCATGCCGGCATCGCTGATCAGCGTCTCGTCGCCGTTGACGTAGCCGTCGTCGATGATGACGACGATCTGCTTGCGGCCCGCGGTGGGCGGCGCGGTCCGGGAGAATCGGCCGCGTTCCATGAACTCCGGCGCGATCGCCTCCTCGAACTCGGCGAGCGAGCCGTAGATGAGCCGAGTGGGTCCGACGGCATCTCGTGCGGTGGGGTGCTGAACGTGCGGCAGCCACTTCGCCCACGACCACGCGTCGGCCTCCGGATCGGCGCACACGATCCCGACCATCACGTGGTCGGGGCCGTGGAAGGCGCACAACTCCATCACCATCGCGCGGGCCAGCCCCCTGGTCTCCTGCCGAACGCCTTCGATGTTGATCGCCGGGAAGCTGCGCAGCGACACCGCCGTCGGCAACGCATGCACGACGGCATGGGTGCGCACGAACCGCCGCAGTGCCACGGTCGACACCGGTTCCAAGTCCTCCAAGGGCCCGGTCTCGGGCGGCATCAACCGGGTGGCGAGGCGCTGGCTTCCGACGCCGAGCCGGACATGTCCGAAGTCGTGATCGGCGGGGCGGCGTTCCCACATGCGCCGCGTGCCCAGGATCGCCGGCAGTGCTTTCGGTTCCGGGTGACTCCATTCGAGCGCGTCGCGCTGCGCTTTTCCGGTCGTGTGCACCTCGCCGCGAACCTGGCCCAGGTAGCGGAAGTAGTCCTTGCGCTCCTCGTTCAGCTCGGCAGCGCCCTTGCCGCTCCGGCCGGCGCCGCCCATGAACATGCCCAGGGTCGACATGATGAGGATCATCGGGAACATCATCATCATCGGGTTGGTCAGCATCGACCGGCCGCCGACGGTGAACATCAGGGCGATCATGCCGACCACGGCGATGATCATGATCACCGGGAGCAGTTTCATCAGGATGTTGCCCGGAATCACGCGCGGAATGTCCGGTGGCGGCTGAAGGTTCACCTCGCCGCCCGGCGATCGGGGTGGCGAGATCCGGGGCCGTCGGACGAATCCAGTCGTGGCCATGATCCCCCATTCGATGGTCTGGTCTGCTGGCGCAGGCTGGTCCATCGTAGTCATCGGGTAGATTCTCCTGCGAACCGACGTCGTTCCGATGTCGCCGCGGACGCGCGCCACCGCGCGGTCACCACGAGGACCAGGGGGTCAACGCGATGCCTGTCAGTGATCCACTCGCTGATCTGGACCAATCGGCCAGTGGAGCCGACCCCGAGCTGACCCGCATCTCGGTACTCGGCGGAAATACGCAGCTCGACATCGGGCTACCGGGATCCGTGCCGATCAGTAGCCTCCTGGCCGACCTGGTCGCGCTGATCGAATCGCGCAACCCCGACCTCACCGAGCGGGAGAACGAAGCGCACACCGACGTCACCCGCCACCACTGGGTGCTGGGCCGGGTCGGCGCCGATCCGATCGACTCGTCCCGGACGCTGGACGAGGCCGGTGTGGTCGACGGCGACCTGCTTGTCCTGCGTTCGGTCGACTCTCGCGAAGCCCCCGTCCTCTTCGACGACGTCATCGACGCGGTCGCCCAGCTCAACAGCACCAACTTCCCGTCGTGGACGGTGGCGACGGCCCGCACCATGGGATATTGCGTCGCGATGATCGCGTGCGTCCTCGCGGGCGTTGCGCTGCTGTTCACACGCGCGCACACCGATGCCTGGTGGCCGGGGTTCGCCGCGGTCGGCGCGGGTATCGCCTTCCTCGTCGCCGCCATCATCACGGCCCGCTACTACCGCGATTCGACGACCGCGACCGTGCTGTGCACGTGTGCGCAGCCGCTGGTCTTCGCCGGGGCGATGGTGCTCACCCCCGGGTCTTACGGCGCTCCCCACCTGCTCTTCGGCGCGGCGGCGTCGCTGCTCACGGCAGTGATCGCCTACCGGACGACCGGTGCCGGCCCGATGGTCCACGCTGCGGTCATCACGGGCGCGATTCTCGGTATCGGCGCCACGGGAATCTCCGCGCTGTGGCACACCGAGCCGGTGAACATCGGCGCCGGAATGGCCGCCGTCGGATTCCTGCTCGTTGCCACGGCGGCGCGTTTCACGATTTTGCTCGCACGTCTCCCGCTGCCTCCGGTGCCCACCGCCGGTGCTCCGATCGATCCCATCGAAGAGGACGTCCGGCCGACCATCGAGGGCATCGGCGCGATCGGCGCCATGGCGCTGCCGTCGGCGGGGGCCCTGGAACGCCGCGCCAAGACCGCGAACGCCTATCTCAGCGGCATCCTGATCGGGGCGACCGGCATCGCGGGCATCGGCGCCTTCCTGGCCGCCGACCCGACCAACGGCTTCCAGTGGAAATCCGGTGCGCTGGCGATCATCATCGCGATCGTGCTGGCCCGGCGCGGCCGCGCCTATAGCGACGTCACGCAGGCCGCGGTGCTCATCGGCGGCGGCGCCCTGACCTTCGCCGCCTTGATGATCGGCTACGCGACGTCCAGCACCACCGGCGCCCTCACCGCGTTCGGCCTTCTCGTCGGGCTCGCCATTCTCGGTGCGGTCACCAGGGTGATCGGCGACGGCGAGGGATTCTCCCCGGTCGCCAAACGCACCGGGGAGATCATCGAGTACATCCTGGTCGGACTCATCGTCCCGCTCGCGTTCTGGGTGATGGACGTCTACGGGTATGTCCGGGATCTCTAGCGGCGCGCGGCGCGGGCTGCGCCTGCTCGCTGCTTCGGTCGTGCTCTTGACACCGTCGCTGGTCACGGTGCCCTCCGCCGCGGCCCAACAGCCGCCGAAGGTCAACCCGAAACAGCTCAACCTGAACCCGCCGGACCGGGCGCCGGACCCCACCGAGCAGAAGCTGGTGTGCGGCAAGCCCTTTGCGAGTTCGGCGGCCACACTGCGCGACCCTTCCGATGCTCAACAGCTACTCGAGATCGACCAGCTGCATTCCTTCGCCACGGGCGCCGGACAGCGGGTGGCGGTCATCGACACGGGCGTCAAGCCGAGTTCGCGGTTCGGGCGGGTGCTCCCGGGCGGCGACCTGGTCAGTTCGTCGAACGGGCTCGACGATTGCGACGGCCACGGCACGATCGTCGCCGGAATCATCGCCGCGAAGGCGCGGCCGAACTCGGACGGGTTCGTCGGGGTGGCCCCCGGCGCGACCCTGATCTCGATCCGCCAGACCAGTCTCTCGTTCGCAGCGAAGAATTCGGCGCGCAACGAGAGTCCGGCACCGATCGCCGACACGAGCTACGGCAACGTTCTCACGCTGGCCTGGGCCGTGGTCAAAGCCGTCAAGGCCGGTGCCGACGTCATCAACATCTCCGAAGTCGCGTGTGCACCCGCCGGCACCGCGATGGGCGACGGCCAGCTGGGTGCCGCCCTGCGCTACGCCCATTCACGCAACGTGGTCGTCGTGGCCGCCGCGGGCAACCTCGAAGGCAACTGCAAGCAGCAGAATCCGTATCCGACATTCGCGAATCCCGACACGGCCGGATGGGACAACCTGCAGACCATCGTCAGCCCCGCCTGGTACGACGACTACGTGCTCACCGTGGGCGGTGTCGATTCGAAAGAGGGCCAGCCCGCTCCGTTCAGCGTTCACGGGCCGTGGGTGGACGTCGCCGGACCGGCTACCGACATCGTCAGCGTGGGCACCGACGGATCGGCGGTCAACCGCCAGCAGGGCAAAGACGGTCCGATCAGCATCGATGGCACCAGCTTCTCCACCCCCTACGTCGCCGGCCTCGCCGCCCTGATCAAGCAGCGGTATCCGGGAATCAGCGCCGACGACGTCGTCAAGCGCATCATCGGCACCGCACACGGCCCGGGTGCGGTGCGGGACCCCGCCGTGGGCTACGGCGTCGTCGATCCGCTGGCCGCCCTGACCACGCCGATGTCGGCCATTACGACTCCGGCCGAACGCAACACCGCGGTGTCGATGCCGCGCCCGGCACCCGTGCGCGACGGCTATGAGACGACGCGGAAGGTGGCACTCGCCGGCGCCGGCGGCAGTCTGGCCGTTGCTCTTGCCTACTGGCTGCTCACGATGCCGCGCCGGCGCCTGCGCGCACTCACCGAAGACGACTACTGATTCGTCTCCGGCATCACTTCGACGGCGGTGCGACCGTCTGGCCGCCACCGACCTGCTTCATGGTGTCCCGGATCACCAGCGCGTTCTCCTGGGCCAGTGTCGGGCCGGGCACGAGCAGCGACACGATCGGCCACGGCGCGAGTTGCGGGCTCTCCCCCAGGCCCAGCACCTGCCCGGTCTTCGGATCCGGCACTCCGTACCGCGTGCCCGTGTCGGCCACGTAGACGAGCGATTCCGCGCGCCGGCTCGACTCGCCGGTCCCCGTCATTCGCACGTAGTACCCGCTGGCCGGCGGAATATACGACTGATCGAGGTTCGGACCGGGCCCGTCGGCGGTGACCAGGTCGGTCGGCTCGCGCCCGGACGGCACCGGGAGCGACATTCCGACGAGAACCCCGACGCGCGCCGGGGAGGCCGACGAGGGACGGAACCAGGTGAAACACGTCACCGGGGCCGCCGACGGTGTGACGACGTCGGGGGTGCTCGTCGGGAAGTGCCCGACGGCGAGCGTGGAGACCAGCGGCTGCGCCGCTGCCTCGGCCGCCGAGACCGTCTTCACCTCGGACTCCCCCTTGGTGTCGGCGTACCGCAGCACCTCGGCGACCAGCGGCGAGATGCGCTGCAAACCACCGGGAAGCACGGCGTACAACGTATCGGGCTCGCCGGGAAGCCCGGTGACGCGGGCGATCGACCCGGCCTTCATCCCGAGCACACCGCGCTTGGACCGGTCGATCTCGGGGGTCTCCAGTTCCGGGACCTCCGGGATGGATTTGAGCAGCCCGGCGCTGATCGGTCTCGGTGTGACCTGATCCAGGTTGAGGGCGCGACGGACGGCTGAGTCATCCTCCTTGATGACCGCACGCTTGCCGTCGTACACCAGGTACTCGGTGTCGCCCACCGAGACCAGCACCGCGTCCCGGCCCTTCAGCGGCGACATGGCGGATTCCTCGTCGCCGGGACCGACGATGACGGCGGTGCGCACGCCTCCCGAACGCATTCCCTGCCCGCTGGGCACGTTGACCGTGTCACAGACCGTCCAGTTCGCCGGGTCCTCGGCCACCGGCAGCGTCTGCGGCGCTCCCGGGATGCCGATCAGCGGGCCACGGTCGTAGTCCGAAAGCTTGCTCTCCTTGACCGATGACGGCTTTTCAGCGCTCCCGGCGATCAGCCTCGCCGACGCGACGTTGAGCACGGGGTGGATCCGGTTGCCGATGACCACGTAGAGCCCGCCGGATTCCTTGCTGACGATGATCTTCGACTTGCCGACCGACCCCGCGGGCCGGATCAGGCCATAGACCCCGCAACCTGCGGTGATGAGAACGGCGAGGATGATGCCGACCGACAACGAGCGCGTGTGCGCGCGCATCGGGTCGTGCAGCATCCGCACGTCCCGTCTGATCAGGGCGTGTTCCAGCCGCCGGAGCAGGAATCGGTAACCGTTGACCTGTTGCCTGGTCGTCAATTGTGATGGCACGCAGCGTCTCCCCTTTCGCGTCGTGCACGATCCGGCAAGGTAAGCTGTCGGACGTCAATTCGTCGAGTAATCGACCGTCAGGGTACCGGGTCCGCCCGCGCGACCGGCAACGACCCAGGGGGAATCGAGACGTGCACAGCACGCAGCCGAACGAGTCATTCACCGGCAGGCCCACCGCCCTCCGCCGTTCGACCCAGGCCGCGATCACCCGCATCCTTCCGATGCCGGCGCTCGTCATCGTGGAACTGATCGTGATCACGTGCGCGTCGCTCCTCGTCGCGCTGACGTCGCTGGACTGGTGGGCCGGCCTGATCATCGGCCTGGTGATCGGCCTGCCACTCCTGGTGCGACGCGGCGGTGTCTCGTTGGTCCAGCGCCTGTGGCAGCGATTGGTCTTCGCGGTACGGCGGCGACAGGTGTCGCCGCCGATCGGCACGCCGTTCGACGTCCCGATGTCGCGGGTCAACACCTGCGGGATGCGTTGGGACGGCGATCGATTGATCACGGTGTTGCGCATCGACCCCGCACCGATCTCGGTGACCCGCTTCGTCCCCGGTGCGACATTCTCCTCCGACGTCATCCCGGTTGAGGTCGTCGCGGGTTGTCTGGAGCAGTTCGATCTGGAGCTGGAATCGATCGACATCATCAGCCGCGGCTCCCGCGCGTACGGCGACGGCCAGATCGCCCGGATCTACGACGGCATCCTCGGGCCGCTCCCCGCAGCGGCGTTCCGCACGGTCTGGGTGGTGCTTCGCCTCGACCCGCTAGCGTCCACGGAAGCGATCAGCCGCCGCGGCGGCGGTGCCACCGGCACCCTCAAAGCGGCGATGGTCGCCACGCGCCGGATCGCGAATCACCTTGCTTCCCAGGGTCATCCCGCGACGATCCTCACCGCAGCCGAGATCACCGAAGCGACCTGGCAGCTCACCGAGGGGTACGACCCGAATGCGATCGAGGAAGAGCTCAACCACGCTGTGGTCGGTCCGCTCCGCTCGGAATCGGTCTCGCTCGACGCCGACTCCATCACTACCGGCGGACTGATGGCGGTCTGGGCCCAGCGATCGTTGAGCACGGTCCTCGCGCTGCACCTGCGCCCGGCCGACGAGGGTGACACGGCCGTCAGCGCTATCGCCCGATTCACGATGCGACCGTCGGAGCCGGCCGTCTCGCTTCCCGGCTCACAGCCGTTGACCGGCTTGCAGCGCACCGCCTTGCGGGCGACGTTGCCGGTCGCCGACACGTTCCACGACCGCCGCCAATTCGAGTACTTCGCCGAACCCGGTTACCTCGCCGGGGTCGACCTGCCGATGTCGGGATGCGGTCAGTTGATCGGCGCCGACGCTCAGGGGCGTGCCGTCGCGTTGCCGCTCGCCGGCCCCGCCGTCCGCCACGTCGACATCGTCGGCCCCTTGCGTCTGGCGCAGCAGGTCATCCTGCGCGCGATCGCGCTCGGTGCCCGCGTACTCGTCAACACCGAACGGCCTGCCGAGTGGGCCCGCATGGCGCAAGCGGTCGGCAACCCGCACGTACTCACCGTTGCCGGGGCGGCCGCCGGATCCCAAGTCGCCGGCCAGCGGCAAGAATATTCGGTCACCGTCTTCGACGGCGTCCCCCTCGCATCGCGCACGGCGGGCGGGACCTACTTCACGGTCTCGGGCGCGGACTCTCAGCCCGGCGCCGACATCACCCTCCGGCAGAACACGGGCCCCAACCCGCTGGTCACCGTCGCGCACGGCGGCACGAGCACGGACGTGATGATGGTCGCCACGCCCGACGAACTGCGCTACCTCGGCGCACAGGTCGGCACTCCCGTACCGGTGCACTAGCGCCTCGCGCCTGCCTGGGAGGCGTTCGAACTCCGTCCACACCCGGCTCGCAGCGCACAACAAAGCCGGTGTGGGCGCCCCAAACGGGCATCCACACCGGCTTCGCGGTTGATCTATACGACGATCAGGCCAGGCTGGCAGCGTTGGTGTCGTCGGTGATCTTCATCTGACGAGCACCTTCCTCGACCTGGTTGGCGATCTTGTTGAGGATGTCCTGGGTGTCGGACAGCTCGGTCTTCCACTTGTTCATCGCGTCGTCGTACGCAGCGGCGGCGCCACCGGTGAAGGTGCCGCGCAGCTCGCTGACGGCGCTCTCCAGAACCTCGGTCTGGTCGACGAGGGCCTTGCCGTTGGCGCGAAGCGCGTCGGCGAGACGCCAGATGTCGTTGAAGTCGTACTTCATCATGTTCTTGGTTCCCTTGCTGTAGTTGGAAGTGGTTTCGGTTGAACCGGGATCAGAGGTTCAGGCCGCCGGCCTGGATGCCCTTGAAGGCCGAGGCGATGTCCTCGTCGGCGGTTGCCGATCCCTTGAACACGGTGTTCGACAGCGTCTCGCGCAGCGTGTCGAGGGAGCGGTTGAGGCGCTGAGCCTCGGCGTCCCACTCGTTCGCGGTGTTGTTGAACGCGGCGAACGCGCCACCCTGCCAGGTGGCGCGGGCGCCGTCGACCTCGTTGCTGATCGTCGACAGCGTCTGACGCATCGAGGCGACGATCTCGTCGACGGTGTTGGTGTGCTTAAAGCCCGCATCCAGGTCGAGCTCGAATGCGTTGCTGTTTCCTACAGTCATGTAGAACTCCTTGTGTCGGTACCTGACTCACTTTCCGGCCCCCTTCGAGGTACCGGCACCCCCCGCAGATAGGTCACGGCATCCACCTCGTCGACGGAAGGGTCTCGATCAGGCTGACGACTGCCTGCCTGATGCGATGACCCGAACCCGGCGAGATGGTGGTCCACAACCGACCATCCGGGGACTTGCTGGGACTCGCCACCATGCGACCCCGCGGGGTCGAGTAGACGGCCATGGCCCCAGAAGACTGGGCGGTGCTCCCCGCCACTGTTTCATACGCGACGATCTCGACGTGCCTGCTGCATTCGGCCAAGGCCAGAGCGGCAGAAGTCGCATCGCTTTCGGTCGCGCCGACGGCGTGCAGTGCCTGAGCGTAGTCGTTGGCGCTGGTGCAGTCGTTCAGTCGCGAGACCAACTCGTCGGTCGGCACGCTGACGCCGGTCACGCCGACGGGATCTTCATCGCCGAGCAGGTCGGCGATCCGGGTCGCGGCGTCGTCGGCGGTCTGCACATCAACGGACTGGATCAAGAGTCGGTCACCGCGTCGCATGGCCAGCACGTGCCGGGTTCCGCTGCGGCACAGCGCGACTCGGCGCAGCGGCGCGTCCGGGCCGTCGGTGAACCGCACCGAGATCTGCGCGTCCTCGTGGCACAGGGTCCGCACTGCGAGGATGACCTCGTCGGCGAACTCACCATCGTCGAGCAGTCCCCGTCCCCGCAAGGCATCAGCACCGGCCTCGACCGCGGCGCGTCGTTCATCGACGGTCGCCTGGCGCACCCGCAGCCCAAGGATCACCGGCCACGACTGGACGTCGAAGGCGTCGGTGAGCGCGTCGAGCTCGTCGAGACTGAACTCGAGGACGGTCGGAGCCGCGGTGTCCCACATCACCGGTCACCGCCTTCGGGCGCACCGAGGACGGGTGGCGAGGCCGGGCCGAGATTCAGCACACCCTCGCCGGGAATCGGCGCGCGGTCGGCCTCGTCCATCCGCTCGGCGACCTGGGTCCACGACGTCGGACCGTCGTTGTCGTCGGAGGACAACCAGCCGGCGGGCAGACGCACCGATGAATTGTCGTCGGTCGCCGCGGCTTTCGACGGGGTGGCGGTGCTCCGGGCGACGGTGTCGGACCGGTTGCCTGCTGCCGCGGCGGCCCCGGCCGCGCCCATCGGCGCCATCGGAACCATTCCGCTGCGGTTGGTGTCCGTGCTGATCGGCGGCGCGAGGACGGGGGCAGCTTCGACCGAGGCCAACGAGGTTGCCGCGTACTTCGACTTCTCGCGCGGCATCGCCCCGATCCCGCCCATGCCCCCCATAGCGGCAGCACTGCCCAGCGACCCGACCTTCGTCGCCTCCGTCGCCTTGGTGCGCTTCGCGGCCGCAGCCGCCCGTTCGGCGTTGAGCGCATCGGCAGAGACGATCTGCGGGGGTTTACCGATGCTCCACGCGGCGGCGACCGGCTGGGTCGCCTGCTCGTAGGACTGCATCACGCGCGCCGCCCGCTGCGCCATCTCGTGTTTGACCTTGTCGTTGGCGGTACCTGAAGCGACCATCGGCGCGCCGAGCATCACACCGGCCTGCGCGAGCAGCGCGGCCATCTCTTCGGTGATGGCGACTTCGGGCAGACTTGGCATCGTCGCGAGCGCGACCGTGTTGGCCGCCGCCTGCGTCTCCGCCTTCACAGCGGTATCGGTGAGCTTGGCGGCTGTGTCGGCGAACCACGGCGCCAGCTGCATCAGCTTCTCGAACGCGTGGTTGAACGTCAAAGACTCCCAATGGACACCGAGGTTGGCGAGGACCTTCGCGTACTCCACACCGATCGCCGCCACCTCCTCGGCGAGATTCGCCCAGGCCAGCCCGGCTTCGGCCAGCGGAGCCGGACCGGCGCCGCTGACGAGATCCGTCGCCAGCTTCTCGGTGGGACGGCTCTCCCAGACGACACCGGTGAACCCGGCGTTCGACGATCCTGAGCCTGCCATACCCGTTGGGAACCTTTCTGCTCTTAGGCGAGGAACGCCTGGGTGTTCGCGTCTTCGGTGTTGCCGTACGTCTTGGCCTGCGAACGCAGGACAGCCGCGATCTTGCGCAGCTCGAGGACCGCGGCACCGGTGTCGGTGTCGACCGAGGTCGCGACGGTGTTGAAGGTCTGGGCGGCCCGCACAGAAACCTCGTCCTGACCGGCGGACGCAACCTTGGTCTGGTGTTCAGCGGTCTCCAGCGCACCGTGGAGGCGCGCGGCGAGCTGATCGAGACGATGGGCCGCTGCCTGTAGCTCCTGCGGGTCCACCGCCAGTTTGTCTGCGCTCATATCCTTGTTCCTCCCGGTTTGATGTGGGTACTGCTAGGTCTTCATCGGTTAGAGGCGAAGCTCCACGTCGGGAGATTCGTCTCCGGGTTCGTTCTGATCGTGCTCGCCGCCGATCACCGCCGGTGTCACGTTGGGCATGTCGCCGACAACGGCGCTGCCGTGGTCGGACGTGACCAGGAAGTCCGGCGAGCCGTAGCCGTCGTCGCCGGCACCCGCTCGTCCGGCGGCAGCGGCAGCGCCGGCACCGCCCATGCCCATCGGCATCATGCCCGGGCCGCCCATGGCCGCGGTGGTGGTGCTCCGGGCGGTCGTGGTGTTCGCGTGCGCGGCCTCGCCGCTCGGTGTGACGCTCGCGACGCCCGGACGCGGCTGCAGCGGCGTCGCGGGAACTCCGCCACCGCCGCCCTTGCCTCCACCACCGCCGCCTTTTCCGCCGCCGCCCTTCTTGGCTGCTGCCGCAGCTGCCGCGGCCGCGGCTTTCTTGGCGTCGGCTTTGGACTTGTCGCTTTTGCCGGTGTTCTTCGCCAGCGTCTTGTTCGCGTTCGCATTCTGCTTGGTGAGCGATCCGAGCATGCTGGAACCGGTCGACGCGAGCGTGGAGATCGGGCTGGTCACACCTTCGAGTACCGACGACGCGACGGAGAACGGGGAGACGGACTTGGGCGCGTTGGTGATCGCCATCTGCGCGGCGTTGGCCTGCTGCGCGGCGGTCTGCGGCGTCAGCGTGGCCTTGGTGCCGGTGACCACCGCCATCCCCTCCGACAGGGCAAGAGCCGCAGCGGTGAGGAGGAGGGTCTGGCCGACCGGAGTCCAGATCATGCCCAGCGCGACGTTAGCCGTGGCAATGAACTTGCTGATCACCGCCTGCATCGACGCGTTGCCCGTGCCGACCGTCACGGCACCGCCCTGAGTGTTGGTGACGATGTTCGCCGCTTTGGTTGCGACGGCCGTGCCCTCGGCAGCCGCGGTCGTCGACTTTGCCGCCGATGCCGCACCCGCCGCGCCCTGCCACACCGAGTCGAGCGACTTCAGCGCCGACGTCGACATGCCGACTCCCGACTTGAGCACCTCGCTGAGCGTGGTGAACAACGTCGTCGGGTCGAAGCCCTCCGCACCGAGGTTCCCCGATCCGAAAGAAGCTGCCAGGTCGGTCAGCGGCTTGAACAGTTGCTCGAGATTGATCGCCGGAAGCGGCGGCAGTCCGGGCAACGGAGGAAGCGGCGGCACCTCGGGCAACGGCGGAAACCCGGACTTGGCCAGGAACTCCGACGCGGGGGTGTTCAGGATCGCCGTGAGGCCAGCCTTCTCGGCCGCCTGAAGCGGCGTCAAGTCGATCGGCGCGGGAATCAACCCGTCGGCGATGGGAAATGGGCCGGCGACGGCCGGCGTACCACCACTCATCGTGGGCCTAGATCAGCTTCCCGATGTTGAGGACTTCGCTCGCATGATGAGCGTCGGCCGCCGTGTAGTTGGCGGCGGAGCCGAATGCCGCTACGGCGTGGCCGGCGTGGACGGCGGCGAGCTGGCCCACCTCGAAGGTGTTGGTCGTCATCGCCATGATCGTCGCGGCGAGGTGCTCGGCGCCGAGCAGGCCGAACACCGGCGTCATCATGGCGGTGACTGCGGCGATGTTGACCGCGCCGGCCGTGATGAGCTGACTTGAGACCAGTGCCTCGACCTCGCCGAACGCCGTGATCGCTTCGGGTACGGCGGTCAGATTCGCTGTCATGTGGTTCCCCCGGTGTGGTCACGAATTCAACTGGCAATGCCGGAAACTGTAGCGCATCTCTCTCAGGGTTGCCGAGTAGCGTCAGTCACTTGACTGAGTTCGTGTCGCCTTCGTCGTCCGATCCGGCGTTCTCGGCGTATTCACCAGGCGAAACGAGGTCGGTGAACTCGGTGTTGAACTCTTCGAGAATCTTGGCCCGTCGGGCGAACGCACGGTGGCAGGCCGCATGGGCCGTCGACACGACGAGTGATGCGAAATCCGATCCGGACAGCTTCGACACACGCTCGGACAGTTTCAGGTCGACGAGCGCGCCGACACCGTCGACCGTCGCCGTGACCTCTCCGTCGGGCGACGTTTCCGTTTCGACGATCGCGGCGAGCCGCTCGTTGACCGTGTCGAGGCTGTCGAGCTGTCGTCGTGCACGAGCCTCCAGCTCGTCCATCGCCCAGCTCATACCGACCTCATCCAGGTCGTCGTCTCGTGCTCGTCTTCCCACTCGTCGCGGATCTCCTGGCGAGCCGCCTGGTCGGCGGTGGGCAAGCCG
Source organism: Gordonia araii NBRC 100433 (assembly GCF_000241265.1). Taxonomy (GTDB): domain Bacteria; phylum Actinomycetota; class Actinomycetes; order Mycobacteriales; family Mycobacteriaceae; genus Gordonia; species Gordonia araii. The sequence goes on from NZ_BAEE01000091.1 coordinate 32,236, forward strand.
AGTTGCGCGACGATCTCCGAGGGGACGCCGGCCTCCTCCAGCGCGCGGCGTCGCTCAAGTCCGGCACGTACTGCGGCCTGCTGACACAAGCGGAGCAGATCCTTCGCCAGGAGCGACGGGTCGCGCTGCAATTGCGAGTCGTCGACCTTGATCGCGAGCGGCAGGCCCTGTTCGGTGGTCTGCACGCTCAGTGCGCCGTTGCGCAAAGAAGCGGTAGTCATCCGGTCCCCTTCCGAAATCCGCCGTTGGCGACTTCGCCGGTCAGGCTACCCGGTCGGACCACGCCAGTTCGAGTCAGTCGGACCTCGCACGGTATCGTCAGGCCAAATCCCGAACACCTGCGACGCGCAAAGGACTCCCACCCGATGGCAGACATCGTGCAGGCACGCCGCGTTTTCGATGCCGGAGTTCTCGCTTCCGGGATCCCGGTCGACGGACAAGAGGCGGAGAAGGACAACGACTACGCCGGCCGTGCATTCAAACGTGCGACCGAGTTGGTACCGGAGATGGCTGATGCCTGGCTCGGACGCATCATGGCCGGCGACAAGAGTCCCGACATCTTCTTCAACCTCTACAAGCACCGGCGTTCCCTGTTCGTCGAGCAACGACGCCTCGGACTGCCGCCGCGCACGCTGTCCGGCCGCTTCTCGACCGGCCTCTACATCGACTACCCGGTCTCTGACCCCGCCGAGGCGGCCGCGGCGTACGCCTGCGTGATGCTGGGCGAGAGCGACTATGACGGGGCCGAAGAAGCACTCGATGCGGTCGAACCGTCGGAGAAGGCACCGATCGTCGACTATGCGCGCGGCAACCTGCACTTCCGCACGCAGCGGTGGCCCGATGTGCTGACCGCGCTGGCCGGGTCGGCGAACTGGGCCGACGAGCACATGGCGGCGGCGGCGAACGTCATGGTCGGCACCGCGTGCGCGCAGCTCGGGTTGTTCGGCGAGGCCATCAAGCGCCTCGAACTCGCCGAGGCCGGACCGATCCCCGCGGCCCGTACGGCCGCCATGTTTACGCGTGGGCTTTGCCTGCGCGAGATGGGCAAGGAGGACGAGGCTCGGTCGGTGTTCGAAACCGTGTATTCGCTCGAGCCCGGATTCTCCGACAACGCCAAGGCGCTGACCGATCCGAAGTTCCGGATCGTCGTCGTGTCCAAAGAGACGATCGATTCGCGGACCGATCGGTGGGACCCGAAGTCGGTGCCGAAGGAGGATCCGGCCGACGCCGAGGCGAACAGTTCCCTACTGGAGGAGGCCCAGCGCGAGCTTGCCGATCAGATCGGCCTGGATTCGGTGAAAGTGCAGGTCGACAAGCTGAAGTCGGCGGCGACGCTGGCCAAGGTCCGCGTCGACAAGGGCCTCTCGAGCGCTGCGCGCAGCCAGCATTTGGTGTTCACCGGCCCGCCCGGTACGGGTAAGACGACGATCGCGCGGATTGTCGCGAAGATCTACTGCGCGCTGGGAATCCTCAAGAGCGACACCGTGATCGAGGCGACGCGGCGCGACTTTGTCGGCGAGCACCTGGGTTCGACGGCCATCAAGACCGGCAAGCTGATCGATCAGGCGCTCGACGGCGTGCTGTTCATCGACGAGGCGTACACGCTCGTCCAGACGGGCCTCTCGGGCGGCGACGCGTTTGGCCGCGAAGCCGTCGACACGTTGCTGGCGCGCATGGAGAACGACCGCGATCGCCTGGTGGTGATCATCGCCGGGTACGACGGTGAGATCGACCGGTTCCTCGCCGCCAACGACGGTCTGGCGTCGCGCTTCACCAAGCGCATCCGGTTCGATTCGTACTCGCCGTCGGAGCTCGCGCAGATCGGCGAAGTGATCGCCCGCAAACGCGATTCGGTCCTCTCTCCCGAGGCCGTGGCCGCGCTCGAGGCGCGCTGCGCCCCGCTGTACGAGGTCACCGAGATCGACCAGGCCGGTGAGCCCAGGCGCGGCATCGACATCGCAGGTAACGGTCGTTTCATCCGTAACGTCGTCGAAGCCGCCGAGGAAGAACGCGAACACCGCCTCAGTACCGGTGACGTCGACGTCACCTCCCTCGACGAGGACGCGCTCATGCGCATCGAAATGCCCGATGTCCTAGCTGCGCTGGACAACGTCCTGGGCATGCGCTCCCGGTAGTCGCGCCCATTCGGTGTCGCGCCCTCTCGGTGGTCGAGTCCCGGAACCACGTCGGTGGTCGAGAACCCCACGTGGGTGGTCGAGTGCCGGAACCACGTCGGTGGTCGAGAACCCCACGTGGGTGGTCGAGTGCCGGCGGAGCTTGCGACGCCGGTGTATCGAGACCACGCGCAACCGCAAATGCCAACCCACGACCGATCACATCGGTGGTCGAGTGCCGGGCGAGGCGCAGCCGAGACCGGTGTATCGAGACCCAACGCGACGTCCAATGCCACCGCGAGCGAATCACCGATCGGCCGGAATCACCACGACCTCGATACCCTCGATCCGCTTCTGCTCCAGCAGCTTGCGGGCCGCGCCGGCGGCTTTAGCCTCGGCGAAGACCCAGCGCACAGGAGCCTCGCCGGCGGCCTTGCGCTGCGCCTCGGCATTCGACGCCAGCTGGGTGGTGCCCGGCCACGCCGGATCGAAGGAGTCGCCGCGCACGTGCGCGTCGTAGCCGGGTCCGGCGGTCATCAACAGCGTGCCGTCGGGCTCGATCCCGTCGAACGGATATCCGCCGACCATGTACGCGAACGGCGAGGTGTTGCCGGTGATCTGCCGGTCGTAGCCGCGGTTGGGCGCGTTGACCTTGTAGGGCTTGGGGTACCACTGGCCGGGCCGGGGGCCGGTCGCGATCTTCTTGTTGCGGTCGAGCGACTCGATCATCACCCGGACGTCCTTCTCGACGTGGGCGGAGACTTTGAAGTTGCTCTCGACACGTACGGTGAAACGCCCTCGCGGCGGCGAGTAGCTGAAGAGGCAGGTCGAGGTCGCCCGCCCGCCGAGCGGCATCGACACCGAACGCTGGCAGCTGCCGGCGGGCGCGCCCGCGACGGTGAAGTTGCTGGTCTGCTGGACGCTGACCGTCGCACGGTCCGCACCGCCGGTGCCACTGTTGGTGAAGTTGTAGGTGACCGAGTGGCATCCGGGGCCGCATTGAACCAGCGAGCCGGTCGGCTTCGGCACGTCGACGCCGGGCATGGGAACCCGCTTGAGCGGGTCGGTGAGCCCCTGCACGGTCGAGTAGAACGTGAGGACCTCCGAGTTGGTCATCACCCGGATCTTCAGGCGCGAGGTCTCCGGCGTGGAGTCTCCGCGGCTGCCGACGGGGCCGAGAACGCCGATGATGCCGCCGTTAGGCCCGATGGCGGTCGCCATGGTTCCCGCCTCGACGATGTTGTTCTCGCGCTGCTCGATATTGACCGGCAGACCCGTGACCGTCCCGCGCGCGTCGGGCGTATTACTGGCCGGCCCCGACGGCGCCCCGAGTTCGCCTGGGATTCGCCGGTCGCCGTCTTGGATCGCCAGGCCGAGGTTCTTCGGGATCAGGTCGCCGATGCGGAATCCCAGCAGACCGTCGCCGACGGCCGCCCAGTTGTTTGCGAGCCGATCGATGTCCAGCTTCGGCGAATCGGGCCCGCCGGATCCTCCGGCCATCGACCAAAATTCCCGGCTGGCCTTCACATAGGTGGTGCCGTCGAGATGCAGCACCTCGGCTGGAACGCCCTTGATCGCGACCGTACCGCGCGCGTCGCCCGTCGCCGTCACGGCGAACCCGTCGAGATTCGCCGGATGGCTACCCATCGGACCCGAGTACACCGCGCCCGGCGCGGCCGTGAACGACGTCGTCGCGGTATCGAGTCGTTCCTGCGCGCGCTTCGGTGCCGGCGCCATCGCGCTGCCGTCGGTGGGGACGGTCAGAATTCCCGTCCCGAACAGGCCAAGGACGACGAACACGACTGCCGCCAGTGCTCCGAGTGTGATTGCTGCTCGACGCAAAGCAGAGTCCCCCCTCGTGATGTGGTTACGGCGAACGTCGCCGACTCTTCGCCGACCATCATGCCGTATCGGCCGTCACGCGCCTATCGCTTGTCGAGTTGCTAACGTAACCCGCAGCAACGTCGGCCGTGTGCCGGCGCCGATCAGAGGCCGGGGGCAAGATGAGCGAGCTTGATGTCGATCCGCAGATTCTCGACCGCAGCGGGGCGGCCATTGAACAGTTGGGCGCCGAGGTGCGCGGGCAGGCGGCGCGCGGCCACTTCGACACCGCGGCCATGGTCGGTGTATTCGGACTCATCGGATCCGACTTTCTCGCGGCGGCGTCACTGGTCACCTCGACCCACAACGATCAGGTGGACATGGCCGGGGCCGGCCTGATGGCGATGGGCACGGCCATGACCAAGGCGAGTACCTCGTTCACCAACACCGACGACACGACGAGTCAGGCGTTGAACCTCGCGACGGCGACTCCGGCCCCGGCCGAAAGCCGTGTTTGAGCTGCTGCTCGCTCCCCTGCGAGCTCTCCTCGGATCGTTGGGCAGCGGGGTTCTTCCCGACGGCGGGCCGTCGGACCAGTTGCGCGAAACCAGCAATGTGCTGGCCGATGTCCGGTCGTCGCTTGCGGTGCAGACTCGCGACCTCGATACGAAATGGCAGGGCACAACTGCTACTGCCACGCTGGAAGCGCTGCAGCACAGCGGGACTCAGCATGCCCACCTGGCCGACCGCGGCACTCGGGTCGCGACGATCACGGATGTGGCGTCGGCCGTGATCCGAGACGGTTATCGCGATCTGGACAAGATCGTCGATTCGTTCATCTCGGTTGCCGATGCCGGCAGTCCGGAGCTGCTGACTCCGGCCGGGCTTCCGGTGCTGCTGCGCTGTGCGCACGAGCATCTGTCGCAGGCGGTGAAGGTCGTCGAGCGGGTGCGCAGCGACGTCGACGGCGAGACGAAGAAGCTTCAGGCCATCGCCGATGAGCAGGCGAAGGACGACCGGTCCATTCGTTCCCGCAGCGCTGCGCTGGACCGGTTGGACGCCGTCAGCGGAGCCGCGAACCCCGCCGCCGACACCGCCGCGATGAACGAGGTGGCCGGCGGAGTACAGGTGACGCTGCCGAACGGCAAGGTCGTGACGGCACCCAACGAGAAGGCTGCCGCCGCGGTTCGCACGGCGCTCACCCAGCGGGGCGTGCCATACGTGTGGGGTGGCACCACGCCGGGCAAAGGGCTCGATTGCAGCGGCTTGACGCAGTATTCCTATCGTCAGGCCGGTGTCGAGATTCCACGGCTCGCACAGGAGCAGACGACGGGTACCCGTATCCCCGAGTCGCAGGCGATGGCCGGCGATTTGGTCGTCTGGGACGGTCACGTAGCAATGGCCCTAGGCGACGGCACCCTCATCGAGGCCGGCGATCCTGTCTCTATCTCGGCAATGCGGACCGACAACATCGGCATGGGCTACAAGGGCGTGTATCGCCCGACGGCCTGACCGCCGACCGTGCCCACATTCCCGCCGACCGTGCCCACTTTCTCGCCGGCTGGGCCGCTGAGGTTCAGGCGGCGCGGACCAAGCGATACTCGCCGGGATGTGGGGCTGGCGGTCCAGGGGCCGACTCCGCTGGCGACCAGAGGGCGGTAGGCTGCCCGGCATGCGGAAGATGGGGGCAACGCTCGCGACACTGCTCGTCGCCGTCCTGAGCATGACTGCTTGCCAGGTGAACCGAAACAACGACGAAACTGCCACCAGCACAACGACGAACAACTCGGCCGGCCAACTGCGCTGGGACCCCTGCCTGCTGTCACCGGAGCTCCTCACAGAAGAGGGCGTTGACCCGACAACATGGACGCCCACCTCGCGCCCCAAGTGGCGCATCTGCGGTTGGTACACCCGGACCAGCACACTTCGCAAGGGCGATCCGGCGTTCAGCATCGGCGTCTACGTGACGACCCACTCCTACGAAGAGATGGCCAAGAACCGCACCGAAACTAACCAACGCCCAACGCGGCTTCCCTCAGGCACTCCGGCACGACTCTCCGACGCCGTCGGCAACCCGCACAACGTCACCGTCACCTGGCCCAC
>NZ_BAEE01000090.1 GCF_000241265.1 Gordonia araii NBRC 100433
AAATCGACCGGATCGAACGAGTCATGACCGACAACCACTGGTCCTACACCCGCTGCACCGACGTCAACGACGTCCTCGAAGCTCTCGAGGCCAGACACATCCTGATCAAGGCACACTGCCCGTGGCAGAACGGCAAAGTCGAACGATACAACCGCACCCTGCAAACCGAGTGGGCCTACCGGCAGGTCTTCATCAGCAACGCCGAACGAGCCGCCGCTCTTGATCCCTGGATCGAGTTCTACAACAATCGACGACGCCACACCGCGCTCGACGGTCAACCGCCAACGAGCCGACTGTCACCAACGTGATGGCCGGGTACAGCTAGTAGCTGAAATGCTGGGGGCTGTAACTCTCGATTTGGCGAAGTCTCGTCGAGGAGTGGAATTGTTCCAGGCTTTGTCATCGTATTCGCTGAGGGGAGTTGGTCGATCGTGCGCAGTGACCTTGCCACCTCGCAAGGCACTTCGCAATGCCGTTGCCACGCTTCTCGCGCAGCGAGCGTCGGATCGAGGGCGGACCACGCGTGAACCGATGCTCAGGCCACGCTGGCGGCGTCCGGCGCGGGACCGAAGAAGTGATGACTAACGCGCATTCTGCCGTTTGAGGTCAGAAAATGACTCAGCCCTGACCGGCATTCTTGCTGGTCAGGGCTGAATCTTCGTAGCGGGGACAGGATTTGAACCTGCGACCTCTGGGTTATGAGCCCAGCGAGCTACCGAGCTGCTCCACCCCGCGTCGGTGAACACAACGTTACCGGCGAGTCGTACGCGCGTGCAAATCGGTATCGGGTGCCGTCGGTCACCTTGTGGATATGCGCTGGTGGGAGTGCCTGAATCAGTCGCCGGCGAGTCTCAGGCAGCCTCGGCGCGCGTCTTCAACCGGGCGAGTGTGGCGCGCATGTGCTCGGCGTTGGCGCCTTCGCGGTCGCGGACGCCGGTCAACAGGTGGGCGGTGCGCTTGAGCAACGCCGAACGCCGGTCCCACATGCTTTCGACGACGCGGCAGCCGTCTTCGGTCGGGGTGAACTCGTAGCGCCAGTGGGCGATCGGCGCGCCGAGACTGCTGACGTCCCACGCGATCACCTGGCCGGGGACGGCGTCGGTGATGGTGCACGTCGTCGACCAGCGGTGCCAGCCGTTGCGGTTGCGGCCGCGGAAGGTGTTGCCGACTCGGGCGGAATCGCCCTTGATCCACCGCATTTCGGCGATCTCCTCGCCCAGCTGGGCCAGCGTCGGCAGATCGGTGATCAACTCGTAGACCTCGTCTGCCGACGCGGCGACGGTCGTTTCGGCCACGGTGGTGGCGGGTTGGGTCGTCATGTCCGGAGCGTAGCGAACCCTGAGCATCATGTGAGTGTTTGGTGCGCGCCGTCCGAATTGCGGGCATTGTGGATAGCGCACTCAATGGAGAGGAAGATCCATGACTGACAAGCCGCAAGAGAACGCCGACGACGCCGCGAACAGCGCGCCGGGCCCCGGCGAGGCCCCGACCGCGCAGACGCCCGCGGCCGAAGACACGGCCGGTATCCCCGCACCGCCGACCGAACCGGTTGCGAACGCGCAGACCGCCCCGGGCGGCGGGGCACCCCCTCCGCCGCCGGGCGCCCCGATCGGGGCTTCGGCAGAGCAGCCCAAGTCGAACTGGTGGCGCGACCACATCTGGACGACTGTGATCGGGGCGGCATTGATCTCGGCGGTCCTCGGTCTGGGACTCGGCTTCGCTCTCGGCTTCGGCGTCGGGGTCTTCGCCGACGGCGACGATCACGACCGCGGTCCCGGGTACCACAAGCGTTGGGACGACCGCCACGATCGGTACGATCGGCATCGCGATCGCTACGACCGCTATGACGACGACGATGACGACCGGTGGGGCCCGCGCCGCGGACCCGGTGGCGAGGATGGCGACTGGGGCCGTTACTACTGGGACGACCGTCGTCCGCGCAGCGAGACGCCGCCGTGGATGCGGACACCCCGCCCGACCACGCCGAGCCCGACGGCACCCGCACCCGGCCAGCCAACGCCGGGTCAGCCGGCACCCGCACCGGGTCAGCCGGCACCGCCGCAGCCGACGGCATAGCGAGGGCAACGATAAGGGGCCGGGAGATGTAGCTCCCGGCCCCTCGTCACCCCTCGATCGGTGCTGTTGTCACCGAAGTTCTGCGCTGCTCTTGTCGAGGACGCGACGCGCGATGATCAGCTGCTGAATCTGCTGAGTGCCCTCGAAGATGTCGAGGATCTTCGAGTCGCGGGCCCACTTCTCCAGCAGGGTGCGCTCGGAGTAACCGAAGGTCGACGCGAGTTCGACCGCCTTGTTGGTCACGTCGGTGACGGTGCGGCCGGCCTTGGCCTTCGACATCGACGCCTCCAGCGAGTTCGGCTCCTTGTTGTCGGCCATCCAGCCGGCGCGCATGGTCAGCAGATACGACGCCTCGAAATCCGACTCCAGCCGGATGAACTCGGCTGCGGCGGCATGCTGGTCGATAGCGGGACGGTCGTAGTCGATCTCGATCCCGTTCTCCTCCAGGATCTGTCGCAACTCCTCCAACGACGCACGCGCGACGCCGACGGCCATGGCGGCCACCATCGGGCGGGTGTTGTCGAAGGTCTGCATGACCCCGCCGAAGCCCTTCTTGACGTCGACCTCGGGGGAGCCCAGGAGGTTGCCCGCGGGGATTCGGCAGTCTTCGAATCGGATCACCGCGGTGTCCGACGCGCGGATGCCGAGCTTCTCCTCCAGGCGCACGACGGTCACACCGGGGTGCTCGCGCGGTACGACGAAGGACTTGATCGCGGCGCGGCCGAGGCTGCGGTCGACCGACGCCCACACGACGATGTGGGTCGCGCGGGAACCCGCGGTCACGAAGATCTTCTCGCCGTTGATGACGTACTCGTCGCCGTCGAGGGTCGCCGTCGCGGTGACCGCCGCCGAGTCCGAGCCGAAGCTCGGCTCGGTGATGGCCATGGCGGCCCACACCTTGCCGAAGCGCTCGAGCTGCTCGTCGGTCGCGACCGCGGCGATGGCCGCGTTGCCCAGGCCCTGGTAGGGCATGGAGAGCATCAGGCCGACGTCGCCGTAGGAGGCCTCCATCGAGTTGATGATCGACTGCATGTTGCCGCCGTTGACGACGATGCCCTCCGGGCGCTCCTTGGCCTCGTCGCCGCGACCGCCGGCCGCACCGGCGCCGGCCTGGCCGGCTGCGGCCAATCCGTCGTACAGCGCGGCGAGGGTGTCCAGCTCGACGGGGTAGTCGTGCTCGGCGAGGTCGTACTTGCGCGAGATCGGCCGGAACACCTCGTGGGCGGCTTGCCGCGCCTGGTCGATGTTCATGGCGAACTTCTTGGGGAGTTCGAGGTTGATGGCCATGTCTGTGCCTTCTCCTTGCTGGTTCGCCGCCCTTAGAGGACGACGATCCCCTCGCCCAGGCCCGCACCGCGCAGATCGCGGTACCAGCGCTCCACCGGGTGCTCCTTGGTGAAGCCGTGGCCGCCGAGTAGCTGAACGCCGTCCAGGCCGATCTGCAGGCCCTTGTCGATGGTCAGCTTGCGGGCGAGCGCCGCCTCGCGGGCGAACGACAGGCCCTGCTCCGCGCGCGACGCGCCGCGCAGGGTCACCAGGCGCAGGCCGTCGAGTTCGGTGGCCATGGTGGCGACCATGAAGGCCACTGCCTGACGGTTGGAGATCGGCTCGCCGAACGCCTCGCGCTCATTGACGTAGGGGATGACGTAGTCGAGCATGGCCCGGCCGGTGCCCGCGGCGAGTGCCGCCCAGCCTAGCCGCGACAGGCGCACGACGTCGCGGTAGGCGCCGAACGCGGCGTCGCTCTCGGCACCGCCGACGATCGCGTTCGACGGCACGGCCACGTCCTGCAGGAGCAGGCGGCCCATCCCGGCGGCACGGATGCCCATGCCCGGGTCGGCCTCGACGATCAGGCCCTTGGTGTCGGACTCGACGATGAACAGCGCCGGGCGGCCGTCGAGTTCGGCGCCGACGATGAACAGCTCGGACGATCCGGCGGCCGGAACGAAGGACTTCACGCCGTTGAGGCGGTAGCCGCTGGGCACCCGGGTGGCCTTGGTGGCCAGGTTGAACGCGTCGAAGAGCGGCTTCGGCTCGGCGATGACGACCGCGGACTGCGGCACGTTCTCACCGGCGAAGTCCGGCAGGTAGGTGGCCTGCTGCTCGTCGGTGCCGAAGTTGGTCAGGGTGGTCGCGACACCGCTGGGGGCCAGCAGCGGAACGGCCAAACCCATGTCGCCGTAGGCCATCGCCTCGGCGACCAGCGCGTTGGTGACGACGCCGCGCTCGGCGGCAGCGCCGTCGAACTCCTCGGGGACGTTGATCATGGTGATCCCGAGCTCTGCCGAGCGCTCGAGGATCTCGGCGGGCGCCTCGGCCTTCGCGTCGGCCTCGTAGGCGGCCGGGCGCAGGATCTCGGTGGCGAAATCCTTCACCGTCTCGGCGATCATCTGCTGCTCGTCGTCAGGGTTCAGGTTGAACAGACCCTTGTTGGAGAGCGCCGGGCGCTTCGGCTTGCCGTCGCCGCTGGCCTTGGTGAACGCGCGGTTCGCCGCACCGAGGGTCTGGAAGCCGGTCTTGGTGCCCTGGTAGGCGACGCGGTTGAGCGGCTCGCGGAGCCCGAACTTGTTGGCGAACTCCGAGCCGGTGACCGCGAAGAGGGCGCGCATCGCGTAGCCGATCGGCGAGGTCTTGGTCTCGGTCTTGCCGACCGCGGAGGTGTCGCGGGGTTCAGTGGTGGTCATGAAACGCTGCTACCTGTCTCGTGGAACTGTGGACGGCCGGCCCGTGGACAAGGGTCGTGGCCAACCGCTTAGCGGGCTTCTTACTCGCTAGTAAGAACAAACCTTACTCCACGGTAAGGAGTTTGTCGATACCGGTGGGTACCCTGGCTTCATGACCGCCCCGCTCACCGAGCACCACGCCGCCGCATCGGCCGGTGTCGAGCAGGGGCCTTTTCGCCGTCGGCTGCCCGCACTCGGTGTCGCGGTCGGGGGCGGCGCGGTGCTCGCGGTCGCGGCGGCATGGTCGACGGCCAGCGTCACCAGCGGCCCCGGGACCTGCATCTTCCGCCACATGACCGGGTTGCCGTGCCCCGGTTGCGGGCTGACGCGCAGCTTCGTCACGCTGGCCCACGGCGACGTCTCGTCCGCCTTTGGCTACAACCTGATGGGCCCGGTCCTGTTCGGCGCCCTTGTCGTCTCGGTCGCCATCGCCGTGTGGGTGCTCTTGTCCGGACGAAGACAGGCCCTGTCCCGCTGGAGTTCCATCGTCTTCAGCAAGGCCACCCTCGTCGTGCTCGGCGTATGGATCGCCTACGGAGCGGCCCGCATGGTCTCTGCCGGGGCGGACCTGGGCTGGTTTCCGGTGATCACTTAGGGGAGGCCTACTTCGGAGTGAGCGCGTCGAGGGCTTCTTGGGCAGCCGCAAGTTCGCGGCTCAGTTCCTCGACGCGCCGCTCAGCCGCCTCTCGGGCCGCGTCGAGAATGCTCTTGGCCGCCGTCAGCGCCGCGTAGTCGTCGAGTTCGCCCAGTGCGCCCTCGACCGCGTCCGGGGTGACCGATCGTGACTGGCCGGGTTTGCGTCCACCGCGTGCGACCGACACCCACCATTCGTTGTCGGCCGAGCCGTGGATGGTCACGGTCACCGACTTCGGTGCCCTTTTCGGCGCGGCTTTCGTACGCGTCGACGGCTTCGTCGACGATGTTGTTGCGGTCGTGCCGGTCTTGGTGCCTGACCGCTTGGCCTCCGCTGGCTTTGGTCGGGGTCCACTCGGCGAGTTCGTGGGCACGGTCGGCGAGTTTGTGGGCACGGTCGGCGAATTTGTGGGCACGGTCGGCGTGGTGGCCTTTGGCTTGGGTGGCTTGGGTTTGGTGCGCACCAGCTCGTCGGCCTCGTAGGGCAGTTCGTCGTCGACGCCGCGCGGCCGGATCGTCACCGTCGAACCGGAGACCGACACGACTCGGGCCGACGCACCGGCGTCCAGGCCTAGGCTCGGTGTGCCCTCGCGCAGGTACACGGTCGCCCGTTTGCCGCTGGCGAGCGCCTCGGTCAGCGCGGCGAGGTCGGCGGGTGTCAGGGAATCGGCTGCCGGACTGCGGCGCGGTGGCATGTGGGGTCCTTCTCGTGTCGGGGGTCGGTCGTGTCCACTGTCCCAGTCGACTCCGACATCTGCGCACAGGGTCGATGCATGATGGGTTGATGAGGATCACCAGCTTCGCCCATTCTTGCTTCCTCGCCGACATCGACGGCACGCGGATCCTGTTCGATCCGGGCAACTTCTCGTCGGGCTTCGAATCGCTCACCGGTCTCGACGCGATCCTGATCACCCACCAGCACCCCGACCACGTCGACGTCGCGCGGCTGCCCGCGCTCGTCGCCGCCAATCCCGACGCTGCGCGGTGGGCCGATCCGGCGACGGCCGCCCAGTTGAACGCGGACCCCGAACAGGGGCAGTGGAACGATGCCCACGCCGGTCAGCGCTTCGAGATCGGTCCGCTGACGGTTCGCGCCACGGGAGGGCGGCACGCGATCATCCACCCCGAGCTGCCGGTCATCGACAACATCGCCTACCTCGTCGGGACCGACGAACGTCCGGGCATGCTGCTGCACCCCGGCGATTCCTTCTACATCCCGTTCGTGTCGGTGGAAGTCCTCGCCCTGCCCGCCGCGGCGCCCTGGATGAAGCTATCCGAATCGGTCGACTACCTGCGCGCGGCCGAGCCGGCGAACGCCTTTCCCATTCACCAGGGCGTGCTCTCACCGGCCGGCGCCGGCATTCACAACGCGCGCCTGGAGGAGATGCGCAAGCCGGGGACCGAGTTCACTGTGATCGAACCGGGAACGACCGTAGCGTTCGGTTAGCGACTCGACGGCACGCCCGGCTGCGGCTCCCGCGTGACCGCGCGTACCGCGACGAGTTGGGCGAGTCCGACCAGGATCTCCACCGGAATCATCGCGACGAAGAACGCGTGCGGCGCCCCGCTGGCCGCCCACGCGAGCAGGCGCCCCAAGCCTCCGAGAATGAGCACCGCGCTCAGGACGTCGATCACCTTGGCCCGGCCCCGGATGTCCCGTGCAGCCCAGATCGCCGTGAACCCGAACGCCACGAACAGCAAGCTGTAGAACCGCAGCTCCGAGTCCATCGTGGCATTCACTTCGCCACCGCCGATGTAGGTCCATTGCCCGCCGAAGAAGTGCGCGGCACCGATGAGGGCGCATGTGGCACCGAATATCACCAACCAGATCTGCAACGCCTTGAGCATCGCTCCTCCTATTTCTCAATTGTGTAGTAGTTGAATCGTCGTGCATCCGGCCGCGGGCCGGGTGACCGTCGTCGGTCCCGCATGATTTCGTCGATCCCACTTCGATCGATGCGGGATCGGCGAAACCGTGTGGGTCAGGCGCGCGTGGCGCTGACCAACAGCGGCAAGGCGGTCGCCGCGGTGGCACGAATCGAGTGGGTGGCGATGTCGGTCAGCCCGGAGGGTTCCGGGTTGATCTCGACGACGGGCACCCCGCGCGCGACCGCGTCGACGGGTAGTCCAGCCGCCGGGTAGACGATTCCGCTGGTGCCGACGATCAGCACGAGGTCGCACCGATTGAATGACTCGACCGCGCCGGCCCAGTCCCGCTCGGGCAGGACCTCGCCGAACCACACGACGCCGGGCCGGACGTCGCCGCCGCACGACTCGCAGGCCGGCGGATCCAGGCGAAGGGAATCGAGCGAGTCACCGTCGATCAGGTCTGCGTCGTCGCGCGCCACCGGACCGTCGTACGGCGCACGGCACACCGAGCAGCGCGTCGCCAGCAGATTGCCGTGCAAGTGGCTGACGACGGTGCTGCCCGCCCGTTCGTGCAGATCATCGACGTTCTGGGTGACCACCTCGACGACCCGCCGATCGCCGGCCAGGTCAGCAAGCGCCCGGTGACCGGCGTTGGGCTCGACGTCGCCGAGCTGCCCGATCCGCCACGCGTACCAGCCCCACACCAGCCGGGGATCGTCCTCCCAGCCGTCGACGGAGGCGAGGCGCATCGGGTCGAATCGGCCCCACAGACTGTCGTCGCCGCTGCCGCGGAACGTGGCGATCCCGCTCTCGGCGGACATGCCGGCACCGGTGAACACGGTGACGTGCTCGGCGTCGCGGACGATCCCGGCAACGTCGGCGGGGAAGGCGGTCATGATCGGAGGCTATCGTGACGCGCATGACTGATCGGCAGATCGACCGGGACGAACTCGCCGATGCTCCGGTGTGGCCCTACATTCTGTGGCTGTTCGCCGCGCTGATCGGCTTCGGAGTGCTGTGGGTGTTCTTCGGCGAGGCAATGGGCGACGGCGCGGTCGGTATCGCCGGGATCGTCGCCACCCCGACGTTGGCCGCCGGCGTTGCCGCCGATCGTTTCGTCGCGGACCGGTTCCGCGTTCCCAACCCGGGGGAGCGACGGCGGTTGATCTGGTGGTCGTTCGCCGTGCTGGGTGTGCCGTTCCTGCTCGACTGGGCTTATCGGTTCGTGGTCCTCGTCGCGGCGGACAAGGAGGTGCCGATGCCGGTCTACGAGGGGAATCTCCTGCGTGGGCGCCTTCATCGCCGTCTGGCTCGTGTACACCTATCTCCCCGCGATCCTTCTGCGCCTCAGAGTCGCGCGGTGGGCACGGGAGTCGTCGGACTGAACGGCGGCACCCGAGCCGCTAGTTGTACTCGTCGGTGGCACCGAGGGGCTCGATCAGATCCGCCACCTCGACCGGATCGAGGGTTTCGGCCGACGCGGTGACCCAGTCGCGATGCCACGCTTCGGGCGGGTCGGTGAGCAGTTGTCGATGCTCCAGCCACTCGAATAGATCGTGATAGGTCTTCGTGACCTGAGGGTCGACGCGGCGGAAGAGTTTGCGCGGGGTCAATTGCTCGAAGGAGTCGAGCCCCATCGACGAGACGATCTGCAGCGCGGAGTTCACCGTCTTCTGCTGGTACTGATACACGCGCTGGATCTTGTCGTCGACGACGAGCGCCCGAGCCCGCGCCGGGTCCTGTGTCGCGACGCCGACCGGGCAGGCGTTGGTGTGGCACTTCTGCGCCTGGATGCACCCGATGGCGAACATCATCGCCCGCGCCGCGAGTGTGAAGTCGGCGCCCTGGCAGATGCGCTTCACGATGTCGATGCCCGTCGCGACCTTGCCGCTGGCACCGATCCGGATCTGCTCGCGCAACCCGACCCCGACGAGCGCGTTGTGGACGAACATGAGCCCCTCGGTCAGCGGCATGCCGACATGGTCCTCGAACTCGACCGGCCCGGCGCCGGTGCCGCCCTCGGAGCCGTCGACGATGATGAAGTCCGGCGTGATCTCGGTGGCGAGCATGCCCTTGCACAGAGCGAGGAATTCACGTTTCGAGCCGATGCAGAGCTTGAATCCGACCGGCTTCCCGTCGGCGAGCTGCCGCAATTCGTCGATGAACGTCATGAGTTCGATGGGTGTGCCGAAGGCGTTGTGGACCGGCGGCGAGACGACCGTCGTTCCGATCGGGACGCCGCGCGCGGCCGCGACCTCGGCATTGACCTTGGCGCCCGGCAGCAGTCCGCCGAGTCCGGGCTTGGCCCCCTGGGAGAGTTTGATGTTGATCGCCTTGACCTGGTCGAGTCGGGCGCGTTCGGCGAACTTCGCCGGGTCGAAATGTCCGTCGTCGGTGCGGCAGCCGAAGTAGCCCGACGCGACCTCCATGATCAGGTCGCCCCCGCGTTTGCGGTGGTAGGCGCTGATTGACCCCTCGCCGGTGTCGTGGGCGAATCCGCCGAGCGCGGCTCCGCCGTTGAGCGCCTCGATGGCGTTGCCCGACATCGATCCGAAGCTCATCGCCGACACGTTCAGCAAAGCGATGTCGTACGGCTGGGTGCAGCGCGGGCCCCCGATCCGCACTTTCGGCTGCGGGCCTTCGGGCTTGGGTTTCGCCCGCAGCGAGTGCGCGACGAACTCGTAGCCGACCGCGTTGACGTCGCGCTGCGTGCCGAACGGTTCTTCGCCGTGGTTGCCCTTGGCGCGGTCGTAGACCAGGTCGCGCAGCTCGCGGTCGAACGGGCGGCCCTCGATGTTGGATTCGACGAAGTACTGGCGGACCTCGGGGCGGATCTCCTCCAGGAGGAATCGCATGTGGCCCAGGATCGGATAGTTGCGCGTCACCGAGTGAGAGGTCTGGATCAAGTCGTAGACGCCGATCGAGCCGAGCGCGGCCACCCCCGCCGCGAGAACCCACCACGCCCAGCCGCCGACGAGCCAGCCGAGACCGGCCAGCGCGAGTGCGACGACGAAAACAGAGATAGCGGCGAGCCACCTCATGAAGCCCAATCTTGGCACTATCGGCAGTAGTAAACGGCCGAAATCGCGGATCACCGCCGAACGGCCGTCCGCCGGTCACCTGCCCGCCACCCGGGCGTCGCCGATCAGCGCAGTCGCGCCAGCACTCGGTCGTGGAGCGCACCGTTGGTGGCGACGGCGCTGCCGCCCCGCGGCCCGGGCTCGCCGTCGAGATTGGTGAACGTGCCCCCCGCCTCGCGCACCAGGACGTCGACGGCGGCGAGGTCCCACAGCGAGACCTCCGGTTCGGCCGCGATGTCGACGGCGCCCTCGGCGACGAGGCAGTAGTTCCAGAAGTCGCCGAAACCGCGCACCCGCCACACGTCGTCGGTCAATGCGACGAACGGTTCGCGCAGCCCCCGGTCGGCCCAGCCGGACAGGCTGGAGAACGCCAGGCTCGCGTCGGATAGTTCGCTCACCTCGGACACCGCGATCCGGCGGGGAGCGGCGTCGCCCGGTCCGGTCGTGAAGGCGCCTTCGCCTGCCGACGCCCACCACCGCCGGCCAAGGGCCGGCGCGGAGACGACGCCGACGACGGGCACGCCGTCGGCGATGAGGGCGATGAGCGTCGCCCACACCGGAACGCCGCGAACGAAGTTCTTCGTGCCGTCGATCGGGTCGATCACCCACTGCCTGCCGCATGCCAGCGCTTCACCGCCGAACTCCTCGCCGAGGATGCGGTCGTCGGGGAGCGCGGTGCCGATCCGCTCGCGCAGCATCGTCTCGCACGCCAGGTCCGCGTCGGAGACCGGCGTGAGGTCGGGTTTGGTGGTCACCGCGAGGTCGAGCGCGCCGAAACGCGGCAGCGTGAGCGCGTCGGCGGCGTCGGCGAGGTCCAAGGCGGTGGCTAGGTCGGCCATGAGCCAATAGGGTATCGGTCATGTGGATCACCCTGCTCGCCGCTGCCGCGCTGGCGGCGATCGCCGTCGCCCTGATCATCGGTTTCCGTGGCGGGCTGCGCCCCTCGGCGGCCAAGCTCGCGGCGATGAGCAGTGGAACGCTGACCGTGACCGGAGCCAGCCCGCGGCCGGAACAGGGCGACAAGAACGACGGCGCCTTCGTCACCATCTCGGGCACGATCATCGGCGCCGACATCGCACCCACCGAGGTGTACGGCTCGTTCGCGTGGTCGCTGCA
>NZ_BAEE01000089.1 GCF_000241265.1 Gordonia araii NBRC 100433
CGACGAGCGGCTCGTCGACGGCAACGGAGTCGCCGACCTGCTTGAGCCAGTTGGTGACGGTGCCCTCGGTCACTGACTCGCCCAGTGCGGGCATGACCACGTCGGTGCCGCTCGCCGCTCCGCTCGGCGCAACAGCGGGCTCAGGCGCGGCAGCGGGTTCTGGCGCGGCTGCGGGCTCCGGCTCGGGCGCAGCGGCGGCCGCGGGCTCCGGAGTCGGTTCGGGTGCGGGAGCAGCGGGTTCGGCTGCGGGCGCGGGCGCCTCGGGAGCCGATTCGCCTGCCTCGCCGATGACCGCGAGTTCGCCGCCGACTTCGACGACATCGTCCTCGGCCGCCACGATCTTGACCAGTACTCCGGCGGCCGGTGAGGGGATCTCGGTGTCGACCTTGTCGGTGGAGACTTCCAGCAGAGGTTCGTCGACTTCGACGGTGTCCCCCTCCGCCTTCAGCCACCGGGTAACGGTTCCCTCGGTGACGCTCTCACCCAACGCGGGCATCTGGACGGAGAAGGCCATTGCTGTTGACTCCTCGATAGTCGGTTGTGGCAGGTCTGGCGCGATTGTGGGCGCCGGTCGGCCTGGTGCGGACGGGGATGGTCGCCGCTTCGCTCCAACCCTACAGGCGAAGCCTCAGCCGTTCGCGGCGATGTCCTGTATCACTCGGACCAACGTCCGCACCGGCGTGCCAGTGCCGCCCTTGGGCTGGTATCCCCAGGGGCTGCCGGAGTTGAAGGCGGGGCCGGCGATATCGATGTGCGCCCAGGCCTGGTCGGCCGGGACGAACTCTTTGAGGTAGGCCGCGGCGGCCAGCATGCCGCCGTTGCGGTGCGGAGTCACGTTGGCCATGTCGGCCACGCGCGAGTTCAGATCGGCCCGCAGCTCGGCCGGGATCGGCATGGCCCAGGCGTTCTCGCCGACTTGCCGCGACAGCGCCGCCACGCGGTCGCGGAAGTCGCGTGTCCCCATCACCCCCGGGGTGCGGGTACCGAGCGCGACCATCTGCGCGCCCGTCAGGGTCGCGGTGTCGATGAGGTAGTCCGGCCCGTCCTCCAGGGCGCGCACGATGGCGTCGGCCAGGATCAGCCGCCCCTCCGCGTCGGTGTTGAGAACCTCGATGGTCGTGCCGCCGTACTGGGTCAGGACGTCGCCCGGCCGCTGTGCCGTGCTCGACGGCATGTTCTCGGCCATCGGCACGGTGGCGGTGACCGAGGCGTCGACGTCGAGCCGGGCCGCGGCGATGACCGCGGCGATGACGGCCGCTGCGCCGCCCATGTCCATGGTCATCAAGTCCATGCCGGCCGCAGGCTTGATGGAGATGCCGCCGGTGTCGAACGTGATGCCCTTGCCGACGAGCGCGACCGATTTCGCGTCCTTGCGTCCGGTGTGGGTCAGGCGCACCAGGCGGGGTTTACGCGAACTGCCCTTGCCGACACCGATGATGCCGCCATAGCCCTGCTTCTCCAGCGCGGCGTCATCGAGAACCTCGACGGTCAGCCCGAACTTCTTGCCCAGCGCGGCGGCGCGGGCGGCGAACTCTTCGGGGTACAGATGGCTGGGCGGGGTGTTGACGAAGTCGCGGGCGATCGCGACCGAGTCGGCGACCGCCACCGCCTGGGCGAGTTCTGCCTTCGCCTCGGAGTTCTTCGCCTCGACCAGCACGTGGATCTTGGCCGGAACCGCCGGCTCGTCGGACTTCTTCTTGTCGTCCTTCTTGGGTTTGTCGGGAGTGGAGCGGAACAGTTCGAATCGGTATGCGCCGAGAAACAGGCCTTCGACGACCGGACCGATGCCGAGTGATCCGAGTGTGGTGGCGACCGTCGCGTGGCCGCTCAGTTCGCGCGCTGCGATGCCCGCCGCCTGTCGCAGCGATTCGTCGGCGGCGCTGGCCGGGTCCGTCTCGCCGGCCTCGTCCTCGTCGTCGAGGTTGCCCAGGCCGACGGCGACCACGACGTCGACGTCGAGTCCGGCCGGCGCGGGAACCCTGGTGATCTCCCCGTGCTTGCCGGTGGCGCCGAGTGCGACGAACGCGGACTCCAGGGTCTCGGCGACGGCGTCGTCGACGATCCCGTCGCCCACGATAAGGTTCGGCGCATCGCCGTCTGACTGGCTGAGACCGATCAGCAGCGCACTGTCGGCGCGGGCGATCGCGGTAGCGAGGTCGAATTCCGGGCCGCGGACCCGGTCGGCGGTGTCAGAGTTCTTCACGCCCACCAACTCTGCCACAGATCCGCGCGGCGCTCGGGCTACGCTTTGCCCATGTCCGCGACCAATGACCTCCTCCAAGGACCCCTCACCGAACAGCATCGAGAACTGGGTGCGACCTTCGCCGAGTTCGGCGGCTGGAACATGCCCGTGTCCTACTCCGGCACGGTTGCCGAACACGCCGCCGTGCGCCAAGCGGTGGGGCTGTTCGACGTCAGCCACCTGGGTAAGGCGCTCGTACGAGGCCCCGGCGCGGCCGATTTCTGCAACGCCACGCTGACCAACGATCTGCGCAAGATCGCCCCGGGCAAAGCGCAGTACACGATGTGCTGCAACGACTCCGGCGGGGTGGTGGACGACCTCATCGCCTATCTCGTATCCGACGAGGAGGTCTTCCTGGTACCCAACGCGGCGAACACGGCAGCGGTCGTCGCCGCGTTGTCGGCGGTCGCGCCCGACGAGGTCCACATCACCGATCAGCACCGCGACTACGGCGTTCTCGCCGTGCAGGGTCCGCGGTCGGCCGAGGTGCTCGCCGCCCTCGGCCTGCCCACCGACATGGAGTACATGGCGTTCGTCGATGCGGTCGCCACCATCGACGGGGCGCCCTGCCCGCTGCGCGTGTGCCGGACCGGCTACACCGGGGAGCACGGCTACGAGGTGCTGCCCGCATGGGCGGAGACCCCGGCGGTCTTCGCGGCGCTGCTGCGGGAGGTGACCGCGCGCGAGGGGCTACCCGCCGGGCTCGGCGCCCGCGACACGTTGCGCACCGAGATGGGTTACGCGCTGCACGGACACGAGCTGAGTCCCGAGATCACCCCCAACCAGGCGCGGACCGGCTGGGCCGTCGGGTGGGAGAAGCCGGCGTTCTTCGGGCGCGACGCGCTGACCGCCGAGAAGGAGCAGGGACCCGCCCGCCGGCTCTACGGCCTGCGCGCCACCGGACGCGGCATCCCGCGCGCCGATTGCGCGGTGCTCAGCGGTCCCGACGGGGAGGCGATCGGCATCTGCACATCCGGGACCTTCTCGCCGACCGCTCAGGTGGGGATCGCCCTGGCGCTCCTCGACACCGCGTCCGGGGTGAAGAAGGGGGACACGGTCGTCGTCGATGTCCGCGGGCGCGGGTTGCCCTGCGAGGTGGTCCTGCCGCCATTCGTCGAGTCGCACGTCTGAGCGGTCGAAAACCTCTTGGTCCTGACCGGTAGGATTGACGCTATGACCTTGGACTTCACCCGCACGCTGCATCCGCATGCCGTGCCGGAGTCCCGTCGTGCCGAGATCCACGAGGCACCGGGCTTTGGCAAGTACTTCACCGACCACATGGTGGTCGTGGACTACGACGCGGAGCGGGGCTGGCACAACGCCGCGGTGAAGCCGTACGGGCCCATCGCACTGGATCCGTCCGCGATGGTCCTGCACTACGGGCAGGAGATCTTCGAAGGGCTCAAGGCCTACCGCCAGCCCGACGGTTCGATCGCGGCTTTCCGGCCCACCGCCAACGCGGAACGACTCCAGCGCTCGGCCGCGCGGCTGGCGATGCCCCCGCTGCCCACCGAGGACTTCATCAACTCGCTGCGCGAGCTTCTCGCCGTCGACCACGCCTGGGTTCCCGCCGCGGGCGGGGAGGCCTCGCTCTACATCCGCCCGTTCATGTTCGCCTCGCAGGCCGGTCTCGGCGTCAACTCGCCGTCGAGCGAGTACCGCTACGCGGTGATCGCGTCGCCGGCCGGGCCGTACTTCTCCGGCGGCATCAAGCCGGTCAGCGTGTGGTTGTCCCGCGAGTACGTGCGGGCCGCACCGGGCGGAACAGGCTTCGCCAAGTGCGGCGGCAACTACGCGGCCGCGTTCGTCGCGCAGCAGCAGGCGACCGAGAACGGCTGCGATCAGGTCGTCTGGCTCGATGCCGTGGAGCGCCGCTACATCGAGGAAATGGGCGGGATGAACCTGTTCTTCGTTTTCGGATCGGGTGCTGATGCGCGGCTGGTGACACCCGAACTCACCGGGTCGCTGCTCCCTGGCATCACCCGTGACGCCCTCCTGCAGCTGGCCACCGATGCCGGATTCGCCGTGGACGAACGGCGCATCTCCATCGAAGAACTCGAAACCGGCGTCGAGGACGGCGCGATCACCGAGGTCTTCGCCTGCGGCACGGCGGCCGTCATCACCCCGGTCGGACGCGTGCGCGGGGAGAACGAGGACTACCAGATCGCCGACGGCGAACCGGGCGACGTCACCATGGCGTTGCGCGACACGCTGACCGGAATCCAGCGCGGAACGTTCGCCGACACCCACGGGTGGATGACCGAGCTGTATCCCGCCCCGGTGGCGACCCTCGCCTGACGCTACGGAACCGTCACCAAAGCGAGCAGCGCGACGGCAGCCGACAATTCGATCGCGGCGCCGAGGATGTCGCCGGTGATTCCCGCCGCGCGGCGCGCGCAGTGAGCGGTGAACGCCCACGAGACGATCACCACCAGGGCGACGGCGACGAATCCACGCGTTCCGAGCGGAATCGCCGCAAGCGCCGCGACTCCGACCCAGACGACAATCCACCACTTCTGCGTCCCGGCCACCAACGCGCCGAAGCCGCTCACGGCGGCTGCGCCCAACCGCCAGCGGCAGCCGACGACGGCGGCCACCCGGCTGACCCCGACGGCGAAGGCGATGTCGTACCAGTGCGCGTCGGCGGCGAGGGTCCCGATACAGACGGTGCCGATGCTGCAAACCGCGAGCAGGGCCAACACCCCGAAGGGGCCGACACCGCCGTCGCGCATCACTTCGCGGACGCGTTCGGGCGGCCCGTAGCAACCGAGGCCGTCGGCGGTATCGGCGAGGCCGTCGAGGTGCATGCCGCGCGTGAGCAATGCCAGCATCGCGACGACGAGAACGCCAACCAGCAGTTCGGGGGCGCGCGTCTGCGACAGGCCGAGGGCCAGTGCGGCGGCGAGCGCGCCGAGTGCCGCCCCGATCACCGGAGTGGCGCGCAACACCGCTGCGCCCGCGCGACGGTCCATCGTGGTGTTCGGCGTCCCGACCGGGGCGACGGTGAGCCAGGACGCCGCCAGACGCAGTGCGCCCAGCGGCCCGATCCGGCTCTCAGCCGTCACTGACACCGGCCTCGTCGAACGTCGCCATCGTCCCGAGAAGATCGGTCGCGGCGGTGACGAGCGGCAGTGCGGCCAGCGCGCCGCTGGCCTCGCCCAGGCGCATGTCCAGGTCGAGCAGCGGGGTGAGGCCGAGGCGGCGCAGCGCGAGCTTGTGCGCGGGCTCGGCCGAGACGTGTCCGGCCACCCACCACTCGCTCGCCCCGGGCGCGAGTTCGTCGGCGACGAGCGCGGCGGCCGTGATGACGACACCGTCGAGGATCACCGGGGTGCGCCGCACCGCGGCTTGCGCGAGGAAACCGGCCATGGCGGCGAAGTCGGCGCCGCCGACGGCAGCCACCAGCGACAGCGGGTCGTCGATGACCTTGCGCCCGCGCCACATGCCGTCGCGGATCGCGGCCGTCTTGCGAATCCATCCGGCGTCGTCGATCCCGGTGCCGCGGCCGACGACGACGACCGGTTCCTCGTGCGTGAACAGCCCGACCACGATGGACGCGGGTGTGGTGTTCCCGATTCCCATGTCCCCGGCGATCAGCAGGTCGACGCCGGAATCGACCAGCTCGTCGACCACCGCGCGTCCCGCGGCGACGCCCTGGCGGGCCTGGGCGAGGGTGATCGCGTCGGTCACGCGCAAATCGTTGCTGCCCCGGCAGACCTTGTGGCGCGAGACTTCCGGCGCGGTGTCGGCGGCGACGGAGATGTCCTCGACGCGCACCGACGCTCCGGCCCGGCGGGCGAGCACGTTGACCGCTGCCCCGCCGGCCAGGAAGTTCGCGACCATCTGCGCGGTGACCGCCTGCGGGAAGGCGGAGACGCTTCCGCCGTCGGAGTCGGGTGCCGCGACCCCGTGGTCGCCGGCGAAGACGACGACGGTGGGACTGGCGATCGGACGCGGCGGACTGGTGCCCTGGCAGGCGGCGACCCAGATGCCGACCTCCTCGAGGCGGCCGAGCGATCCCGGCGGCTTCGTCAACCGCAGCTGGCGGTCGCGCGCGGCCGCCGCGGCAGCGGGATCGGGCGGGGTGACCGCGGGGAACAGCTCCGCGTCGGTCGGATCGATCGCGGCGCCGGCGTCTGTTTCGGTCGAGGCCGGTCCGACCGCGGCGAGCGGGGCGACGGGTGCGGCGCGGTGGCTCCCGGCGTCCGCCGTCCGGTTCTCGAGGTCAAGGGCGCGGCCCGCGACCGTGAGCACTACGCGGTCGGCGACTGTTGCGACCGTGCTGTTCGCGCGGCCCATCAGATCCTGGAAACGGCGGCCCGCCGTCGTGGCCGGAACCACCGACATGCCGACCTCGGGCGACACGACGACCACGTCGGCCCGGTGCTCGGCGATCGCGGCGCACAGCTCGGCGAGCGCCCCGTCGAGACGGCGGGCCTGCTGCTCGGGATCGGCGTCGTCATCCCAGTCGAGCTGAGCCGCCACCCAGTTGCCGAGGTCGTCGACGAGGACGGGTACCTCCGGCTGTTGACGCAGCGCGGCGGTCACGTCGGGCGATTCGACCGTCTCGTATCGCTCTTGGCGACGCTCCCGGTGTGCGGCGATCCGCGCGGTCCACTCGGCGTCGGTTGAGAGCGTCGGCCCGGTAGCCAGGTACCGCACCGAGGGAAACCCCGCCACGAGTTGTTCCGCGTACTCCGACTTGCCCGACCGGACGCCGCCGAGGACCAGGGTGCGCATATGCGGTCAGACCGCTTCGCCGCGCTCGACCTGCGGTTTCGGAACCCGTAGCCGGCGCATCTGCAGGGCGCGCGATCCGGCGTACCAGCCGAGCTTGAAACCGCCGTCGGTGGACTCGGGGTATCGCTCCGCGACGCGTTTGTTGACCATTTTCGCCACGTACACGGTGTCGGTGACCACCAGGATCACGAAGATCAGCAGCGCGATGGTGACGAGCCCGCCGTACTGGGGGAGCGCATAGACAGCCACGATGATCACCAGTGCCATCGGCGTGAACACTCCGGCGAAGTTGCGGCGCGAGTCCACCAGGTTGCGGGCGTACCGTCGCACCGGGCCCTGGTCGCGCGGAAGCAGGTAGTCCTCGTCGCCGGCCAGCCGTCGTTCACGCACCTCGTTGCGCAGTTCGCGCTGCTTGGCGCGGGCCTCCGACCGCTCCTCCTTGGACATCGTCGCGCGCATGTCTTTGCGACGCGCTCGCGCTTCAGCCCGGGTCATCGGCGGCGGGGGAACCGGGCCGCGCTTCTTCGCCGCGTCCCGGCGTTTCGGCGTCGGGCGTCCCTTGCCTTCGGTTCTCGCCGCTTTACCGGTGTCCTCGGGAGTCGTTGTCGTCGGGGTGTCGTCGACGGCGGTCTCGGATTCGGCGTCCTCATCGGCGCTGCGCTGCCACGGCATTCTCACCCTTGCGAGCCTAGGCGATCACCGCGGCGGCGAAGGTCCGGCCCTGCCTATACTGCGCGAATCCGCGTCGAGAACGGCAGAATCGGGAGAGTCATGACAGTGCGCGTCGTCGTCGCCCCGGACGGGATCGGATCGACGCTGGCCGCCGCCGAGGCGGCCCGGGCGATCGCGCGCGGGTGGCTGTCGGCGAGGCCCTCCGACGATGTCGTCGTGAAACCCCAATCCGACGGCGGCCCCGGATTCATCGAATGCCTCGACGGGGTGGGGCAGGTGCGCACTGCCGCCGTCGACGGTCCGTTGCCGTCCGCGGCCCCGGTGACGGCGCGGTGGCGATTCGACGACGGCACCGCGTACCTCGAAACGGCGCAGGCGTGCGGCCTGCACCTGGTCGCCGACCCGAGTCCGCGCACCGCGCTGGACGCGAGTACGGCAGGGGTCGGCCAGCTGATCGCGGCGGTGCTGGCCGACGGCGACGTGACGCGGCTCGTCGTCGGGCTGGGCGGATCGTCGACCACCGACGGCGGGGAGGGGATGCTGGCGGTGTTGGGCGGGCCGGCCGCGGCCGCCGAGATGCTGCGCGGCGTGCGGATCGTCGTGGCGACGGACGTGGACAACCCGCTCGTCGGGCCGCGGGGTGCCGCCGAGGTGTTCGCCCCGCAAAAGGGTGCCGACCGGCCGACCGTCGACGTGCTCGCGACACGCTTGACCGACGTCGCCACCAGGCTCGACGCGTTCGCCGGACTCCCGGTCAGCAGCCAACCCGGCGCAGGCGCGGCCGGGGGACTGGGCGCGGCACTGATCGCCCTCGGCGGGCTCCGCGAATCCGGCGCCGACCTGGTTGCCGAGGCCACCGGACTGTCCGTCGCGACGCGGGGAGCGGCGGTGGTGATCACCGGGGAAGGGCGCCTCGACGCCCAGACCGCCGCCGGGAAAGTGGTGGCGCGCGTCGCCGCGGCCGCCGATCCGGGCAGCACGGTGATCGCGCTGGTCGGGGAGTGCGCACTGGTCACTCCCGGGGCGGTCGACGATCTCGGCATCGACCGCGTGCACAGCCTGGTCGACCACGCCGGCGACCGTGCGCGTGCGCTGACGCAAGCCGAGCCGCTGCTGGTATCTCTCGCCGCGCGGGTGGCCGAACGGTATTCGGCGGAGGAACACGAGACCCGGGAATAGACCGGGATGGAGTACCGTTGGTTAGAGCGACCCGACCCCAAGGGAGTTACCCATGACCGTTTCGCATGACAGCGACACCACAACCGCGACCGGCGTCGTCCTGACGGATTCGGCCGCGGCCAAGGCCAAGGCCCTGCTCGACCAGGAGGGCCGTGACGACCTCGCGCTGCGCATCGCCGTGCAGCCCGGCGGCTGTGCCGGTCTGCGCTACCAGCTCTTCTTCGACGACCGTTCCCTCGACGGTGACGTCATCTCCGACTTCGGCGGCGTCAAGCTGGCTGTTGACCGGATGAGCGCGCCGTACGTACAGGGCGCCACCATCGACTTCGTCGACTCGATCGAGAAGCAGGGTTTCACCATCGATAACCCGAACGCCACGGGCAGCTGTGCCTGCGGCGACTCGTTCAACTAAACAGCGACCTACCGGCTCGACGGGCGGTGAACGGCTAATCGCCGTTCACCGCCCGTTTCGGCTTGCGTTGGTGATTGGGTAGCGTTGCCGACGTGTCTATTGCAGTGTGCGGGTCGCTGGCGACCGATCATCTGATGAAATTCCCCGGCAAGTTCGCCGACCAATTGCTCGCCGATCAGCTCGAGCATCTGTCGCTGAGCTTCCTCGTCGAAGACTTGGTGGTGCGCCGCGGAGGCGTCGGGGGCAACATCGCCTACGCGATCGGCGAGCTGGGCGGCGCGCCGAAGCTGGTGGCGGCCGCCGGATCGGACTTCGACGAATACCGCCGCTGGCTCACCGACCACGGCGTCGACTGCGCGGGCGTGCGCGTCTTCGACACGGCCCACACCGCCCGATTCATGTGCACCACCGACGAGACGATGGCCCAGCTCGCCAGCTTCTATGCCGGTGCCATGACACGGGCTCGCGAGATCGACCTGATCGCGGTCCTCGACGAGATCGGTCGGCCCGATCTCGTCCTGATCGGGGCCGACGATCCCGAGGCCATGATCAATCACACCCGGGCCTGCCGCGACGCGGGCATCGACTTCGCCGCCGACCCGTCGCAGCAGCTGGCCCGCCTCGACGGCGAAACGGCGCGCGGACTCATCGTCGGCGCCAAATACCTGTTCACCAACGAGTACGAGTGGGGCCTGCTCAAGCAGAAGACCGGGCTGTCGGAGGCCGAGATCGCCAACCTCGCCGGCGTGCGCATCACCACGCTGGGGGCCGGCGGCAGCCAGATCGTCGTCGACGGTGAGACCATCACGGTGCCGGTCGTGCCCGTGGTGAACGCGGTCGACCCGACCGGCGTCGGCGACGGGTTCCGGGCCGGCTTCCTCACCGGGCTTGCCGGTGGACTCTCGTACGAGCGCTCGGCGCAGCTCGGCTCGATGGTGGCCGTGCTGGTGCTTGAGTGCGACTCCACCCAGGGCTGGTCCTGGGACGCGGCGCAGGCCGCCAAGCGCCTCGACGACGCCTACGGCAGCGAAGCCGCCGCCGAGATCGTCGCCGTCTTCGCCTAATCGCCGACCGTGCCCAGATTCGCGCCGAGCGTGCCCGGATTCGCGCCGAGCGTGCCCGGATTCGCGCCGAGCGTGCCCTAGAGGCGTACCGGATACGTGTGGTCCTCGATGACCGGCACGATGGTCTTCTCGACGAAGATCCCGTGCCAGACCATGAAGATCAGCACGTTCCACAGGCGGCGGCTGTTGTCGACGGCGCCCTCGCGGTGCTCGTTGAGCATGTGCAGCACGAATTCTTTGTTGACCAGGTGGTCGGTCTGCGAGTCGGCGATGATCTGATGCGCCCAGTCGTACATCTCGGTGCCGGCCAGCCAGTGGCGGATGGGCACCGGGAAGCCGAGCTTCTTCCGGTGCAGCACATGCGGCGGGATGATCTCCTCGATCGCCTTGCGCAGTGCGTACTTGGTGGTGCCGTGGGCGATCTTCTCGTCGACCGGCAGCGCCGACGCCACTCGCCACACCTCGTTGTCGAGGAAGGGCACGCGCAGTTCCAGCGAGTTGGCCATCGTCATCTTGTCGGCCTTGACGAGGATGTCGCCGCGCAGCCAGGTGAACAGGTCGAGGTGCTGCATCCGGGCCACCGGGTCCCAGCCGACCGACTCGGCATAGATCGGGGCCGTGACATCGGTGTGGGTCCACTCGGGCCGGTAGTCGCGCAGCACCTGCCGCAGTCGCGCGTCGTCGAAGCTCCGGGCGTTGCCGTAGTAGCGGTCCTCCAGCGACATCGAGCCGCGGTGCAGCAGGCTCTTGCCGCGCGTGCCCTCGGGGATCCGGTCGCTGATGCGGCCGGCCGCCCGTCGGGCGAAACCGGGAAGCTTGTTGAAGCCGCGCAGCGAGAGCGGTTCCTTGTAGATCGTGTAGCCGCCGAACAGCTCGTCGGCGCCCTCCCCGGACAGGACGACCTTGACGTGCTTGCGGGCTTCCTTCGCCAGGAAGTAAAGGGGGACCAGTGCGGGGTCGGCGACCGGGTCATCGAGATACCAGACGATCTCCGGGATGGCGTCGACGAATTCTTGCGGGCTCACCACCTTGATCTCGTGGCGCACACCGATCGCCTCGGCGGTCTCGGCGGCGACGTCGATCTCCGAGTAGCCGTCGCGTTCGAAGCCGGTGGTGATGGTGATGAGGTCGGGGTTGTGCTGGCGGGCCAGGGCCGCGACGAGCGTCGAGTCGATACCACCCGACAGGAAGGACCCGACGGTGACGTCGGCGCGCATGTGCTTGGCGACCGAGTCGCGCAGGACGTCGGTGATCTCGCCGTAGCGCGTCGTCGCGGTGAACGGCCGCACGTCGAAGCGCGGGTTGAAGTAGCGGGTGACCGCCGGGGCCTGGCCGGGGGACAGGGTGGCGTAGCAGCCGGATTCGAGGCGGCCGACGTTCGTGTGCAGCGTCTCCGGCTCGGGCACGTACTGCAGCTCGATGTAGTGCTCAAGGGCGCGGTGGTCGAGCTCGGCGTCGAGATCGAGACGGTCGAGGAGTTCTAGGACGCTCTTCTTCTCGCTGCCGAAAGCCGTCCCGCGCGGGCCGGTCGCGAGGAACAGCGGCTTGATTCCGAACGGGTCGCGGGCCAGGAACAGCGATCGCAGCTCGGTGTCCCAGATGGCGAACGCAAACATGCCACGTAGCCGCTGGACGGCCTCGGGTCCCCAGTAGTGGAATGCCGCGACGATGGTCTCGGAGTCGCCCTCGGTGTGCATGGGGGCGTCGAACTCCTCGCGGAGCTGTTCGCGCAACTCGAGGTAGTTGTAGATCTCGCCGTTGAACACCAGTGCGTAACGCTCCGGGTTCTCCGACGTGCCCCAGCGCAGCGGTTGGTGCGAGTGCTCGATGTCGATGATCGACAGCCGGTTGAACCCGAAAACCAAATCGTCGTCGTGCCAGGTCCCCGCCTCGTCGGGGCCGCGGTGCCGCATGCAGTGCGATGCGTTGGCCACCAGGTCTACGGCGTCGTCCGCCGTCGCGTCGGAGGTCAGCAGACCCAGCAATCCACACACGGTGTTCTCGCCCCACTTTCTCCAGCGGGCCCAAGCTCCCGCCAATCAAACGTCTCGTCGAGTATGCCGTAGCGATGGGCCGGTCTCCGACTCGCCCAGATCACTGGCCCCAATCGAAACTGTTTGGGCGGGTTGGTCTACGCTGCGTAGTACTAGATGCAAGAATTGTCTTGCAGTCATGTTGCGTGGAATTTGGGCGCACGCGGGCCTCGTGTCCGCGCCACGTCCGGGTGAGCAGGAAGGCATGAAATTGACACACGGTGAACGGTCTGCGGCGGGTGCCGCCTCGGCCGCATCGCGCAAGGTCAAGCGGGTCGCCCTGGTGGTTGCGCTGGGCCTCGCCACGCTGGTCATGACCGGCTGTGGGCCGCGCGAAACCCTGCGTTTCGGCTGGCCCACCGGCGTCACCCCGGAAGCCAAGGCCATGGGAACCCTGTGGACTTGGTCGGTGATCGCGTCGCTGATCGTCGGCTTCCTGGTCTGGATGGCCATTTTCTGGGTCATCACGTTCCACCGGCACCGTGCTGGCGAGGATTCCTTCCCGCGTCAGACCGCCTACAACATGCCCGTCGAGCTCACGCTCATCACACTGCCGTTCCTGGCCATCGCGGTGCTGTTCTACTTCACCGTCGTCGTCGAGAACAAGGTCGAGTCCAAGGCCGACAATCCCGATGTCGTCGTCGACGTCACCGGCTACCAGTGGAACTGGAAGTTCGGCTACGACCGGATCAAGCAGAACGACGGCTCGTACAAGACCTACGCGATCGAGAAGGGTCCGTTCGAACTGCAGAAAGAGCGGGAGCAGGTGCACGGCCACGAGAAGCTCCTGCCGGCCGGCGGTCGTGACGACAACATCCGCGATTACCTGCGTTACTCGAGCATCGAGACGCTCGGCACGCCGAACGAGATCCCGATCCTCGTGCTCCCGGTGGGCAAGCGCATCGAATTCAACCTGGCGGCCGCTGACGTCATCCACTCCTTCTGGGTGCCGGAGTTCCTGTACAAGCGCGACGTCCTGCCGTTCCCGAAGCAGAACCACAGCGATCCCCGTTTCCAGATCGAGAAGATCGAGCGCCCGGGTGCGTTCGTCGGGCGCTGCGCCGAGATGTGCGGCACCTATCACGCGATGATGAACTTCGAGATCCGCGCTGTGAGCGCGCAGGACTTCAGCCGCTACATCGCCCTGCGTGAGAATGAGAAGCTGAGCACGGCAGAGGCCCTCGCCGCCATTTGCGAGGTGCCGACGTCGGTGACCACGGTGCCCTTCGAGACGCGTCGCAAGACTGGTGGCGACACCCCGAAGGACATCGGTAACCCCTTCAACACCAAACTGCCCAACTGCACGACCCGAGCGATGGGGGCTTCCTAAATGAAGGTCGAAGCGCGACTCTTTGAACTGCTGACCGCGTTCTTCTTCCTCGGGGCGATCGTCTACACGGTCTTCACCGGACTGTCCTCCAAGGGCGTCGAGTGGGCCGGTGCGACGGCGTTCTTCTTCTCCGGTGGCCTGAC
Source organism: Gordonia araii NBRC 100433 (assembly GCF_000241265.1). Classification (GTDB taxonomy): domain Bacteria; phylum Actinomycetota; class Actinomycetes; order Mycobacteriales; family Mycobacteriaceae; genus Gordonia; species Gordonia araii. The sequence continues at coordinate 13,816 of NZ_BAEE01000089.1, forward strand.
GCTCATCGTCGGTACCTACTTCCGATTCGTCGCCCGCCGCGTCGAGATCCGCCCGGAGGACTACGAGGAGGCCGAAATCGAGGACGGCGCTGGCGAACTGGGCTTCTTCAGCCCGCACAGCTGGTGGCCGATTCTGATCTCGGCCGGCGCCGCGCTGTTCGCCGTCGGGTTCGCGACGCGGAACTTCTGGTTCTCGATTTTCGCTGCCGTCATGATCACCATTACGGCCGCCGGGCTGGTCTTCGAGTACCACTGGGGTCCCGAGAAGCACTAGATCGCGAGGAGCAAAGCGGGAGTACTGATTCTCCGGGGCGCCAGTACGAAAGCTCGCTAGGGACGAAAGCTCGCTAGGGCCGCCGCATCCGACAGGATGAGGCGGCCCTTTCGCATTCGCCGACCGTGCCCACATTCCCGCCGACCGTGCCCAGCCTCGCGCCGATCGTGCCCATATCTGGCTGAAATTCTGTGGTGTCGCCCTCGGGCGCGAGGGTACCTTCGTCGAATGCCGCACGCACTGATAGAGGTCCGACGCAACTGGTCGGTCGACGAGGAGATCGCCATCATCGACGCCGTTCACGAGGCACTCGTGACAGCGTTTCGAATCCCGGAGGGGGACAAACACATTCGTTTGATCGCTCACGAGCCGCACCGATTTGCACATCCGCCCAAACTCCCCGATCCGGAGTACCTGACGATGGTGCACATCGACTGCTTCGAAGGCAGGTCCGTTGACGCTAAACGTTTGCTCTACCGCGAAATCGTTGAACGCCTGGCCCCGCTGGGCATCCCGGGGAGCCATGTGTCGATCACAGTTCGCGACATCCCGACGTCGAATTGGGGCATCAGGGGCGGAGTAGCGGCATGTGATGTCGACCTGGGGTTCGACGTGACAGTGTGACGGAGCCCCGGCCACGGTCGGCCAGGAAACCTGGGCACGGTCGACGGAAAGCCGGGCACGGTCGACGGAAAGCCGGGCACGGTCGACGGAAAGCCGGGCACGGTCGACGGAAAGCCGGGCACGGTCGACGGAAAGCCGGGCACGGTCGACGGAAAGCCGGGCACGGTCGGCGGGAAGCTGGGCACGGTCGGCGGAAATGTGGGCACGGTCGGCGGAAATGTGGGCACGGTCGGCGAGACATGAGAAAGGCCGCCAGGATCGCTCCTGGCGGCCTTTCTCATGTCTTCTTACGGGGAGGGCGCCCACGCGCAGCGGAGGTGGCATCCCCGGGTAGGTCCGAAACGTCGGACGCCCGGTCCCGGCGGGGGCTACTCCAACGGGTTGCCGTTCTGAGCCTGCAGCTCGCGCAGCGCCTTGTGCTCGGCGACGTGCTGCTTGTGCTCGAGGTCGGCGTTGAGTTCCTGCTCCTCGGGCGGGTCGGCGAACAACAGTCCACCGGTTCCCGGGGAGCCCGCGGCACCGAGTTTGTTCATCTTCTTCGGAATCGCGGCGCCCTGGTAGGGGAGCGGGATCGGGTGACCATGGTCGTCGACCGGGCCGAGCGGCTGGTGCACCTCGATGTACTCGCCCTGCGGGAGGCGCTTGATGATGCCGGTCTCGATGCCGTGCTCGAGCACCGCTCGGTCGCTGCGCTGCAGCGAGAGCGCCCAGCGGTAGGCGATGAAGTAGGCCAGCGGCGGTACGACGAGCAGACCGATGCGTCCCATCCACGTCGTCGCGTTCAGCGAGATGTGGAACTTCAGCGCGATGATGTCGTTCATACAGGACAACGTCATGATCACGTAGAAGGAGACGGCCATGGCGCCGATGCCGGTGCGGACCGGCACGTCGCGGGGGCGCTGCAGCAGATTGTGGTGCGCGTCGTCGCCGGTGAGGCGCTTCTCGATCCACGGATAGGCGAACATGCCGGTGAACATGACGCCGATCAGGACGACGACCCAGAAGATCGCCGGGATCGTGTAGTTGCCCAGATAGAGCTCCCACGGCGGCATCAGACGCGCCAAACCGTCGGTCCACTGCATATAGATGTCCGGCTGCGAGCCCGCCGACACTTGCGCCGGGTTGTAGGGGCCGATCGTCCACACCGGGTTGATCTGGAACGCGCCGGCCATCACCGACAGCAGGCCGAAGACGATCGCGAAGAAAGCGCCGGCCTTCGCGGCGAACACCGGGAGGATCCGCACACCCACGACGTTGCGTTCGGTCCGGCCGGGGCCGGGGAACTGCGTGTGCTTCTGGTACCAGACCAGCGCCAGGTGTGCGCCGATCAGCGCCAGGATGATCGCCGGGAACAGCAGGATGTGCAGCACGTACAGGCGCGGGATGATGATGTCGCCGGGGAAATCGCCACCGAACAGCGCCCAGTGAATCCAGGTGCCGACCAGCGGGATGCCCAGGACGATGCCGCTCATCGCGGCGCGGACGCCGGTGCCCGAGAGCAGGTCGTCGGGGAGCGAGTAGCCGAAGAAGCCCTCGAACATGGCCAGCAGCAGCAGGAAGCAGCCGATGATCCAGTTGGCCTCGCGCGGCCGGCGGAACGCGCCGGTGAAGAAGATCCGCAGCATGTGGATGATGATCGATGCGGCGAACAGCAGTGCGGCCCAGTGGTGGATCTGGCGGACGAAGAGGCCACCGCGCACCTCGAAGGAGATGTCGAGCGTCGTCTCGTACGCGCGGCTCATCATGACGCCGTTCAGCGGCTGGTAATCGCCGTGATAGGTGACGTGGGCCATCGACGGGTCGAAGAAGAGCGTCAGGTACACGCCGGACAGCAGCAGGATGATGAAGGAGTAGAGCGCGACCTCACCCAGCAGGAAGGACCAGTGGGTGGGGAACACCTTGTTGATCTGCCGGCGCAGGCCCGCAGCAAGGTGGTAGCGCGAATCGACTTCCTCTGCCTGGTTTCCTAGACGTTCGCCGATGGTTGTCATGATTTCCGCTCCCAGAAGGCCGGTCCGACGGGCTCGATGAAGTCACCCGCAGCGACCATGTAACCCTGATTGTTCACCGTCAGTGGCAGCTGCGCCAGTGCGCGGGCGGCCGGTCCGAAGATCGGCTTGGCGTACTCCAGCGCGTCGAACTGCGACTGGTGGCACGGGCACAGGATTCGGTTGGTCTGCTGTTCGTACAGCGAGGTCGGGCAGCCGAGGTGGCTGCAGACCTTGGTGTACGCGTAGTAGTCGCCGTAGTTGAAGCTTTCCTGGCCCTTGCGCTTGACGACCTTCGCGGCGTCTTCGGGGCGCAGGCGGATGAGCATCACCGGGTTGCGCACCGCGCGCAGCCCCTGCAGCAGCTTGTGGCGCGATTCTTCGGTCTCGCCGTGGCCGTCCGACGGGCGCCACGGGAAGACGGTCTCCATGCCGCCGGCGTCGAGATCCTCCGGACGCACCAGCGCGACCTGGTAGGGGTTGCCGGTGTCGCGGCGGAGGAAGATCGTCTCGTTCGGGTTCTCCGGCTGGTTGTAGATCGGCGACCAGCCGCTGTGCCACAGCGGCGCTTTCTCACGCAGCGCCCACGGGTTCTTGACGAACCCGCCGAGCGCGGCGACGAGACCGGTCAGCGCGAAGGCGCCGAGACCGAAGGCGGCCGACCCGACGATCATCTTGCGCCGCGGGATGGTGGAGGTCTCCAGCGCGTCGCCCAGCAGGGCGGCGGTGGTCTTCTTGTCCACTTCGGTCGAACCGCCGTCGTGGCGGTCCTGGACGGCGATCTCGGCGGGAATGAACCGCTTGGTGATCTGCACGACGCCGATGCCGATCGACAGGATCGAGAGTCCGAAGGTGATACCGAGCAGCGGGGTGTTGAACGAGTACAGCCAGTAGTTCGGCTGGCCGGGCATCACGAACTGCCAGTGGTTCAGCAGGAAGACGATCAGACATGCGATTGCCGAGAGGCCGGCGAGCGTGAACCAGAACGCCACGGCTCGGGCCGCGCGCTTCTCGGCGCGGGTCCCGGGGACCGGGAATCGCGGCTCGCGGTGCAGAATCTCGACGCCGTCGAGATTCGTACCGAGCTTCACCAGCTCCTCGCGGTCCATCTCGGCGAGTTCCTCGTTGGAAGGAGTGTTACCCGTTGCGCTCATGACCGCGATCCCATCCACATTGCGAAGCCGACAACCATCCCGATGCCGACAACCCACATGACCATGCCCTCGCTGACGGGCCCGAAGCCGCCGAGGCCGAGGCCGCCGGGCTGGGTCGACTCCGATGAGTACTTGATGAACCCGATAATGTCTTTCTTCTCCTCGACGGAGAGCTGGCGGTTGCTGAACTTCGGCATGTTCTGCGGGCCGGTCAGCATCGCCGTGTAGATCTCCTGCTCGTTCGGCGGGTCGAGGTTCGGTGCGAACTTGCCGGAGGACAGCGCGCCGCCGCGACCGGTGAAGTTGTGACAGGACGCGCAGTTGAGGCGGAACAGCTCGCTGCCGCGGCCGAGGTTCTTTCCGCGCAGCGACTCCTGGGCGACGACGGGGATGCCCTTGTCATCGACCTTCACCGTGCCGTCCGCGTTGCGCTCGTAGTAGACCTGCGGGCCGCCGGAAACGGACTGGACGTACTTGCCCAGCTGGGTGATCTGAGCCTCGGTGAACTTGGCCGGCTTTCGGGCCGCCTGGGCTTCGTTGCGGGCCGCGGGCATACGCCCGGACGCGACCTGGAAGTAGACCGCCGCGTCGCCGACGCCGATGAGCGACGGACCGCGGTCGGCGACACCCTGCAGGTTGGCGCCGTGGCAGCTGATGCACGAGGTTGCGTAGAGCTGCTTGCCCGCATCGATCATCGCCTGCGACTGGGTGTTCGGGTCAGCGACGGCGACCTGCGCCTTCGGGGTGAGAAGCGCGGTGATCACGCCGGCGGAGAGGAGGCCGACCAGCAACAGGATCGTTCCCGAGGCACGCCGGCGAAGTTTGCGGCGGCCCTTGGCCGCGCGGGCCGAGGCGGCGGCGGTCGGGGCTGGATCGTCGTTGGTGAGATCCGACGGTCGCGGTGGAGATGTACTCATCTGTGACTCTCTACTAAGCGGACTGACCGGGCTGGAAGCTTGGTGGGCTAGCGGATGAAGTAGATCGTGACGAACAGGGCGATCCACACGATGTCGACGAAGTGCCAGTAGTAGGACACGACGATCGCCGCGGTGGCCTGTGCCGGGGTGAACTTGGACAGCCACGTTCGGACCAGCAGGAAGATGAAGGCGACGAGACCGCCGATGACGTGCAGGCCGTGGAATCCGGTGGCCATGTAGAAGACCGAGCCGTAGGCACTAGAGGAAAGTGTGGTTCCGTGGTTGACGAGGTGGATGTACTCGTAGGCCTGGCCGGCGACGAAGAAGGCGCCCATGAGGAACGTCACGATGTACCAGCGGCGAAGTCCGAAGACGTCGCCGCGCTCGGCGGCGAACACGCCCATCTGGCAGGTCACTGACGAGAGGATCAGGACGGTCGTCACCGGTACGGCGAGCCAGAGGTTGAGTTCGGTCGGCGGCGACGGCCACTGGCCGGGGGCCGCATTGGCCCGCGCGACGAAGTACATCGCGAACAAGCCGGCGAAGAACATGAGCTCACTGGAAAGCCATACGATCGTGCCGACGCTGACCATGTTGGGACGGTTCAGCGAGTGCACCCGAGCCGTGATGGCCGTTGACGGGGTACCTGCAGCGCTAGTCACATCAAGAAGTATGACGGTTCGTAGTAAAGCGTGACCACCGGGGTCGCCAAATTGGTCCAACTATTTGTGGCGGCGCAGGTAGATCGGTATCGGACCTGGACGGCTCGGCGTGTCACGGCGACCGATCGGCGCCGTGATCGGCTCCGCTTCACTCGTTTAGGGTGGACCCGTGAGCAGCAAGCAGCCGGAGATGAGTTGGCCACTGGTTCTGGGTCTGGTGACCGAGAACCGCGACCTCACCGCCGAGCAGGCGAGGTGGGCGATGAACGAGATCATGGCCGATGCCGCGACGAGCGCGCAGATCGCCGGTTTCGGTCTCGCGGTGAAGATGAAGGGCGCGGCCCCGCGGGAACTCGACGGGCTCGCCGACGCGATGCTTGAGCACGCGACGAGGGTCAGGATCGATCGCGATGCCGTCGACATCGTCGGTACCGGCGGTGATCGGTCGCACACCGTGAACATTTCGACGATGACCGCGATCGTGGTGGCGGCGGCCGGCGTCGCGGTCGTCAAGCACGGCAACCGGGCCGCGTCGTCGAAGAGCGGCGGCGCCGACGTCCTGGAGGCGCTGGGCGTTTCGATCAACCTGGGCGCCGCGGATGTCGCACGCTGCGTCGACGAAGTGGGCATCGGCTTCTGCTTCGCCCCCGTGTTTCACCCGGCGTTCCGTTTCACCGGTCCGCCGCGCAAGGAGTTGGGCGTCCCGACCGTGTTCAACGTCTTGGGGCCGCTGACCAATCCGGCCCAGCCGCGGGCCGGCCTGATCGGATGCGCCTTCGCCGACCTTGCACCGGTGCTCGCGCAAACGTTCGCCAACCGCGGATCCTCGGTGCTGGTGGTGCGCGGCGACGACGGTCTCGACGAATTGACGACGACGAGCACGTCCACGGTGTGGCAGGTCGCCGATTCCACGGTGGTCCAGCATCACATCGATCCGGAGTCCGATCTCGGGCTCGCCCGCGTCGAACTGTCGGCATTGCAGGGCGGCGATGCCGAGGACAACGCCGTGGTGGCGCGTGACCTGTTCGCCGGTGCGCGCGGACCGGTGCGCGACGCGGTGCTGCTGAACGTGGCGGCCGCGCTCGTCGCCGCTGAGCAGACGAGCCCGATGACGCGTGACGGACTCGTCACGGCCTTGGCGGCGGCGTTGACGCGCGCCGCCGAGGTCATCGACTCCGGTGCCGCCGCGGACCTGCTGGCGCGGTGGGCGCGGTTCAGCTCGGAACTGGCCGCGGAGAAGTAGCCGACAGACAGGTCGACGCCGCGTAACTACTCGCCGACGGAAAAGCCCGCCTCGGTCTCCTTGCTCGCATAGCTGCGGAAGGCGATGTGGGTCGTCGTGTGGGTGACGCCCTGCAGCCGATTGATCCGATTGGTCACGACCTCGGCGATCGCGTCGTGGTCGCGGACCCGGATCTTCGCGATGACGTCGACGTCGCCGGCGCACGAGTAGACCTCGGTGACCCCGTCGATGTCGGCCACCGCCTGCGCGGTCTCCGGAATCGAGTGGACGTCGGCGCTGATCAATACGAATGCGGTGAGCATGGCTCCAGCCTAGTGGCCCGCGCCGGCGTGCCGGGCCGACCGCGCAGTCGCGCGCCACCGTTCCCAACCGCATGCGCTGTGCCGTGGCAAGGCGAAACCTCCGGTCGTGTCGACGATGCGCGAATCCGGTGCGGTCACCCATCGGTAGACGAGGGACGCCTCCTCGGCGGGAGCGCCGCGCAGCGGGTCGTCGTCGGGGACGATCGTCTGCGCCGCGGCGACCACGGCGTCGACGACGGGCATCGGCGGCGTGCCGCGTACGGCGGTCCCGGCACCGGCGAGGCGACCGTGCCGCACGACCGAGAACCGCCAGCCCTCGGCCGAATCGGGTCGGGCGACGACGATCTGCTCGATCGCGCAGAGCGCGCGCAGACGCTGGGTCCGTTCGAGCGCCGACACCGTTTCGGCCAGTTGGTCACGACGACGCGCGGCCGTCTCGAAGTGTTCGGACGCGGCGGCCGAGGTCACCGCGTCGCACAGCTCGCGCAACGCGGCGTCGGAGCGACCGCTCAGAACGTCGAGTGCGGTCTGGACTCGCGGCAGGTAGGCAGACACCGACTCGGGTCGTTCGGTGGCCGCGGCGCAGTCGCCGACGGCGGCGCGCGGGGCGCACCAGTGGTAGTCGGCGCGACCGCCGAGTCGCGTGGTGCACGAGCGGAGTCCGGCGGCGCGGGTCAGCGCCTCGCTCACGAGTTGTGCGGTCGCGCGGCGTGGGATCGGGCCGATCGACGTCGGAGTGGCCGTGACATCGGCCGGTTCGGGTCGGGGGTGGCGGCGAACGACGAACCTGGGGAAACGCTCTTCGGTGAGGCATACCCACCAGCCGCGGCGGGGCTGGGTCGATCTCCGGTTGTAGGCGGGGTTGTGCGCCGCCAGCAGGCGCAGTTCGCGCACGCCGGCCTCAAGGTCGTGGGCGCACACGACATGGTCGACCCGGGTGGCGAGAGCGACCATCTCGGCGATGCGGGGTCGGGAGTCGCCGGCGAAGTAGGACCGCACGCGGCGCCGCAGGTCGACCGCGGTTCCGACGTACAGCACTTCGTCAGAGGGGCCCCGGAAGAGGTAGACCCCCGGGGCGCGGGGAAGGTCGCGCGCCAGTCCGCGTTTCGCGCGCTGGGCGGGAGTCGCGCGCGGCAGGAAGTCCAGCAGCTCGGCGAACGTTCCGACTCCCCGGTTGCCGATCCGTTCGAGCAGGCCGTGCAGCACGTCGACGGTCGCGCGGGCGTCGTCGAGGGCACGGTGCGTCGGCGTCGTCGACGCGCGGAACAGGATGGCGAGATCGGCGAGACGCACCGACGGCGCTTCCTCGCGCGTCAGGACCCGGCGGGCCAGTGCGACGGTGCACAGGGTCGCCGGGAAATGCCAGTCCAGGCCGAGACGTCGTGCGGCGGCCGAGAGGAACCCGAGATCGAAGCGCGAGTTGTGCGCGACCAAGACGCAGCCGCGTGCGAACTCGAGGAAAGACGCCAGCACCTCACCGATGCGCGGGGCGGTCGAGACCATCGTCTCGGTGATGCCGGTCAAGGCCACGATCTCGTCCGGAATGGCCCGGTCCGGGTCGACCAGAGTCGCGAACTCGCCCACCACCTCGCCCCCGCAGACCTTCACCGCGCCGATCTCGGTGATCGCGTCGCGCTCGGCGCTCCCTCCCGTCGTCTCCAGATCGAGGACGACGAAGGGCGTCGTCGCCAGCGATTGCTCGATCCCGCCACGCACCGTCGCGGCCATCTCCGCCAGATCGGCGGCGGCCGGAAGGCGGCGGTGCGAACCCGGACCGCGCGGGGCCGGATGAGCGCGCGGCATACCGACGTCGGGAAGCCCGGAGTCGGTCAGGTCGAGCTGCTCGGTTCCGGTGGGGTCGGCGGTGCGCATGTGCCGAACGCTAGTTCGATCCACTGACATCGGGGACGCCCCGATGCGTCTGCGGAGCCGTTGTCAGGGGTCGTCGTTAGCTTCGTTTGTGGGTTCGCGTTCGCCGCCGAACGGTGAACACGCCGAAAACACCGAGTGAACGATGAATGAGACGGAGATCACATGAGGATCGACTGCGAGAGCTGCCCCGGCCGGCCGGCCGCATGCGGCGACTGCATGATGAACGTGCTGATGGCAGACGTCGCACCCCCCGAGCAGCAGGGGTCCGAGCGTATGCCCACCATCGGGGAACAGCGCGCTGACCTGCTAGTTGCTATTTCAAACATGCGGGCAGCCGGACTGGTCACACAGGCTGAGGCCAGAGCGGCCGCAGGGCGGATAGCACCACGTCACGGTGAGGGGGGCAACCGATTTCTCTCTATCGTTCGGGCCGGGTAAAGTCTGTCGCTGGCTCGTAGCCTCGACGAGTTTTGCGAGAACGTTGGACATTCGCCCGGCGTTTTCGTAACCTTTTCGAGACATTGCGGAACGTCCCGCTTCAAGAGAAGTGGTCCGTGAGAGTCAACCGCTGAGTCACCCCGCAGGGGGTGAGCCGGGGACCCAACTGGGGCCGCAAGGCCTCGCCTGGGGTGAATCGCCGCGCCTGAAGCAGCTCGTCAGGCAACGCGTAGGGCATCTTCCAGCCCGAACCCGACAGCTAACCCGGTAAGCGCAGGGAGACAAAAGGAGAACTTTCTCGTGGCCAAACATCGTTTGGAACAGCCCAGCCGCGGCACCAAAGCGGCGAAGGGTGCGGTCATCACCGGCGCCATCGCAATGGGCTCGATCGCTGCAGGAAGCGCCGCCGCATCGCCGGTCGCCGTGCCGCACCTGGGCAATATCGAACTTGGAGCCCTCGGAGACCACCTCAACCAGCACCGGCATGAGGCGGCCCCCAAGGCCAAGAAGGGCACCCTGAAGGTCAAGAAGGCACACGCCCCCAGCAAGAACAAGCAGGCTGCCAAGCCGGCACCGGAGGCCAAGGTCCAGGTGCCCAACGTCGGCACCTTCGCCATCCCGGGCATCTCGCAGAACCAGATCCCCAAGGACTTCCAGCCGAACGGCAAGGCTGCTCCCGGCCCGGAGCGCCACTCGGTAGCCGACAAGGCCGTCGTCAATGCCAAGAGCAAGATCGGTTCGCCGTACTCCTACGGCTCGGCCGGCCCGAACGCCTTCGACTGCTCCGGCCTGGTCTACTGGTCCTACAAGAACGCCGGGAAGACCGTCCCGCGCGACAGCTACGGCCAGATGAGCGGCGGCAAGGCCGTTGCTTACAAGGACGCCAAGCCCGGCGACATCCTGATCTTCAACGGCGGCAGCCACTCGGGCATCTACGTCGGCAATGGCGAGTTCGTGCACTCCCAGACCTACGGCGTGCCCGTCAACAAGCAGAAGGTCAAGACCTGGGCGCTGACCAGCGTCCGCCGCTACTGAGGGCTCGGCCAGCTTTGAGGTGGGCGGATGTCTCGGGTGCCTCCGAGGCGTCCGCCCGCACTCGTCTCTTGGAGTCGGAAGAAGAATGAGAATCGTGAGATCCGCGAGTTCTGGCAGGCGACGCGCCGCAGCGGCCGCCATGTCCGTCACGATGGTGTCGGCGTTTGTGCTGGCCACCGTCCCGGCGACGAGTTCGGATGCCGCGCCGGCGCGCAACGCCCGGCAGTTGGTCGCCGACTACAAGAAGCTCAACGTGGAAGCCGAGCGCTCCGCCGAGGCGATGCACAACGCCACGATGGAGTACAACAAGCAGCGCGCGATCGTCGCCACCTCCCGCAAGCGGGCAGCCGTGGCTCAGAAGAAGCTCGATTCGACGGCGGCCGAGCAGCAGCGCCTGCAAGGGCGCGTCAACGGAGTGTTGCGGGCCAGCTACAAGGGCGCCCGCATCAACCGGCTGTATTCGCTGCTGGTCAGCGATTCGCCGCAACAGATGCTCGACCAGATGTCGGCCCTCGACATCGTCTCGCACGACGCCACGCGCAACCTGAACAACCTCGCCCGGGTGCGAGCGTCGGCGGTGAAGACCAAGGACGACTCGATCAAGGCCACCGCTGCGGCGAACGCAGCGATAGCCAAGGTGGAGAAGACGCGCGCCGATCTCCAGTCCAAGCGGGCGAATCTGGCGCTGCAGGCGGTCCAGATCCGTGCCGTGTACCAGTCGATGACCGGTCAGCAACTCGCCGAGCTGCGCGGACCGAAGTTCGATTTCGATCCCAACCTGGTGCCCAAGGGCACGTCGGCCGCGTTGGTCGCGGTGCAGGCGGCACTGTCGCGAGTCGGGGACCCCTACGTGTGGGGAGCCACCGGGCCGAACCAGTTCGATTGCTCCGGCCTGATGGTGTGGGCGTACCGGCAGGCGGGCAAGGGGTTGCCGCGGTCGAGCCAGGCGCAGATGGGCGCCGGGGTACCGGTCAGCCGTGATCAGCTGCAGCCCGGCGACCTGATCATCTACTACGCGGACGCGCATCACGTCGGTATGTACGTCGGCGACGGCTACGTGATCCACGCGTCGACATTCGGCATCCCGGTCAAGGTCGTCCCGGTCGACGGTGCTGGCCCGTACCTGGCTGCGCGCCGAGTTTAGCCCTGAGTGGCTGTGGCATCGCGATGGCGGTACGGGGTTGCCGTGCTGCTCAGCACCGCTCTCCTCGCCGCATGCGGTGATTCCACGCCGTCGGGCACCGGGGTCAGCGAAGCCGCCAGCACCACCGCCGACGTGTTCGAACAGCAGCGGACCGACGGTGTGACGAGGCTCCTCGACCGACTCGACAAGGCATTGCTGCACGGTCGTCCGGCGGACCTCGACGCGTTGCTCGACGATGCCGCACCGAGAGACTTCCGCCGCGGGCTGCGGGTGATGCAAGCCAATCTCAGCGCAGCTGCCCCGTCCGACGCATCGACGCCGGACAGACGAAAGCAGTTGCGGTACAAGACTTTCGAGCATTACATCGGCGCGGCGGAGGCTGAGGAGCTGGTTCCCGACGCCGTGGCGGACCGGTTGGCGGAGCAGGGCAGCAGCGACAATTGGGTCTCGCCGGTGCGGCTGCGTTTCGCGCTGGGTGGTGCCACGTTGCCCGGTTTGGACGAGCCCGAGGTCGAGATCGACGCCCCGCTGGTCGTCGCGCGGTACGACGACGAATGGAAGCTCGTCGGGGACATGCGTCTGCTTCGCCGCCCCGCCAGTGGTGTCGGGTTGTGGAGTTTCCCCGACGCCCGCGCGGTGGCCGCGCCAACCGCAGGGGGAGAGTCGGTCGTCGCTTCCTATCCCGGGGTCGATGACCTCGCTAGTCGGGTGGCGGCGCTGCTGCCCAACGCGGTGCGGGCGGTGACGGCGTTCTGGGGCGACCGGTGGCCCCAGCGCGCCCTCGTGGTGGCCACCGCGACCGGGCAGCAGTTCGCCGCCTTGGCGGCGAGCCCCGGGGCCGACGTCTCGGCCGCGGCCGGCGCGACCGTCTACACCACTCTTGACGTGCCGAACCGCACGGTGACCGGACAGCGGATCGTGCTCACCCCCAAGGCCGCCGCGCTGTCGACGCCGCTTCTCGACGTCGTCCTGCGCCACGAACTGAGCCACGTCGCCGTGCGCCTGGCCACCGCTGCCGACGTCCCGCAGTGGCTCGCCGAAGGCGTCGCCGAGTACGTCGGACGCAAAGGCACCTCCACCCGCTTCGCCGATGCCGCCCCCGACCTGGCGGTGTCGGTGCGCACCGGGAACGGACCGGTCTGGCCCGCCGACGAGGAATTCCGCGTCGACTCGGAGCGGGCCGCGCTGGCCTACCAGGCCGCGTGGTCGATCGCGGCCTTCGTCGCCGATCGCTTCTCCGACGACATCCTGCGCAAGCTGTACCTCGGTGTGGCGGGCGCCGCCGACGAGTCCGCGGCGTCCACGGCCTTTCGCGACACCATCGGCATGCCACAGCCCGAGCTGGAACGCCAGTGGCGGGCCTGGGTCCAGAAGCAGTCCGGCGGATGACCAGTGCCGCGCCGATCGGGCGCACCCTGCTCATCACCAACGACTTCCCCCCGCGCCCGGGGGGTATCCAGTCCTATCTGCAGAACCTCGTCGATCGGCTGCCGCCGGAACAGGTGGTCGTCTACGCGCCGCGCTGGCGCGGGCGCTCGCACATCGAGTTCGACGAGCGGGTTCCCTACACCGTGGTCCGGCATCCGACGACGCTGATGCTGCCGACGCCGCTGGTCGCCCGCCGCGCCGCGAAGCTGGTGCGCGAACACGATATCGAGAACGTCTGGTTCGGGGCGGCCGCCCCGCTGGCCTTGCTGGCCCCGGTGGTGCGGCGGGCCGGGGCGCGCCGGATCCTCGCTTCCACCCACGGGCACGAGGTGGGGTGGTCGATGCTTCCCGGCGCTCGTCGGGTGCTGCGGGTGATCGGCGAGGAGACCGACACCGTGACTTTCGTGAGCAAGTACACGCGTGGTCGGTTCGCGTCGGCATTCGGACCGAACGCGGCACTGGAATACCTCCCGTGCGGGGTCGACGTCGAACGCTTCGCGCCCGACGCCGCGGCACGGGCCGTCATCCGGGAGCGCCACGGGCTCGGTGAGCGACCCGTCGTCGTCTGCCTGTCGCGCCTGGTCCCGCGCAAGGGGCAGGACATGCTGATCCGCGCCCTGCCGACGATCCGGGAAGCGGTGCCCGGCGCGGCGCTGCTGATCGTCGGGGGCGGACCCTACGCCAAGACCCTGCAGGAACTGGCGGCCGCGACCCCCGACGGGGAACACGTGATCTTCACCGGTTCGGTGCCCGCGGAGGAGATCCCGGCCTATCACAACGCCGCCGACGTTTTCGCGATGCCGTCACGGACCCGAGGCGGAGGGCTCGACGTCGAAGGGCTGGGGATCGTCTACCTCGAGGCGTCCGCGTGCGGTGTCCCTGTCGTCGCCGGCGACTCCGGCGGAGCGCCTGAGACGGTGATCGCCGCGCGCACCGGCCTCGTCGTCAGCGGACGGTCGGTGCCGCAGGTCGCCGAGGCCGTTGTGACGATTCTGTCGGATCCGGCGCGGGCCCGCCGGATGGGCGCCGCCGGTCGTGAGTTCGTCGAACAGCAGTGGCAGTGGCCGCAGATCGCGGCTCGGCTGGTGCGCCTGCTCACGTCCTGACCCGGCGCCGCGGGTCAGCGGAACAAGCCGGGCTCAGCCGGCGTAGATCGCCGCGATGTCGTCGGCGAACTTCTCGGTCACCACGTTGCGTTTGACCTTGAGAGTCGGGGTCATCTCACCCGTTTCCTCGGTGAAGTCGACGGGAAGGATCCGGAACTTCTTGATCGCCTCGGCGTGCGAGACGGTGGTGTTCGCCTGATCGATCGCCGACTGGATCTCCGCCCGCAGGTCCGCATTGTCGACCAGGTCGGCGAGGGGGACATCGGCCGCGATCGAGTTGCGGGACTTCCAGCCGTCGACGGCATCGGCGTCGAGTGTGACCAGCGCGCCGATGAAGGGTTGCTTGTCACCGACGACGAGCGCTTGCGACACGAGCGGGTGGGAACGGATGGCGTCCTCTAGACCGGCCGGCGACACGTTCTTGCCGCCCGCGGTCACCAGGATCTCCTTCTTGCGCCCGGTGATCGAGAGGAAGCCGTCGCGGTCGACCTTCCCGATGTCGCCGGTGTGGAACCATCCGTCGGTGATCGCCTCGTCCGTGGCCTCGGGGTTCTTCCAGTAGCCGGTGAACACGACGCCGCCGGAGAGGAGGATCTCGCCGTCGTCGGCGATCCGCACGGCGTTACCGGCCAGCGGCCGCCCGACGGTACCGACCTTGACCGCACCCGGGGTGTTGACGGCGAAGGCGGCGGTCGTCTCGGTGAGGCCGTAGCCCTCGTAGACGGGGATTCCGACGCCGGAGAAGAAGTGACCGAGGCGCGCGCCCAGGGGAGCACCGCCGGAGATGGCCAGCTCGCAGTCGCCGCCGAGGGCGGCGCGCAACTTCGAATAGACCAGCTTGTCGAAGACGGTGTGGCGCAGGCGCAGCGCCAATCCGACCGAACCCTGCTCCTTCGCCGCGTTGTAGTCGATGGCGGTCGAGGCGGCGGCGTCGAAGATCTTTCCCTTGCCGTCGTCGTGAGCGTTCTGGCGGGCCGTGTTGTAGACCTTCTCGAAGACGCGCGGTACCGAGAGAATCAGGCTGGGCCGGAACACGGCGAACTCGGGCACCAGGTTGGGGATGTCGTTGAAGAATCCGACGGCAACGCCGCCCCGGATCGCGATCAGGGTGATCGCGTGGGCGAACACGTGCGCCATCGGCAAGAACATCAGGAGCCGGCGCCCCGGTCGGAGGAACTGCTTCAGACCGCCCGAGAGCACTGCCTCGACCTCGCTGAGGAGGTTTGAATGGGTGAGCATGCACCCCTTCGGGCGTCCCGTGGTGCCCGACGTGTAGATCAGCACGGCCGGATCGTCGGCCCGGAGCGCCTGCCGGCGTGCGGTCACCTCGTCGTCGGAGATCTTCGCGCCCGCCGCGACGAGCTCGTCGATCACTCCGGGGGCTCCGTCCCCGGGAGCGATGAGCCAGCGGTGCGCAAGACGTCCGGCCGCGTCGGTTCCGTCGATGGTGGCGGCGTGCGCCGGAGTTTCGGCGATGATGCCGACGGGCTCGGAGTCGCTGCAGATCCAGTCGATCTGCGGTCCGGACGAGGTCTCGTAGATGGGGACGGTGACCGCCCCCGCGGCCCAGATCGCGAAGTCCAGCAGAATCCACTCGGTGCGCGTCGCGCTCAGCAGCGCGACCCGGTCGCCGGGCTTGATGCCCTGCGCGATGAACCCTTTCGCGATGGCCGTGACCCGCTCGGCCACCTCGCGCGCGGTGACGGGCTGCCACTGCCCGTCCAGTTTGTCCAGGATCACCGGTTGGTCTGGTGCGCGGGCTGCGAGGTCGAAGACGATGTCGGTGCAGTTCGCGGAGTCGGCAATGGTGAACGGCGCCGGAACGGAGTACTCGGAGGGCAAGGGGCGACCTTTCGCGCGTCGGGAGCAGCGCCCTTCATCGTATCGAGGCGGGTCATCGCTCCCGGCGTCCGGGCATATGTGAAGCTATGTGGGTGACGAGCATTCAGGTGGCCGATGAGACCTTTGTCGCCGCCGCGCCGGACTTGGCGCGCGAGGCGCTCGGCGATCGAGCCAGGTGGGCGCGGTGGTGGCCGGACTTGTCACTCGCCGTCGTCGAAGACCGAGGCGCCCAGGGATTGCGGTGGACGGTGTCGGGACCGGTCGACGGCACGATGGAAGTGTGGTGCGAGCCGGTGATGGACGGGTTCGTCCTGCACTACTTCTTGCACGGCGAGCCGACGGGACGGCTGCCGCGACGGCCCCGCGCCCTCTACGATGAACTGGCCGAGATGAATCGGCGCCGTCGCGTGGCAGGCAAGGTCATGGCCTTCGAGATCAAGTGGCGGTTGGAGCAACACCGGCAACCGGGTGATCCGGCGGCTCCGGCGGAGACGGCGACAGGAGGATTGCGTGGCTGACCACACTGCGCAATCCATCGTGGTCAACGCCGAGCCGGAAGCGGTCATGGCCGTGATCGCCGATTTCGACCACTACCCCCAGTGGGTGTCGGCGGCGCGCGAGGTGCGCGTCGTCGAGACGGGTCCCGACGGCAAACCGAGCCGCGTTCGCTTCGAGCTCGACGCCGGGGTTCTCAAGGACACCTACGTCCTCGACTACGACTGGGCCGACGACGGGCTGTCGGTGAGCTGGGAGCTGGTCAGCAGCGACCTGCAGCGCGCCCAGCGCGGTCGTTACAGCGTGGTCGGGCAGGCAGCGGGATCGACCAAGGTCTCCTACGAGTTGATGGTCGACCTCAAGGTCCCGATCATCGGCCAGCTCAAACGTCGTGCGGAGAAGGCGATCATCACCTCGGCGCTGCACGAACTCAAGAAGCGGGTCGAAGACTGATCGACCTGACCCCCATTCAGCTCGTCCTCGGTCCGGGCGGGACCGGGGTATCCGTCGTTGCCGCAGCCGGCGCGGTCGACAAGCGTCGCCGTGACCCGCGCTCGGCCGGGCTGCTCGACGCCGGTCCGCGCGGGACGCTCCTGATCACGCTCGACCGCAACTCGCCGACTCCGGAGATGGTGGGCGTCTACCCATCGCCGGGACAAGCGGTGCCGATCAGCGCCGACGCCAGTCTGCTGGCACTGGACCCGTTGGGAGTCCTGGAACCGGCGTGGGCGCAGTTCGCCGCTGCGGTGAGCGGACTCGGCTCCGGCCCGACCCTCCCGGTGCTGTCGGTGCTCGGCTCGGTGGCGCCGGGAGAACTGACGTCGTTGCCAGGCTTCGAGGAGTTGCTCCTCTGGCGGCGCATCCGCGACGAGGCGACGAGCGGGCAGTGGAGCGCGGTGGTGGTCGACTGCTCCGGGCTCGGCGATCCGTTCCGGCTGCTTCGCGCGCCGGCCGCGCTGAGCCAATCGTTGAACCGGTTGTGGCCGCGCCACCGCCGTCTCGCCGCCGCCGCCGAGCGGCCGATGCTGGCGCGGGTCAGTGCCGCGGTCGATGAGATGGACCGCGATTGCCGCGATGTGCTGGACCTGCTCAGCGATCCGCATACGACGGCCGCGCACGTCGTCGTCGACTCGGGTTTGCGAGGCGAACGGCTGCTGCCGCGATTCGCCGAGCTGGCCGCGTTGACGGCACTCCCGTTACGTTCGATCATCGCCAACGACGGCGCCACGCAGCATCCGCGGGAATCGTTCTCCGCGGTCGCCTCGGCCGTGGCGGAAAGGCTCGGCGTCGATACCCTCACGGTGGCCGCGGCCGATGAGCCCATCGACCGCGTCGTCCGTCTGCGCCGCCTCGGGGTGACGTTCGACTCGCCCAACGGCGCGCCGTCGGGGACGGGGGCGGCCCGCGTGGAACGGGTGTCGGGCTCCGGCGTCGACGCCGTGTACGAGATGCGCTGGAACCAGCCGCTCGCCGATCCGTCGCGGTTGGGACTCGGTCGAGCCGGTGACGATTTGCTGGTCACGATCGGCGGGTTCCGCTATCCGGTGCGGCTGCCGTCGGTGCTGCGCCGTTGCTCGGTGATCGGTGCGGATTGGGACGACGACGAACTGTGCATCAGATTCACCCCCGATCCCGCCGTGTGGCCGACGCGCCCGACGGCTTAGGCCGACGCATCCGACGGCCATTCACGCGAGTGGGCACCTCACCTACGCCGAGTGGGCAGCTGACCTACGCCGAGTGGGCACCTGACTTGCGCCGAGTGGGCACCTCGCGCTCTTCGCATGAGCCGGCGGCGGTTCTGGTCAATAGCCCACTTACGACAGGACGCGCCCAGTCGGCGGGGTCGAGGTGCCCAGTCGGCGGGGGTGAGGTGCCCACTCGGCGGGGGTGAGGTGCCCACTGGGCGTAGGTGAGGTGCCCACTGGGCGGGGGTGAGGTGCCCACTCGGCGGGGTTGTTCGCGCACACGGGATCTCGTCGTCGCGGGAGGGGTTTCTTCGGTTCGTCTTCGGTTTGTCGAGTCGCCCACGCTCTCGCACTCGCGGCGCCGCCGTCGGGTAGCGTTTTACCCCATGGAAGCGCCAGATGGTGCCGGCCCGACCGGCAGCGGTGAGGGTTCGGCGGATGCCGTGATGGACGCGGTGCGCGAATTGGTGGCGGGGCTGACCACGCAGATCGACAGCCTTGCGAGTCTCTTCGCACCGGGCGGGCCGTCTGGCGGTCTCGCGGAAGGCCTCGCCGCAGAGGTATCCGGCGACCTGTCGACGCTGTTCGCCGAGGCAGGGGAGTTGCTGGCACGCCTGCTGGCGACGCTGATCGCGATCCTGGAGGCGATCGTCAAGGCGCTGCGCTCCACCTCCTCGGATGCCGCGCCATCTGCCCCTGCGGCCTATCAGGAGATCGCGGTGGCCATCGGCCAGGCCCGGCAGTGATGAGCGCGGCGCGCGAATGAGCGAGCTCACGATCGGCATCGACATCGGCGGCACCAGCGTTCGGGCCGCAGTGGTCGACGACCGCGGTCAGATGCTCGACACCCTGCGCGCCGTCACCCCGGCGACGGTCGAGGCGCTCGAACACTGCCTCGACCGTCTCGTCGGCGAGTTGAGCGCACGCTGGTCCATATCGGCGGTCGGCTTGGCGATCGCCGGGTTCTTGACCCGCGACCGCTCGACCGTCCGTTTCGCGCCGCACCTTCCGTGGCGCGAGGCGCGCGTCGCCGAGGAGATGTCACGACGGATCGGAATACCGGTCTTCGCCGAACACGACGCGAACGCGGCAGCGGTGGCCGAGTGGCGCTTCGGCGCGGCCGGCCACGGCCACAACTCGTTCGTGCTGGCCATCGGAACCGGAATCGGTGCCGGGCTGGTCCTCGACGGGCGCCTGTATCGAGGCAGCCACGGCGTCGCGCCGGAACTGGGCCACCTGGTCATCGTGCCGGACGGCCGACCCTGTCCGTGCGGCAAACGCGGTTGCTGGGAGCGGTACTGCAGCGGCACCGCACTGGTCGACACCGTCGTCGAACTGCTGGCCAACGGCGAGTGGCGGCGTTCGCCCCTGGCCGAAGAACTCGCCGCGGACCCCGGCTCGGTCACCGGTCGCCGCATCGCGGCCGCGGCCAACGAGGGCGATCCGCTCGCCCTCTCGGCATTCGCCTCCTTCGCGACCTCGCTGGGCCAGGGCTTGGCGATGATCGCCGACGTCTTCGATCCCGACCTCATCGTCATCGCCGGCGGCGTCGGCCGCGCATCGGGCCTGTATCTCGACGACGCGCGCGAGCAGTACGCATCGCTGCTCACCGGAGCCGGACACCGCACCCTGGCCCGGATCAGAGGCACCCAGCTGGGCGAATCGGCCGGCATGATCGGCGCCGCCGAGGTCGCGCGCACCGAACTGGCACAGCGCGACGACGGCCGGTTGGCCCGGGCGACCTTGGGCGACTGACGTCGTTGCCCGCGACGGTTCGCACAGGGGTACTCTCAGCGCATGTGGTTTTGGCTCTTCAAGTACATCCTGATGGGTCCGTTCCTGCGCATGATCGGCCGGCCGAAGGTCACCGGGCTGGAGAATCTTCCCGCCGACGGCCCGGCCATTCTCGCGAGCAATCACCTCGCCGTCGTCGACAGTTTCTACCTGCCGCTGGTGATCCCGCGGCGGATGTACTTCCTCGCCAAGGCGGAGTACTTCACCGGCACCGGGTTCAAGGGCGCTTTCCAGCGGTGGTTCTTCGGCTCGACCGGCCAGATTCCGATCGACCGTTCCGGCGCCGACGCGGCGGCCGGGGCGCTGGTGGCGGCGACGCGCCAGTTGGACAAGGGCGATCTGATGGGGATGTACCCGGAGGGCACCCGATCACCCGACGGGCGGCTGTACAAGGGAAAGACGGGCCTGGCCCGCCTCGCGCTGGAGACCGGTGTCCCGGTGATCCCGGTGGCCATGGTCGGCACCGACAAACTCAACCCGCCCGGAACGATCCTGCCTCGGCCGGCACATATCGAGGTGCACATCGGGAAGCCGTTGGATTTCGCGCGGTTCGAGGGCATGGGCGGCAACCGCTTCATCGAGCGCGCGGTGACCGACGAGATCATGTACGAGCTGATGCAGCTGTCCGGTCAGCAGTACGTCGACCTGTACGCCGCGGACCTCAAGGACAGTGGCGCGACGCCGGAGGACCTGCTGCGCGACTCGGCCGGTGACTCGGCCAGCGGCACGTCCGCGGCGTAGCCGGTAGCGCGCGGCCGAGTCGCCGCCAGCCAGACCATGGTGACCAGCGCCAGCGCGGGCCACACCGCGCCGCCGACGGCCGTCACCGCGGGGGCCACGCTCACCTCGAACTGATCGGCCAGGCGAAGCAGCCAGGGAACGCCGATGGCTCCGACAGCGATCCATCCCGCCAGAACGGCGCGTGACCAGCGACGTTCGGTTCCCGGTCCGTGCGCCAGCCAGATGGCCAGCGGCACCAGCCAGACCCAGTGATGGACCCACGAGATGGGTGACACGAGCAGTCCGAGCAGCTGGACGACCAGCAGCACCGCCAGCCAATCGCCGTCGACCGAGCGCCAGGCAACGACGGCGAGCACCAGCGCGACCGCGACGGCCGCCAGCCACACCCAACCGCTTCCGACGTCGTGTCCGGTCATACGCGACAGCGCACCGCGCAGACTCTGATTCATCACGAGCTCCGGTTCGCCGATCCGGTCGGCGTCGCCGAGCAGGTCGTCGAAGTAGGTGCGCGTGACGCCGGGGAAGAAGATCAGGCAGCCGGCCACGGTGGCCGCGAAACCGGCGGCGGCGGCGACCGCCCCGAGGGGACGGCGAACGGCGAGATACCAGAGCCCGCTGATCGCCGGCGTGAGCTTGATCCCGGCCATGAGGCCGATCAGCGCGCCGCCGGCGACCAACCCCATGCGCGTTCGTGCGATCGTCACCGCGAACAGGGCGCCGAGCATCAGAAAGACGTTGATCTGCCCGTAGTCGAGAGTGACGCGGACCGGCTCGCACCATAGACCGGCGGCTGTCCAGGTCGCGGCGAGGGGATAGCAGGAACCGGTGCGGCCGCACAGCCGCAACGTCAGGACGACGCTCGCGTACAGCGCGGCGATCGTGGCGAATTGCCAGCCGATCGCGACCACGTCCCACGGCAACAGGGACAGGGGGTAGAACACGACGGCGGCGAACGGCGGATAGGTGAACGGCAGGGGTGTCGCGGTGGGGCCGTCGTACGCGTAGGAGTAGAGCGAACCGTCCGCGATCCCGGCGGCACCGTCGCGGTAGACGTGCAGGTCGACGAAGTTGGCGCCGTTGGTGCTCAGCAGGACCCACAGGAGCCGTCCGACAATCGACGCCGTCAGGAACACGGTCGCCCACATAGACCTGGAGCGCACGGCTTCAAAGCGTACACCGCCGTCAGCGCGGACCGGGGTGTGGCGAATACTGATCGGCATGCGGTTCTTCTACGACACCGAATTCATCGAGGACGGGCGCACCATCGACCTGGTGTCGATCGGCGTGGCCGCCGCCGACGGCCGCGAGTACTACGCCGTGTCCACCGAGTTCGACCCGGAACGCGCCGGTGACTGGGTCCGCGCCAACGTCCTGCCCAAGCTTCCGTCGCCGGCGTCGAAGGCGTGGCGTTCCCGGCGCCAGATCCGCGACGAGCTGCTGGAGTTCCTCACCGCGGGGGGAGAGCCGGTCGAACTGTGGGCGTGGACCGGCGCCTACGACCACGTGGCGCTCTGCCAACTGTGGGGGCCGATGACGGCGCTGCCGCGG
Organism: Gordonia araii NBRC 100433; assembly: GCF_000241265.1. Classification (GTDB taxonomy): domain Bacteria; phylum Actinomycetota; class Actinomycetes; order Mycobacteriales; family Mycobacteriaceae; genus Gordonia; species Gordonia araii. Next base: position 36,108 of record NZ_BAEE01000089.1, read on the forward strand.
GAGATCCCGCGCTTCACCAGGGAACTGAGGCAGGTGTGGGAGGACGCCGGCCGGCCGTCGCTGCCCAGCCTGCCCGACGACGCCCACGACGCACTCGCCGACGCGCGTCACAACCTCGCCAAGTGGAACCGGATCGTCGGCGCACCGGACGCGGATCCCGGGGCTCGCGGCGGTCCACTACGCTGATGGCGTGGTGAACTGGACTGTCGACGTGCCGATCGACGAACTGCCCGAACTGCCCCCGCTCCCCGGGGACCTGCAGCGACGATTCGAGGAAGCGATCTCGCGGCCCGCGCTTCAGCAACCGAGCTGGCCGGCCGACGAGGCCGCCCGGATGCGCACGGTCCTCGAAAGCGTGCCGCCGATCTGCATGCCCGCCGAGGTCGAGACGCTGTCGGACCGCCTCGCGAAGGTCGCGCTCGGCGAAGCCTTCCTGCTCCAGGGCGGCGACTGCGCGGAGACTTTCGCCGACAACACCGAACCGCACATCAAGGGCAACATCCGCACATTGCTGCAGATGGCCGTCGTATTGACCTACGGCGCCAGCATGCCGGTCGTGAAGGTCGCCAGGATCGCCGGGCAGTACGCGAAGCCGCGCTCGTCGGACACCGACGCGCTCGGACTGCTCTCGTACCGCGGCGACATGGTCAACGGCTTCCCGCCCGACGCCGCCGGACGCGCACACGACCCCTCGCGCCTCGTGCGCGCCTACGCCAACGCCGCGGCGGCGATGAACCTGGTGCGGGCGCTGACCGGTTCCGAGGCCCGCCTGCACAAGGTGCACGACTGGAATCGGGAGTTCGTGCGGACGTCGCCCGCCGGTGCCCGTTACGAGGCGCTGGCGTCCGAGATCGATCGCGGCCTGAACTTCATGGACGCGTGCGGCGTACACGATTCCAGTTTGGAGTCCGCCGAGATCTTCGCCTCCCACGAGGCACTGGTCCTCGATTACGAACGGGCGATGCTCCGCCTGGCGCAGGCCCCCGACTCCGAGACCGAACAGGTGCTCTACGACCTGTCCGCGCATTTCCTGTGGATCGGGGAGCGTACCCGCCAGCTCGACGGCGCCCACATCGCCTTCGCCGAGCTGATCAACAACCCGATCGGTGTGAAGATCGGCCCGACGACGACCCCGGAACAGGCCGTCGAGTACGTCGAACGACTCGATCCGCATCGCAAGCCGGGACGCCTGACACTCGTCGCGCGGATGGGCAACGCCAAGGTCAGAGAAGTGCTCCCGGCGATCGTCTCGGCCGTCGAGGCCACCGATCACAAGGTGATCTGGCAGTGCGACCCGATGCACGGCAACACCCACGAGGCGTCCACCGGGTACAAGACGCGGCACTTCGACCGGATCGTCGACGAGGTGCAGGGCTTCTTCGAGGTTCACCGCGCGTTGGGCAGTCACCCGGGTGGTGTGCACATCGAGCTCACCGGCGAGGACGTCACCGAGTGTCTCGGCGGTGCCCAGGAGATCTCCGACGACGATCTCGCGGGCCGATACGAAACGGCCTGCGACCCGCGCCTCAACACCCAGCAGTCGTTGGAGTTGGCCTTCCTCGTCGCGGAGATGCTGCGGGGCTGAGCCGACGGGCTATCCGCCCTAGATGCCCATCAGCAGGTTGGCGCCGATCCACCAGCCGCCGACCCCCAGCACGGCGATGACCACGGCATACAGCGCGAGCCACACGGCGGCGGCCGTCCGCGATCGCGGTTCGGCCCCGGTCTGGAAAGGCCCGTCGTCGAATTCGTCCTCGTCGACGTCCCACTCGTCCTGACGGTCGGCGCTGTGAAGAGCGCGGGCCCCGCCGGGTTTGCCGAACAGGTCGTCGAGATCGTCTCCCGGTTCGTCGAACAGGGGATCGGCGAGCATCGCGGTTCCGTCGGGTCCGACCGGACCGGGCGCGGCGTGCTCGCGGCGCAGGCGCGCCTCGGTGGCGCGCTCGGCCGAGCGGACGGGAGCCGGGACGGTGAACGCGGGGAGGTCCAGTTCGCGCGCCGCGTCGGCGAGAGCGGTCGCCATCTCGAAGCCGTTCGCGTAGCGGTCGCCCGGATCGCGTTCGGTGGCGCGCAGCACGATGTCGTCGAGCTGTGCGGGCACCCCGTCGACGACGTCGCCGGGAGCCGGAACGTCGTACGTCAGGCGGGCATAGGCGAGGCCGAGGGGGGTGTCGCCGTGAAACGGGGTGCGTCCGGTGAGCAGTTCGAACATCACCACCCCCGCCGAATAGACGTCGGAACGAGCGTCGGCCCGGGTGGATTCGACCTGCTCGGGGGAGAGGTAGGCGGCGGTGCCCAGAATCACGCTGGCCGAGGTGATTCCGGCCTCGGCGACCGCGCGCACCAAACCGAAGTCGGCGATCTTCACGTCGCCGTCGTCGGAGATCAAGATGTTCTCGGGCTTCACATCGCGGTGCACGAGCCCCGCCGAGTGGGCGGTGCCGAGCCCGCCGAGGACCGGGTGCAGGACCGCCGACACCGCGTGCGGGGGCATCGGACCGCGTTCGCGCAGCAGCTCGCGCAGGCTGCCTCCTTCGACGAGCTCCATCACGAGGAACACCACGGGGTCGTCGATGCCCTGGTCGTACACGGAGACCAGGCCGGGATGCTTGAGGCCGGCGACCGCGCGTGCTTCGAACTCGAACCGCGACAGGAACACCGGATCGTCGCGGTAGGCGGCGTCCATCACTTTCACCGCGACCCGGCGGTGCAGCCGCTCGTCGCGCCCGAGGTAGACCGCACTCATGCCTCCGCGCGCGATGAGTGCGTCGATGCGGTAGCGCCGGTCGACGAGCGAGCCGATGAGCGGGTCGCGCGACGTCGACGCCGGGGGCGGTGAGCCGGGTTTCACCTTTGCGAATCTACCGGGCTGACCGTCGTGCACCGCGGAGGCGGAGCCGATCCGGTCTGGGTACGCTTAGACGCGTGAGTTCGTTGCCGTTGTCTGACGATTGTCTGCCCGCCGACGCCGAGGCGTTGCCCCTGAGTGAGGTCGCCGGCCGGCTCGGGGTTTCGGCGAACAGGGTCAGGACCCTCATCCGTGACCATCACCTCCTCGCGGTGAGCCGCGGGGGTGAGCCGCTGGTTCCAGCGCTGTTCCTCGACGATCACGGAATCGCGAAGCATTTCACCGGTCTCGTCGAAGTGCTCTTCGACGGCGGGTTCACCCGCGACGAGGCGATGCGCTGGCTGTTCACCGAGATCGACGACCTCGGGATGTACCCGGCGGCAGCCCTGCACACACATTCGGCGCGCGAGGTGATCCGCCGGGCCCAGGCCGCGGCGTTCTAGTGTCGGCCGGCTGCTCCGCTCACGCCGGAGCCGGCGTCATCCGCGGCTCGTCGAAACCGAAGCCTTTGGTCGACTCGTCGTGGTGGGTGTAGGCCATGGCGATGTCGTGGTAGCGCTTGGCGAACGCCGACACGGCGTCGATGACCTGGTCGATGCCGGGCGGGCCGTTGCGGTACACGACGCGCCGCACCATCCGCGTCCCCGGAACACGGTCGCGGAGTCCGGCCGCGCGGGCGTTCAGCATCGCCATCCGCTCGAAGAGTTCGCCGTGAATCCGGTAGGGCACGTCGAATTCCGGTGCCCCTTCGACGAAGTCGCGGACCTCGTCGAGGCCGAATACCGGGACGAGCGGGGCGATCGCGCCGCTCGCGAACACCTTGCAACCGGCCGTCACGAGCAGTGACCGCGCGATCCCCGGCCACCAGGACAGGTAGGTGTCGGCGAGGGCGTCGACCGGCTGCCGAACGGTGTGCATCAACTCCTCCCGCCACCCGGACGGATCGCCGCCGCGGGAGAAGATGTAGTCGAGCGAACGGATCATCTCCTCCCCGTCGCGCGCGCGGAGGCGCTCCGGCGCCCCGATGAGGTGGCCCAGCCATCCCGCGTACATCGCGATGTCGTCGAGATCGCGCGCGGAGAGCTTGCGGCCGAGTCGGTGGTCGACGAGACGGGTGAGCAGGGGTCCGTTGCCGAAGGCGAGCAACGACGTCGCCGCGATCGGCTCGCCGTAGCGGAGATAGTGGTCGTCGCCCCAGGCGCGGCGCAGCCCCCGGCTGGCCAGGGCGTGCATGAGGCGCACCCGGATGATGGTCCGGAAGACCTCCGAGCCCGGATCGTAGATGTCGGGCTTGGTGGCCAACGCGAACATTCGGAAGGTTTCGGCGTAGCGCCGCACCGAGTCCCGCTTGAATCGCCCGGTCGCCCCGGTGGCGGCGGAGATGTCACTGGTCATCGCCGTTTCGAACAACGCCCATCCGACGACGAGGCGTTGCGCCGAGAGTGAGGCGGTGGAGATGAGGATCCGCCCCCGGTCGGCGGACTTCTGGTCGAACCACGCCGGTCGGTCGGTGATGCGGCCGAAGAACTCGACCAGCTCGGCCCGTGGATCGTCGACGGTGTCGATGCCGTGGGCGAGGGCTTGTTCGAACAGCGGTCGCATCGTCTTGGAGCCTTCGCGGTCGAACAGGTCGACGACCGGGATCGAATGCTCGTCCGCCTGCCAGAACATGTCGTCGCGGACTCGCGTGAAGTCGGATTCCTCGATCGTCGGCTCGATGTCGCGCCACGGGCCGAAGAGGTATTCGCGGCTGGGCAGCCATCGGCGTGCGAACTGGTCGCGTCCCGGCGGGATCGGCCGAAGCGGCCTGTCCTCGTGGTCGCGGCGGTTGAAGTCGAAGTCGGCGAGTGTCGGCACTGCCTCATGAAGTGTGGCCATAGTCACATCTTGCACAAATGCAACGAATAGCGCAAGATTGTTGCAATCATGCAAACGGCGACGATCCTTCCCTTCCCGCAACTCATCGAGCGGCTTCCCGCGCTGCCGCCGCCGCGGCTCGATCCGCTGCTCGATGCGACGGTCGTCTGCCTGGCCCGTCATGGCCTGTCGAAGACGTCGGTGAGCGATATCGCGCGCGAGATGGGGGTCGCGCCGAGCACCGTCTACCGCAATGTCGGTTCCGTCGACAACGCGGTGTTGCTGGTCATCGCCCGGGACGGTCACCGATTGATCCAGCGCATACCCGAGGTCATCGCCGACGTCGAAGGGCCCCGGGTGATCACGGTCTTTCTCGCCGAGGCGATCCGCCGATGCCGCGACCACCCGGTCGTCGGCAAGATCCTGCGCGACGAGGCGGAGTGGGTTGGCAAGCTGGCGACCCGCAGGCTCGACAGCCTGTTGCAGGAGTCGGCCGACGTCGCCGCGCCCCTGCTGGCCGCGGCCATGGCCGCCGGCGTCGTTCGCGAGCAGGATCCCATGACGCTGGCGCACTGGATCGTGCGCATCTGGTCCACCTGCATCTTCTCGCCGCCGCCTGGCGATCTGACCGAGGCACTGGACTTCCTGCTGCTTCCCGTGCTGCAGCCGTAGTCCGAGCGACGGCCGGATCTTGTTCGGCGAGACTCAGAACAAGGCCGCGGCCGCGTGCCGGAGGCGCGTGCGGACCCCGACGACCGCCCGGTCGGAGAACACCTCGTAGTGATTCTCGGCGAGAACGCGCAGGATGTCGGCATAGGAGCGGGCGGCCGCCCGAATCGCCGGCCTGGTGCGCCCGGGCAGTGCGTCGATCGCCGGCGAGGCTCGGTGATACCAATCCCGGTTCACCGCCGCCAGGTGGGCCAGCGCTCGGCGCAGTTGGGGAGTCGTCTCGCCGCGCGCCCGACAGGCGCGCAGGTGCGCCTCGTCGACGCCGAACGCGGCCAAGTCGTCGGCGGGCAGATAGATCCGGTCGCGGTCGAGATCCTCGGCGACGTCGCGCAGGAAATTGGTCAGCTGGAACGCCTCGCCGAGCATGGCCGCGCCCGTCGCCGTGACGGGATCGTCGGGATCGGCGCCGAGCACCCGCACCAGCATCAGGCCGATGACGGCCGCCGAACCGCGGGTGTACTCGCGCAGATGCGCCATGTCGAGGTACCGCGGGGTGAACTCCGGCGCCGACGGGAGGTCCATGCGCATGGACCGTTCGAAGTCGGTGAAGTAGGCCGGGTCGATGTCGAAGATGGCGACCGAATCGGCAACCGCCGCAAGGAGATCCGTGGTCTCGGCGCTCGAATGGACGGGCATCCCGCGCAGGGCTGCGTCCAGCCCGGCGAACAGTTCGTCGAGACGGGCGACGGGACTGCTCTCGCCGACTTGCCGCACGTCCACGATGTCGTCGGCGACGCGGGCGAAACCGTAGAGCGCGTGTACCGCCCGGCGATTGCGGCGGGGGAGCAGGGTGGCGGCGAGATGATAGGTGCGGCCGTGCCGCGCGGACAGTCGCGCCGCGATCCGGTAGCCGCGCTCGGGATCGGCGCTCATCGCACCGGCGGGTCGGGAATGCCCGCCAGGCGGCGCAGGCGCAGCGGGTCGGGGCGCAGGAGCGCGATCGCGGCCAACGCCCCGAGCGCGAACGCCAGCAGCAGCTCGAGCGGTTTGTACAACAGGATCGAGTCGTCGGGCTGGAACACGATCAGCTGCACCGTCGAGGCGAACACGACGACGGCGCGCACCCAGCCGGGCAGGGTGAACGCAACCGCCAGGCACAGCACCCACGTGTAGTACCAGGGCAGCGTCGACGGCTCCAGCAGGAGCACGGCGAGCATCGCCAACACCATCCCGGCCATCGCACTCCGCTCCGACTGGCGGAAGCGGATCCACATCGCGACGAGCAGGACCGCGAGGACGACGGCGCCGACCGCGCGCGTGTAGACCAGTACGGCCTGCAGGTTCCAGGCCTGCCACGGTGCCGCGATCCACGTCACGAGATGGCCGACCAGGGTCGGGATCGACAGCCAGTTGATGATGCGGCCGGCCCAGGTCAGGCCGGTCAGCCAGCCGATGCCGAGCCCGCTGCAGGCGGAGATCAGCGCGAAGACCGCCAGCGGGATCGTCGCCGTGGCGGCGAACACCGCGGCCACCCTGCCCCTCGTCAACGGCTGCCCGGGATCCGTCTCATCGGCTCGGTCGCGCAGGTGCGCCAGCCATATCCAGAAGACGAAGGGAATCGCGATCGCCGCCGTGATCTTGATCGTCGCCGCCAGGCCGAGCACGGCGAGCCCGGTCACGTGCCACCACGAACATCCCCCTCGCTTCGCTCGACCGGTCACCGCGAGCGCGACGCCGGCGACCAGCACCCCCATCATCAGCAGTTCGACGTGGGCGCCCGCCACGAGGTGGATCAGAATCATCGGATTCAGCACCGCCAGCCACAGCCCCTGCTGCGGCGAGGCGCCGAAATGCCGCGCCAGCCGGGGGATCGCCCACAGGCTGAGCAGCAGGCCGGGAATCAGGACCGCCCGCATGAGCTGAACGCCGAGGATGACATTGCCGTCGGCAAGAGCGACGACCCCTCGGCCGAGCCACATGAAAGTGGGTCCGTAGGGGGCGGTCGTCGCCGCCCAGACCTGGGCCATCGAGTCGAGCATCGGACCCGGCTGGTGCACCGGGCCGTCGGAGTACGGGTTGAAGCCCGCGCGGAACACCTCCGCCTGCGCGAGGTAGGCGTAGACATCGCGGCTGTAGACCGGCACGGTCATCGTCAGCGGTGCCGCCCAGGCGAGCACCGCCGCCCGCATCTGCCGCACTCCGATGCCGTCACCGGCGGCAACGATACGGCCGATCCTCACCCAGCAGAACACGAGCAGCGCGACGCCGGTCCAGAACAGCACCGCGGCAAGCGTCTTGCCGTGTCCGTAGGTGATCCACGCCCACCCGGCATCCTGTGCCGCCGTGTTGACCCGCGGGATATCGGCGACGCCGAACGCGCCGAGGGCCACCAGGACGGACCCGAGCATGCCGACGGGGAACTCCCACCGCCGCCACCACGAGAGAACCCTTTCGCGGCGCCCGACCGTCGCAAGATCGCCTTCGCCGCGCTCGACCGTCACGGTGCGATCGTAGTCGGCGCGGGTCACCACGACCCGCGACCGGGCATCGGGGCGATCCGGTCGGCGGCCAGGCGACCGGAGACGAGGACCGGCGGGATGCCCACCCCGGGAACGGTGTCGGCGCCGGCCAAGACCAGGTTCGGTCTGCGCCGGTCCAGGTTCGGTGTGCGCAGCGGTCCCGTTTGAGCGACCGTGTGCGCGGCGGCGAACGGTGTGCCGGCCGCATACCCCCGCTGCGCCCACGTGGCCGGGGTGTCGACGCGTAGCACTTCGGCGGTGTCGACGCCGGGGTAGCCGCGCTCGGCCAGCACCCTGAGCTCCCGGCCGACGTAGTCGGCGGCGAGTTCGGCCCAGGGCAGATCGGCGGATTCGGTGTTGGGGCAGGGCCACAGCACCGACACCGATTCGCGGCCACCGGAGCGGAAACCCTCGGGGGAGGTGATGGCCGGGCGGGTGATGAGGACGGAAGGGTCGCTCATCAGGCGCCCGCCCCCTCGTCGGCGCGGCGCGATCTCGGCGAAGGTCGTCTCCCACGCCTCCCCGAAGTCGATGGTGTGGTGGTGTCCGGGCCACCGCGCCGTCGCCGCTTCGTCGACGACGAGATGGGCGACGACCGCACTCGGGGAGTAGCGGATCCGGCGCGATGACCGGCCGCGCGATCCGTCGCCGCCTAGCAGCCGGCGCACCGTCGCCGCACCGCAGGCCGCGACCACGGCGTCGGCGGGCAACACGTCGGTTCCGCCGTCGGCGTCGGCGATGCGGACCCCGGTGATCCGCCGGCCGGTCCGTTCGAAGCCGGTCGCCCTGGTGGCCATCCGCAGATCACCGCCGGATTCGGCGAAAGCCTCGGCAAGGACCTGCGGCAGCCGGCCCATGCCCGGCGCCGGATAGGAGACGCCGCGGCCGATGTCCATGTGAGCGATGACGGCGTAGATCGCTGCTGCCCGGGCGGGTGGCACCCCGGCATAGAGCGCCTGGAACGAGTAGACCCGTTGCAGCCGTTCGTCTTTCACGAAGCGGTCGATGGCTCCGGTCAGGCCGCGGACGGCACCGTGACGGATGAGCCCGCCGGTGGCCGCGCGCATGTCGCCGCGCAGATAGTCGGCGACGCGATCGTGATTGCGGTCGATGAAGTGCGGAAACTCGATGTCGTAGAGGCCTTCCAGCCAGCCGCTGAGTCGTTCGACACCGTCGGCGGCCTCGGTACCGAAGGCGTCGGCCACCGCGGCGATCCGCGCATCGCGATCGCGGGCGACGCCGAGCACGGTGCCGTCGGCGAACCGCGCGGCGTAGGCCGGGTCCACCGGGCGCAGCGACAGCCGGGCCGCCGCCTCGTCTCGGTCGACGCCGACCGCGCGAAGCGCGTCGAAGGCCAGCTCGGGCATGGTGAGGATCGTGGCGCCGGTGTCGAATCGATGGGTGCTGCCGTCCTGCGCGTGTAGCGTCTCGGTGCGGACGAGGCCGCCGGGCCGTTGCCCGGCTTCGACGACCGTGACCGTGCGCCCGGTGCCGCGCAGATGCAGCGCGGCCGACAATCCGGCCAGTCCGGCACCGATGACGACGACCCGGTCCGTCGGACCGGTGACGCGTCGCGACTCGCCCACGGCGCTACGCTGCCCGGTGCGTGATGCGGTGGGCCAGGTCGGCGAGCGATTCCCGCGCCTGCGGAGACGTCGGCAACGACTCGATCCCCGCGAGCGCGTGCGACAGCGCGCTGTCGATGCGGTTCTCCACAGCCGCCTGCGCGCCGGACTCGGTGAGGATCGCCCTCGCCCGGGCGAGGGACGCGTCGTCGAGGTCGGTGCCGAGCGACGCGCGCAGCGCCGCCGCCTGCTCGTCGGTGACCCTGGCGAACCCCTCGGCGACCAGTACGGTGCGCTTTCCGGTGATCAGATCGTCACCGGACGGCTTGCCGGTGACCGCCGGGTCGCCGTAGACGCCGAGGAGGTCGTCGCGCAGCTGGAACGCCAAGCCGAGATTGAGCCCGATGGCGCGCAGCTCACCGACGAGGTCGTCGCCTGCGCCGCCCAGCACCGCGCCCAGCTGCAGGGGGCGAGCGACCGTGTATCCGGCGGTTTTGTACGCGATCACCCGCTCGGCGGCCGCGAGGGATTCGTCGCGGGACGCCTCGTTGGCGATGTCGAGCAGCTGGCCCGAGAGCACTTCGGTGCGCATGGTCGACCAGACCGGTGCGACGCGTGCGGGCAGCGGCGCCGCGAGATCGTCGGCCCAGGCCAGCGCCAGATCGCCGATGAGGATCGCCATCGACTCGCCGAACCGGCCGGCGTCGCCGAGCCAGCGCCCCTCCCGGTGGCGGTCGGCGAAGACCCGGTGCACCGTCGGGTTGCCGCGCCGGGTGGCCGAAGCGTCGATGATGTCGTCGTGGACCAGGGCACAGGCCTGGACGAGTTCGAGTGCGGCGCCGAGATCGATCATCGCCTCGTCGGTGTCGTCGGCCGGGTGATCCCCGGCTCCCGACGTCGCGTGCGCCACCTCCCGGCCGGCGTGGGCGAACAGCGGTCGCACCCGCTTACCGCCGCCGAGGACGAAGGCGGCGAGCGCATCGGTCGCTTCGACGACGGCCGGTCCGATCGGCTCAGCATCGGAGCGGGCTGTCTCGAACAGCTCGGCCAGGCGAGCCTCGACGGCGGTGGCCAGGGCCGCGGGTGATCCGCTCACTTGGCCGGGGCGCCGGGACGCGGCGTCGTATCGGCACGATGCTCGCGACGGGCGTACCAGACCACGAGGCCGACGGCCAGCAGACAGCAAACAGCGACGAACAACGACCAGCTCGGCAGCGCCGCGCTGGCGGGGTCCGGGTAGCGGGCGTCGGCGCTGAGATCGCTGGTCTTTCCGGCCGGAACCACCCAGGAGACCGAGTCATCGCTGGTCTGGGTGCCATTGGTGCCGCCGACCTCGCCGGCGAAGGTGACGGAGAAGAAGACCGTGTCGCGGCCCTCGACCAAGTCGGTGAGGTCGGCGGTACCGGTCAAACGGACCGCGTCTCCGGTCCGTTTGGTGGAGATGTCCATGGCGGCGTTGGCCCCGGTGAACGATGCCGCGACGATGTCACCCAGCTGGCTGAACTGTCCGGCGGTCAGCGAGGTGTACACCGCTCGGGTGCCGACCTTGGTCGGGCCGCGCTGCGGGGCGGGCTGGGCGTCGGGGGCATCCTCGCGCTGCATGGTCACGGTGCCGTCGTTCGAGATCGTGCCCGTGAAGTCGGAGATCGAGATGTGAGCGCTCATCGATTGCGGAATGTCCAGGCGCGGAGGCCCGGTGGGGTTCTCCGGCGTGGTCGCGACGATGATCTCGCCGGAAAAACGGTCGCCGACCGTCACCGACCGGGTCAGACACCCGGACAGCAGCGGGATCAGCACGAGAGCGGCGCCCACCAGTGCGATGAGCCGTGGAGCGGCTCGCCGCGGCGGTGGCACGGTCAGCGGGGAGTTCGACACGCGATCAATCGTGCCAGATCGCCGCGCCGGTAGCGGCCGACCCCGCCCGGCGCGTCCGGCCTCAAGACCCGGCTTGGGGTTTGGCGGCGTCGGCGGCCAGGGCCGCCGACTCGGTGACGGAGACGAAGTGCAGCTCGCCGGCATCGGTGAACTCGGCGCTGATCTCGCCGGCGAGACCGCCTTCGAGCGCCTTGTCGCCGACCAGGTCGGCCTTGAGCTGGCCCGAGCCCTCCGCGAAGTCGAGGTCGGCGAGGTCGACCCAGACGATGTTGGGGCGGGTGGTCGACTCGAAGACATAGCGGCGGTTCGTCAGGTCGGTGACCGTCTGCCACAGCGTCTGCGAGGCGTCCGGCTTGCCCGGTTCCGGGTTGCGGAAGGGCTGGGCGGCGTTGCGCATGATGCTGAGCATTGCGGCGATGGCCTGAACCTGCGTGGTCGGCTGCGGCTGGTGGTGGACGTAGTACGACGCGCGGGCGAACCGGTCCCGAGCGTCGCAGGTGCCGGGCAGGGGAGCGTCGCCGCCGAGGCCCTCGAAACGCTTCACCAGCTCGAGCTGCTGATCGTAGGAGGGCGAATTGGTCATCACCCAGTAGTCCTTGCCGTGGTGAATCTCGAGCGCGCCGTCGATGTACTCGAGAATCACCGAATCGCCCTCCGCGTCGTCGAGGGCGAGGTGGATCGCCGGCTGGCTGCCGCCGGTCGGGTCGGCCATCGGGACGACCTGCGGGTTGTGCTGGCGCGTCCACTCGACGGCTTCGGCGACGGTGGCGAAATTGTCCAGGTAGTACTGCATCCACACCGACATCGCCAGTTGCGGCCGGGCCGGATCCGGCTCGCCGTACACGGACTCGGCCAGCCAGAGCACGTGCCCGGCGAGCCCCTTCTCGTTGACGCCGTCCGCGGTGAGCAGGTCGTACACACCGGCCACGACACTGCCGTACTTCGCGGTCCAGGTGAGCTTGCCGTCCACGCAGTCGTTGCGCGCGACGCCTCGGGGCAGCTTCCAGAGATTGGTGTCCAGCTCCTGATGGAAGTCCATGTTCCGTCCGACGACGACGGCGCCGTTCGCGTCGGGCCACATCACTCGTGTACACATTTCGGGGCGTCCTCGATCCGTTGCGGGGGTGTCTTGATCTGTTTAGCTCATCGAGCGCTTCGGGGACCGCAGAATGCGGCGCGCGGCCAGCCTGCCGCTCGTTCCGGTCACCCCGCCACCGGGATGGGTCGACGCGCCCGCGAGGACGAGCCCCGGGGCGCCGGGGACCGTGCGCCCCGCGAAGTCGGGATGCGGGCGCCAGCCGAACATCTGGTCGATGGTCATCTCGACATGCATGATGTTCCCGGCGCGCAGGCCGAGTTCCTCCTCCAGATCGGCCGGTGTCTGGATGTGGCAGTGCTCGATGGACGAACTGAAACCCGGTGCGAACCGGTCGATCTCGGCGACGACCGCGTCGGCGGCGCGTTGCGCGCTGGTCGCCCACGACCGGCCGCCCGACAGCCGGTACGGGTGCCACTGCGCCCAGACGTTGACCAGGTGGCGGTCGTCCGGCGCGATCGTCGGATCCAGCGCGGAGAACCCCATCGGCAGCACGACGGGCCGCTGCGGCAGTTCGCCGACGAGGCTGGCAGCGTGGGCGCGACGCAGATGCGCGCGATCGGCGGTCAGCAGACCCAGGCCGCTGTGCACCCCGTGGGCCGGCAGGTCCGCGGGCAGGTTGCGGTATCGCGGGAGTCCGGTCGTGCCCAGCCGGACTGCCATCCCGATGCCGTTGCCGACCACGATGGCCCGTCGCCACCGATCGAGGTCGGCCGTCGGATAGCCGCCCGCGGCGAGAAGATCCAAGGTCGTGGAGATGTGGCAGGCCGCGATGACGTGACGGCAGCGGCGGCTGTGCCCGTCGGCGCCGACGACCTCCCAGCCGGAACCGGTGCGCCGCAGCGCGGCGACCGGGGCTCCGGTGGCGATCTGCGCGCCGTCGGCGGTCAGCCGCGCGACAAGAGCAGTGGTCAGTGCGCCGCTGCCGCCGATCGCGCGACCGGGTGGGATGTCGTGCATCAGGGCGGCGAAGCCCACCATCGGCGCGGTGCCGGGCAGGTCGGTCGGAGGTCCCGATTGGGCGCCGAACCAGGAGAGCGCGGATTTGAGTCGCTCGGAGCCGAACCACCGGTCGAGCAGCGCGTCGCCGGAGTTCAGCATCTCCTGCGACATCGACGAGAACGCGCCGATGCGCCGCCCGACCAACGATCGTCTCGCACTGCGCGTGCGCCAGCCGCTGCCCGCGAACGCCGCGGCGAAGCGCGTCGGAGTCGGTTCCGAGCCGAAGGCCGCCATCGTGGCGCGTGCCCGCGGTTGCCAGTCGGCGACGAAGGACGCGTACGCGTCGGCATCGGCTTTCCCGCAGACGCGCTCGATCGATGCGCAGGTCGCGGCCAGATCGTGGTGGAAGACGATCGGTTCGTCGTCGTCGTTCTCGGCCGGCGCGAAGGCCCACGGATCGCACTCGGCGTAGCGCAGCCCGTAGCGGTGGAGGTCGAGTTCGGCGAGGATCGGCGTGTGGCGGATCATCAGATGCGCCGATGATCCTCGGTCCACCGCGTAGCCGGGAAAGCGTTCCACGGTCGAGACCGCACCCCCCAGGACGGTGTCGCGTTCGATCACGCAGACCGAGCGGCCGGCGGCGGCCAGGTAGGCGGCGGCGATGAGCCCGTTGTGGCCGGCGCCGACGACGGCAACGTCGACGATGCCGCTCACCTGCTGCCGATCGGCGGGGTCGAGTCGTGCCGGGGCTGCTGGTGCACGCTCAGCGGCAATTCGCGTCCGAGGAAGGCGAACGGGCGCGGATCGCCGGCGAAGGTGAAGTTGCGCAGGACGTCGGAGAAACCGAATCGCCGGTACAGCGACCAGGCGCGATTCTCCTCACCGGGTACCTCCGGAGTGGACAGCAGGACCCGGGCCTCCGGACGATCGGCCAGCAGGTTGGTCAACAACAACTGCCCGACACCGTGGCCCTGGGCGTCGGGGTGGACGTGCAGCTCGGTGAGTTCGAAGTAGTCGGTGAGGAGTGCGGCGGAGGCCTCCGGCGGGTATCCGACCTGTCGAAGACCGGTCCGCAACTGCTGATTCCACCACTGGTCCGGTGCACCGCGGTATCCGTAGGCGATGCCGATCAGGGCCTCGTGGGGACCGGCGTCCCGGTCGGGCAGCAGGCCGCGTCCGAGGCGGCGCTGGGGGGTGGCGTGCGCGCTGCGACGCAGCCGGGCGCCGCCGAATCGGCCGGGGGCCACGTGAGCGACCGCGCCGTAGGCGCTCCATCCCGGTCGGGAGATGTGTTCGCGCCACAATGTGCGCCGCTGTCCTTCGATTCCCCGCGGATAACCCATCGCGGTGACGTAGACGTGCAGGGCCGGGTCGAGCCACAGGTGTGAATCGCCCCCGGCCAAGCGGACCACGCGCACGTCAACCGGTGTTCCGGTCGGCTCGTGCGCCATGGTCGCTCCCTGTGTCGTTCGCAGCGGTTGAGCCCGCCGCAGCATCACGCTAGCATTGCTTTTATCGAATAAACGTTCGACTCGCTTTCGATGTCGGCGATCATTCGGTAGCAGGGCGGCCCGCGTCGTGGAGGGAAGCCATGGCGTCGGGCCGCCCAGTCCGGAATGTCGGACCCCGGAAGTAGGTTTTTCTCAACGACGAAGGATGTGGAAGGAGGCGACACATGACGACTGGAAACGCCATCGAGACGAAGGTCGTCGTCGATGCGCACCGTCTTCTCGATCAGGCGATTCGGATAGCCGACGACGGCGACCTCGTCGCCGACCGCGCCGAGCGCTACCGCCTCTACTACCTGGCCGCCTTGCGGACCGCCGGTGCCGCCCTGGCGGTACTCGAGTCGCGGCGCCGCGCACCGCGCGGTCAGCGCAACGCCTGGGTCAGGCTCGGCGCCCAGGGGAGTACCGCACCCGAGAGCGGGGTGGAACGGTTCGCCGACTTCTTCGCCGCGCATTCGGTGGTGCGTCAGCGGATCGAGACCGGCCTCGTCCACGACGTGGAGCAGGCGGC
This sequence comes from Gordonia araii NBRC 100433, assembly GCF_000241265.1. Lineage (GTDB taxonomy): Bacteria > Actinomycetota > Actinomycetes > Mycobacteriales > Mycobacteriaceae > Gordonia > Gordonia araii. The sequence goes on from NZ_BAEE01000089.1 coordinate 51,498, forward strand.
GGTGGCGCGCTTGCGGGTCGGTCTGACCGATTTCATCGCCACGACCGAGTCGATCCTCGCCGACTACGAGCAGGGCAAGGCCTCGTCGGAGTCGCGGACCGCGTAGATTTCCGCTGGGAGTGTGCCGACGCGGCCGAATCGGGCGAGGTCGAATTGTGGTAGTCCGGCGGTTCACCTCGTATCATTGGTTGTCTAGGAGCACGATTGACGGAGAAGGAGGGGCGGTGCCACTTTCCGAACATGAGCAGCGCATGCTCGACCAGATCGAGAATGCGCTGTACGCGGACGACCCCAAGTTCGCCTCCACCGTGCAGAAGAGCACCCTCGGGCCCGGTCGCCGCAGGCTGCAAGCCATCGCGCTCTTCATCCTCGGCCTCGCACTCCTCGTTGGCGGCATCGTCGCCGGCGTGCACGTCGGAGGGTTTCCCGTCCTCAGTCTGGTCGGATTCCTGGTGATGTTCGGCGCCGGGCTCCTCGCGCTGCGCGGGGGGTCGGGCAAGGCAACGCTGAAGTCCGTCGACGGCGGTGCGGACGCGAATCGTGCCGCCGCGCCCGCGCGCAGCTTCTCCGAACGGATGGAAGACCGGTTCAACCGACGGTTCACCGAGGAGTAACACCCGAACCGTTCCGCCTCATCGGCCGCGCATCGATCACGATGCGCGGCCTTTCGTTTGTCCGCTTCGGCGATTCCCCACGATGCCCCACCGGGCCGGCTAGC
>NZ_BAEE01000088.1 GCF_000241265.1 Gordonia araii NBRC 100433
AGTTCTACGACGGGCTTGTGGGCCTTCTTGTGCCCTGGGCTCTGTATATCTCGGCGCTTATGTATTTCAGTGTCGGGTAGCGTGATGCGCGACGAAGAACCCACGACGAAGGACGGGGTGCGACGTTCCTGGCGGCGACTCTGCTGTCTTCCTGCTATCGGAACTGCGGAGCATCATCGAATGACCGGAGGTTGAAGCAGCGGGCGATGGCACAGTGCGTGAGCGGCCTCAGGAATCCCGGTTTTGGTTTTTGCGGCGCAGATCGAGCAGGAAATCCGGATCGTCGTCCGGGCCGATAGGGCCGCGCGGTGCCGTCGGACGCGGAGTCGTCGGGGTATCACCCGGCGTGCGGGTCACGCGCCACAGGATGTAGACGACCGCCACGGTCAACGCGAGCAAGATTACGTAGTGCACGGCGAACCTCCTTGTCTATCCACGATACGTGAGGTTCGCTCACGAGTGGCCGACCGCTCAGATGGCCGCGGCGACGATCATCAGCAGGACGACGAGGAACAGGATCACGAACGGGACGGCGATCATCGCGATCGTGATGCCGACGCCGTTGTATGCCTGCGGGGCAGCGCCGATCGACCCCTGACTGAAAGCCCACGCCGGCGCTCGGTACTCGAGCGGAGCGGTTTGCTGCGGCGCGACGTTGACCATCAGGTCGGCCGGACCGATCTTGGACGGCAGGATGTACGGCACATAGACGTGGACGTGGTGCTGTCCGGGCGGTAGCGGGATGTGGTTGAGGCCCCACTGTGCCGGGACCGGGCGCCCGTTGATCTCGACCGTTGGCTTCGTGAAGTGGAGCATCCACGCCATGGGGAAGAACTTGGTGTCCAGGGCGATGCCCTGCGAACCGCCCTGGCCGGCGGGTGCCTGGGCGGGCTGACCGTAGGCGGGTTGTCCGTATGCGGCCTGTCCGTACGCGGGAGGAGGTCCTGAGTACTGGGGCTGGGCAGGCGGCACGCCCTGCGGGTTGCCGTACGGGTTGGGCTGGCCGGGCTGCGGAGCGCTGTAGGTCACGGGAAGACAATAGCTGCCCGTGCAGTCGAATGGACGACGAGGTGGCCGCCGCCTACTCGGGAAGGTCGTCGCGGTTGTTCAGCAGTCGGACGACGTCGGTCTCGCGGTAGCGGCGGTGACCGCCGGGCGTCCGGATCGACTGCAGCAGACCGGCCGACGACCAGCGGGCCACCGTCTTTGGGTTCACGCTGAACATGGCGGCGACGTCGGCGGGCTTCAGATTGAACTGGCTGGCGTTGGCTGCGGTGATGGTCGACGGTTCGTTGGTGATCGTCACGGCGTTCCCCTCTTGGCGCGGATGGACGTTTCTTGCTGCTTCGACCGTTTCTACCCGCACGACCGCCGGTTGTTCGAACCTTCATCGGTAAGTAAAGAGATGGTCAAATTGTCCGGTTTCACGCTTTTGGGGCCTGGCGGACTCGGGGTTCGCGCGGGGCGCTGGGTAGGGTGAGCGATGTGAGCGAGGAAGACACCACCGACGACCGGGCCGACGAAGGTGCGTCGGAAGCGCCGCAGGCCCCGTCCGGGCTCGGTGGCCTGCTGGGCGCGATCGCCGCGTACGTCGGCGCTCGCTTGGTCCTCGTCGTAATCCTGGCAGCGGCGATTATGGGAATCGGCGAGTTGGCCGGGCAGACCGTTCCGCTGATCGTGGCCGCCGCCTTCGGTGTTCTCATCGCGCTCCCGCTCGGGCTGCTGCTGTTCAAGTCGTTGCGCCGCAACGTCAACACCCGGATCGAGGCCTATGAAGAGGAGCGCTCCCGTCGCCGCCAGGAGTTGCAGGGTCGACTGCGCGAGCCCGGCCGCTAGCGTCAGGCGCCGACCATGACCCGCAGCATCGACCACCGCGCCGATCGGGAGTGGTTGCGCCGCGCAGTCCGGCTCATCGAAGCCGATGCGCGACGCTCGGCCGACACCCACCTGCTGAAGATCGTGCTGCCCGACTGGGCGCACTGGATCGACGACGATGGACAGCCCGCCGGCGTCGACCTCTATCTGAAAGACGAGTCCACCCACCCGACCGGGTCGCTCAAGCACCGTCTGGCCCGATCGCTGTTCCTCTACGCGCTCTGCAACGGGTGGATCAGCGAATCGACGACGGTGATCGAAGCGTCCTCCGGGTCGACGGCGGTGTCGGAGGCCTACTTCGCCAAGCTGATCGGCGTGCCGTTCGTCGCCGTCATGGCGTCGAGCACGTCGCCGGAGAAGACGCGGCTCATCGAGCGCGAGGGCGGTCGCTGCCATTTCGTCGACAACCCGGCCGACGTGTACGACGTGGCCGCCGAGCTGGAGCGGGAACTCGGCGGACACTTCATCGACCAGTTCACGATGGCCGAGCGCGCCACCGACTGGCGCGGCAACAACAACATCGCCGAATCGATCTTCGACCAGCTTTCCGCGGAGCGCTATCCGGTGCCCACCTGGGCCGTCGTCGGCGCCGGCACCGGGGGCACCTCGGCGACACTGGGACGCTACCTGCGCTACCGGGGGCATGACACGTCGCTCTGCGTGGTGGACCCGGAGAATTCGGTCTTCTTCCCCGCCTACGAGACGGGCGACGGATCGTTGCGCTGCACGAAGGGTTCCCGCATCGAGGGCATCGGGCGGCCACGGGTGGAACCGTCGTTCGTCTCCCAGGTGATCGATCGGATGATCGCGGTGCCCGACGCCGCGTCGATCGCCGCGACCCGTTTTTTCTCCGACCACGTGGGCCGTCGCGTCGGACCGTCGACGGGCACCAACCTCCACGGCGCGCTGCTCCTCGTCGCGGAGATGGTCGCCGCTCGCCAGCCGGGCTCCGTCGTCACGCTGCTCTGCGATCCGGGCGAGCGTTATGGGTCGACCTACTTCGACGACGACTGGCTGGCCGCCCAGGGCATCGACATCGCTGAACCGCTGGCCTCGCTGCGCCGCTTCTGGGTCGACGGCCGCTGGCGCGAGGGCGGAGCCGAATGAGTCCCAACATCACTCGCCACGTCGAGCGCGAGCCGCTGGTGCGCGCCCGCGACCTGGTGCGCGAATACGCCTTCGGCGATACGACGGTCCGCGCTCTCGACGGCGTCGATCTCGACCTTCCCGGCGGCCGCTTCGTGTCCATCGTCGGTCCGTCCGGCGCGGGCAAGTCGACTTTGTTGCACATTCTGGGCGCCCTCGACCAGCCGACGTCGGGCAGCATCGTCGTGGACGGGGTCTCGTTGACCGGTCTCGACGACACTGATGCCTCCGAGTTCCGGCGCCGCCGTGTTGGATTCATCTTCCAGTTCTTCAACCTGGTCCCGACGATGTCGGCGTGGGAGAACGTGGCGCTGCCGCGTCTGCTCGACAACCAGTCGCTGCGCAAGGCCAAGCCCGAGGCGATCGCGCTTTTGGAACGGGTCGGGCTCGGCGACCGCGTCGACCACCGGCCCAACGAGCTGTCCGGCGGGCAGATGCAGCGGGTCGCGATCGCGCGGTCGCTCATCATGGACCCGGCGATCCTGCTCGCCGACGAGCCGACCGGCAACCTCGACAGCCGCACCGGCGAGTCGGTGCTCGAACTGCTCGCCACACTGGCCCACGACCGTCCCGACCGCCTCGTCGTGATGGTCACCCACGACGCCAATGCCGCGGCGGCCACCGATCAGATCATCACCGTGCGCGACGGGCGGGTCGTGGCCTGATGCGCACGGCGGCTGCGCGGCTGCGCGCGGGGTTGACCCGGGTACGGCTGCTCAACCTGCGCGAGATCGTCACCCACCGGCTGCGGGTGGTCACCTCGCTCTCGGTGATCGTGGTCGCGTCGGCGCTGCTCGTCGCGGTGTTCGGCACCTTCGGCTCGCTGACGGGGTCGGTGCGCGACATGACCGCGGCGCTCACCGGCGAAGCCGACCTCGAGGTGGCCGGGATCTCCGACACCGGCCTCGACGGGCGGATCGCCGGCCAGCTGCGTGCCGATCTGGACGATGCGCAGGCTGTGGTGCCGATGATCCGCGCGCAGGTGCGCCTGGACCCCGCCGACGCGGAGCCGGCGACCGATCCGCGGTTGAGTCTGCTCATCGGGTCGGATCAGCGGGTGACGCAGCTGTCTCCTCAGCTGCGCGACGCGCTGCGGCAATCCGAGGGACAGGAGGTCGACCTCGATGCGCTGCGGACCGGTGTAATCGCCGGCCCGGGGACGGGCCTGCGACAGGGCGACCGGATCAAGATCAACGGCGTCGACGTGACTGTGCTGCAGGTGGCTCCGGCTGCGGGAACCGAGGTCCTCAACCGGGGCAACTTCTTCTTCGCCTTCCTGCCGCTCGCCCAGCAGATCACGGCCCGGGCGGGGGGCGGCTCCGCGGAGTCCGGCGCCGGACGGGTCGACTCGCTGCTCATCGTCGCCAAGCCCGGCGCCGACCTGTCCCAGATGCGCGAGCGCGCCGAGCGGACCGTCGACGGTCGCGCGGTCGTCGTCGACCCGGCGTTCCGGATGAAGCAGGCCGAGGTGGCGACAGCGGTCACCCGCGACTCGACCCTGCTGGTCTCGGTCATCTCGTTGGTGATTGCCGGGTTCCTCGTCTTCAACACCATGAACATGGCCGTCGCATCGCGGCGTTCGGCACTCGCGATGGTCCGCGCGCTGGGCGCGCGACGCGGTCAGTTGGTCAGCGACATGCTGTGGGAGGCAGCCATTTTCGGTCTGGTCGGGGGGCTCATCGGCATACCGATCGGCATCCTGGCCGGGCGCTGGGCGATCGGCAGGTTGCCCGAGATGACGCTGAACTCGATCGGCGCGGCCGTGGACTATCACCTACCGGTGTTCGCCCCCTTCGTCGCGCTGGCGGCATGTGTCCTGGCCTGTGTCGCGGCCACCGCCCTGGCCGCCCGCACGGTGTTCTCGGTGGCACCCGTCGAGGCGATGTCGGCGGCGGGCGGCGATGTCGACAAGCCGCTTTCGCGGCCGATCGTGCTGATCGCGGGGATCGGCGGTATCGGGGGCATCGTCGCGTCGTGGGTTCTCGCGACGACCGTTCCCGGTCGGGCCGCCATCGTCGCCGGCGCGGTGTTCGGTGCGTGCGGACTCCTGTTGTGCTTCGCGCTGACCGGCCCGCTGGTGCGTGCGGCGACGGCGGTGGCCGGACGGTTCGGGCCGCCGGGCACGCTCGCCGCGGTCAATACCGAGCGCGCGTCACGGCGCGTCTGGGCCACCGTGATGACGGTCGCGGTCGCCATCGCCGTCGGCATGGGAACGTCGGGCGCGCTCCAGAACCTTGTCTCGTCGATCTCGGGGTCGCTGCAGGGCCTCGGCGACCCGGGTTTCTACCTCTCGACGTCGAACAAGGACGGCATTCCGACGGGTCCGACCTTCGGGGACGACGTGGCGCGCGCGGCGGCCGAAGTGCCGGGTGTCGCCGACGTGCGGGATTCCCAGTGGGCGAGGGTGAACGTCGGCGACGCACGGATCCTGGTGCAGGGCCTGGCGCCCGGGCTGAAGGCGCCCTTCGTCGTAAAGACCGATCCGGGGGCGCTCCAGCGCGTCTTCGACGGCGATGGGATCGTGCTGTCGTCTGTGCTGTCACGCAATCTCGGACTCGGAATCGGCGACGAAGTACGGATGGCCACGCCGACCGGCTTCCATTCGTTGACGGTGCGCGACGTCGTCGACTACGTCGCCATCGATTCGGGCAGCGCCGCCATCTCGCTGGACCTCCTGCGCGAGTGGTTCGAGCGCCCGGGAGCGACGTTCCTGCAGGTCGACACCGAACCCGGTGCCGACGTCGAGCAGGTGCGGGCCGGACTCGAAGCCGTCGCGCAGCGATACTCGCAAGGCCGCCTTCCCCTGTATGTGTACTCCGGCGAGGAGGCGCTGCGCGCGACCCAGGAGTCCGCCGAGCAGTCCGGCGCGTTCACCGTCGCCATCCAGTGGATCGTGGCGGTGGCCGCGGCCGTCGCGCTGCTGAACACGCTGCTGCTCTCGGTGATCGAGCGTCGACGAGAACTGGCCGTGCTGCGGGCGTTGGGCGCGTCGCGGCGGTTCGTGTTCTCCATGGTGCTGTCGGAGGCCGTCGCGATCGCCGTCGTGGGTTCGATCACCGGCCTGATTCTGGGCGGGATGCTGCACCTGCTCAGCGACCAGATCCTCACGGCGAGCACGTCGATCCAGGTGCACTATTCGCCGCAGTGGTCGACGCTGCTCTATGTCGCGGTGTCGGTCGGGCTGTGCATCGTCGGTGCATTGACGCCCGCGGTCCGTGCCGCACGGCTCAACATCTCGGAGTCGATCGCCGCCGAGTAGCCGCCGGTCAGCCCGGCCAATAGTGGCTGTCCGGCGTAGCGCGGGCGCCGAAGATCGCCTGTCCGACGCGCACGCACGTGGACCCCTCGGCGATGGCGACCTCGTAGTCGCCGGACATGCCCATCGACAACTCGCCCGGCCCGACGAGGTCCGGGTCGCGGTCGCGGGCACGGTCGCGCAGGTCGCGCAGCAGTCTGAAGCATCGTCGTACCCGCTCGGCGTCGGACGAGAGCGCCGCGAGTGTCATCAGTCCGCGCACGCGGAGCGAGGAGAAGGCGGGCAGTTCAGTCAGGAAGCCGGCCAGGTCGTCGGGGTGCAGCCCGAACTTCGACTCTTCGCCGGACGTGTTGACCTGGACGTAGACGTCGATGCCGCGGCCGAGCATCTGCAGCCGACGGTCGAGCGCTTCGGCGACGCGCAGGCTGTCGAGCGCCTGGAACTCGTCGGCGATCGCGGCGACGTCCTTGGCCTTGTTGGTCTGCAGGTGTCCGATCACCGCCCACTTCACGCCGGTGTCTTCCAGTTCGGCGTGTTTGCGCTTGACCTCCTGGACCTTGTTCTCGCCGAACCAGTCGCACCCCGCGGCGACAGCGTTGCGGAGACGATCCGATTCCACGGTCTTCGAGACCGGCAGCAGCCGCACCTCGCCCGGATCCCGCCCGGCCCCCTCGGCGGCCGCGTCGATGCGCGCCCGGACGGCGGCGAGGTTGGTGCGGAAATCGTCGGCGGTGCGCGCGGCGGGGTAGTCAGTCACGGCTCCATTGTCCGACACCGTTTGGTGGAACGATCCTGCGACCCGTGTCAATAATTCTTGACAACATCACGATGTCAACATAACCTGACATCGTGACTGAGGAAACGAACCCAACCGCCGAGGCGGTGGCAGACACCGATCCGGCGCGAGGACTGGCAGCGGTACGCGCGTTGCGCACCCTGGCCGACCGCCTCGAAGACATCCACGTCGCCAATGCCCGCACAGCCGGGTGGAGTTGGCAGCAGATCGCCGAAGTGCTCGAGATCAGCCGTCAGGCCGTGCATCAGAAGCACTCGAGACGGATCGACGACAACGTTTCCGACTGACCACAGATCGACCAAAGGAGCAATGTGATGTTTGAACGATTCAGCCGCGAAGGGCGCATGGTGCTGCCCTTCGCCATCGAAGAGGCCGACGACCTCGGCCACTCCCGCGTCGGAGCACCCCACCTGATTCTCGGTGTGCTCTGCAACGCGCGCGATCCGCTGGTCGGCGTGCTCGCCGACCACGGCATAACCCTGGACACCGCGCGGACCGCCGTGCGTGAGGCGAGCGGCGACGCCGAGCCGGAACCCACCTCGGCAGAGGACCGTTACGCCGCCGATCGCGACGCGCTCAAAGTGCTCGGCATCGATCTCGACCGGGTCCGCGATGCCGTCCGAAAGAACTTCGGCGACGACCTGACCGCGGGCTGGGGCCAGCGCGGCGAGCGTCGGGGCCGCGGCCGCCGTCATCACGGTCATGGACGCGGCGGCGGTCCGTGCGGCCCGGCTGGTCCGGGCGGTCCGGGCGAATTCGGCCCGGGGTTCGGCGGTCCGGGGTTCGGACCGTGGGGCGAGGAGGGGCCGTGGGACTTCAACCGCGGCCGTCGCGGCCCGCGCGGGCATGGACGCCGGCCTCGTTTCGGCGGGTCGGCCAAAGCAGTGCTGACCGACGCGCTGCGCATCGCGGTTGACCACGGTGATCGAGTGATCTCGACACCCCACCTGCTGTTGGCCGCGGTGGACTCGAAGGATCCCGCTGTGCAGGCGATCATCGCGCTGGCGCCCGACGCCGATGCCCTGCGGGACGCCATCGCGGCTCAGCTGCCGTCACCCAGCGGCGTCTAGTCTCCCGCCGGCTATCCGGTCCCGGCCGGGTAGCCGGTGGGAGGGGTTAGATGAAGTCGGTGTGGGGCAGCCCGTCGAGACCGAAGATGAAGGCGCCCGCGGTCAGCACGGCCCACGCCAGCATGATCAGGCCGGTCTGGCCGAGGATCTTGATCAGCGCCGGCCCCTTCGCCCCGCCGACGACCGCACGGCCGACACCGTTCGCCAGGGGCGCGGCGAGCAGCCCGAAAAGCGCCCACTGGTGATGTATCGACATGATCAGCGTGGCCACGAACGGCACGGTGATCAGGAACGCGTACAGGTATCGCGTCGAGTAGTCGCCCAGCCGTACGGCCAGCGTCCGCTTGCCGACCGCGGCGTCCGCGTCGAGGTCGCGCAGGTTGTTGGTCACCAGCACGGCCGCAGAGAACGACCCGATCGCCACCGCGGCCGCGAGGCCTATGCCGTCGATGCGGCCCCCGGCCACCAGCTGGGTGCCGCACACGGCGACGAGCCCGAAGAACACGAACACCGCGAGTTCGCCGAAGCCCGCGTAGCCGTACGGTCGGCGTCCACCGGTGTAGAACCACGCGGCGAGGATGCACACCGCACCGACGGGGATCAGCCACCAGTGGGTCGCCAGCGCCAGCCAGACGCCGACTACCCCGGCGACCGCGAAGGACACGAAGGCCGCCGTGCGGACCGCTTTGGGCGAGGCTGCTCCCGAACCGACGAGTCGCTGCGGTCCGACGCGGTCGTCGTCGGTTCCGCGCACGCCGTCGGAGTAGTCGTTGGCGTAGTTGACGCCGACGATCAGGGCGATGGCGACGACGAACGCGCCCAGGATATGAAGCCAGTCGGGGCTGTTATCGACGTGATAGGCGGCACCGACGCCGGCGATGACCGGCGCGATCGCGTTCGGCAGCGTACGGGGACGGGCGCCGTCGATCCATTGTGCGAGAGTGGCCATTCGGTCATTCAACCACGGCGGCAGCCGCTTCAGTCGACCGTGGCGGGTTCGGCGCCGTCACCGACCGATGACAGCAGGTTCCGCACCGCGCGACGGTCCACTTTGCCCGGCCCGCGCAAGGGCAGGGCGTCGACGACGAGGATGCGGCGAGGCGCGGCGTAGCGGTGGACCCGCGTCGCGACGCGCTCGCGCAAGGCCTCGGGCGCGGGGTGCCGGCCCGGCACGGCGACGACGGCCGCGACGACCTGTTGGCCCAGTCGCTCGTCGGGTACGCCGACGACCGCGCATTCGGCGACAGCGGGATCGTCGAGCAGCACCTCCTCGACGACGCGCGGCGCCACCGTGAGTCCGCCGGTGCTGATCGCGTCGTCGGCCCGCCCGACGATGCTGAGCACGCCGTCGTCGAGACGGCCCAGGTCGTCGGTGCGGAAGGAGCCGGGCAGCGCGAATGCCGGGTCGTCCGGGCGGTTGCGGTAGCCGTGGGCGATCATCGGGCCGGAGAGCACGACCCGGCCGTCGAGGATGTCCACGGTCACCCCGTCGAGCGGTCTGCCGTCGTAGACGCAGCCGCCGCCGGTCTCACTCATCCCGTAGGTCCGCACCATCGGGATGCCCGCGTCGATCGCGCGGGCGGCCAGCGCCGGTGGCGTGGCGGCACCGCCGACGAGGACGGCGTCGAGTTCGGCGACCGCGGCCGTCGCCGTGCGCGAGGCCAGCACCGCGGCGAGCTGGGTCGGCACCAGCGAGGTGTAGCGCCGCGGACCGCGCAGCATGGACACGTCGCGGGCGAACCGTTCGGCGTCGAAGCCGCCGCTCAGGTCGGCGATCGCCGGGGTGAACCCGGCCCGCAAGGCGCGCAGCAGCACCTGCAAGCCCGCGATGTGGTGGGCGGGCAGCGCGAGCAGCCAGTTGCCCGTTCCGCCGAGCCGCGCGTGCGTCGCATCCGCGGACGCGGCCAGCGTCGCCGGCGTGTGGACAGCGCCCTTCGGTTCGCCGGTCGAACCCGAGGTCGCGATGACCAGGCAGGCTTCCGGATCGTCCACTTCCGTCCCGACGGCCAGCGACGACTCGAGCAGTTGCCGATCCGGTGCACACGGATCGTCGGTGACGGGAAGATAGCAGCGCGCGCCCGCGGCCATCGCGACCAAATCGCTGAACGACTCGGCCAGCGCCGGACCGGACGCGAGGGGCAGGGCGCGCAGGACCGGCATGGCGGCTACCCGGAAGACTCGGGGTGGTCGGAATCGTCCCGGCGCAGCGGCTCGTCGTCGAACGGCCATCCGGCGCCGACGAGAACCGCCCGCACGCGAGCGAGGTCGGACTCGCTGGGCAGCTCGTCGGTGACTTTGTTGATCTCGACGCCCACGTCGATCCGGTTGATCTCCGGGACTTCGGTGATGACCGTCGACGGCGGCTCCGGTTTGGCCGCCGAGGCCGCGTCGGCGGCCAGCGTGTTGGCCACCTCGGTGACTTCGTCGTCGGAGAGTTGCCTGCGCAGGATAGCGACGAGCGGGATGTAGTCCCCGGAGGGCACGCCGTTCGGGTATCCGGCGCGCAGCCAGCGAATCACCGAGGCCAGCAGCTGGGGCCTGTCCACGGCAACTCCTTTCGCTCGGCGCAATGCCATGAGTATAGGTCGCTCAGGTGTCGGGAAGGGTGACGGCAAGTGGCCATCCGGCAGCCGCCAGGCGAGCCGCAACCTGATTGATCTCCTCCGGCGTCGGGGCCTGTTCGGTGACGCGCGCGATCGCGTCGTGGATCTGCTGCTCGGTCACCGTGGGCACCCCGGCCTCGTCGGCCAGGGTCTGCGCCACACGCGTCACCTCCTGCTCGTCGAGGACGCGGGTGAGCAGCGCGAGCAGGGGTGGGAAGTCGGAGCGGTCGACGCCTTCGGGGTAACCGCCGCGGATCCACCCGACGATCGAGTCGAAGGGAGTCACGAATCTCTGCTTTCGGTTACTTGTAGCCGAACGGGAAGATCTTGATCCCGAAGTGGAAGTAGATCGTCTGCCGGGTGATCCAGAGGATGCCGATGATGATCGCGAGCGTCACCACCGCGAACAGGACACCGCCGAGCGCCTTGAGGACGGGATTGTGGTTGGTGACGGTCCCGTCGGCGTTGTAGCCGTTGGCCCACAGGCGCAGGCCGACGGCGAAGAGCGCGGGCAGGCCGGCGCCGAAAACGAGGCCGATGACGAAGACTCGGATGATGGACTCTGCGACGGACATGTCGTGGTTCCTTTCCGGGGCCGGCTCAGGCGCCGGCTCGCTCTGCCCGCTCGATATGAGCGGGGGCAGGCGGGACCGCGGGCTCGGCCGGGATGAGACCGTTCTCGTCATCCCAGTCGGCGTTGACGTTGTGGTGGTTGATCTTGTTCTGCTGGGCGTGCCAGTACATGTACGCCGCGAGGACGATGAGGATGGTGAAGATCGTGACCGCGCCGGCCAGATTGCCGAGGAGATTCGCGAGCACGAAACAGACCGCGCCGACCAGGGCGGCGGCCGGCAGCGTCGTCACCCAGGCGACGACCATGCGTCCGGCGACCGACCAGCGGACCTGAGCGCCTCTCTTGCCGACGCCGCTGCCGAGGATCGAACCGGTCGCGACGTGGGTGGTCGACAGCGGCATGCCCGCGGCGCTGGAGGTCAGGATGATCGCGGCGGAGCTGGCCTCGGCCGACATGCCCTGCGGCGGGGAGATCTCGACCAGGCCCTTGCCGAGCGTGCGGATGATGCGCCAGCCGCCGAGGTAGGTGCCGAGCGCGATCGCGACCGCACAGGTGAGGACCACCCAGAACGGCAGACCGTGCGAGACGGTGGTCGCGTCGAGGTGGCCGGTGGCGATGAGTGCCAGTGCGATCACGCCCATCGTCTTCTGGGCGTCGCCGGTGCCGTGTGCGAGCGAAACCAGCGAAGCGGTGGCGATCTGGCCGTAGCGGAAGCCGTCGTCCTTCTGGTGCGATGCGAGCTTCTCGGTGATGCGGTAGACCATCCAGGTTCCGGCGGCGGCGACGACGCAGGCGATCACCGGCGCGAGGAGCGCGGGGATGAGGATCTTCGCGGTGATGCCCGACCAGTTCACGCCGGAGGTGCCCAGCGCGGCGAGGCCGGCGCCCATCAGACCGCCGAACAGCGCGTGTGACGAACTCGACGGGAGACCGAACAGCCAGGTGAAGAGATTCCAGAGAATGCCGCCGACGAGGCCGGCGAAGATGATCAGCAGGGCCTGCGTCGGATCGAGGCCAGGGATGAGTTCGCCGGTTTGCGAGCCCGACGTCTGCTGGATCTTGAGGACGTCCTTGGTGATGGTCGCGGCGACCTCGACGGAGAGGAAGGCGCCGACGAGGTTGAGGACGGCGGAGAGGCCGACGGCGACCTTGGGCTTGAGCGCACCGGTGGCGATCGACGTCGCCATGGCGTTGCCGGTGTCGTGGAAACCGTTGGTGAAGTCGAAGCCGAGGGCCGTCACCACCAACAGCACCAAGATCAGCATCTCTACGCTCATGAATTCGATAATGCGGTTCGAGAAGGCTAATCACCTAACCGGCGCGGTGCGTGTCCGGGGTCCTGACCTGCGAGAATCTGGAATTGGTCGCGTGTTCATCCGCTGTTCACCTAATGGTCGGCGATCGTCCATCCAGGCGCCGGAACGGCCTGTGACGCACGTGACCAGAAGGTGTGACGGGTGTGACTGTATGCGGGCGCCGACGTGCGTGCCAGAATCGGCTCATGACTGCGATCACGCTGGGAATGCCTATCAACTACGCGGGTGACTTCCGCGAGACCATCGCCAATCTGGCCGACTTCGAATCGGCGGGTGTCGGCCGCATCGCCGTCCCGGAGGCGTATAGCTTCGACGCGGTGAGCCAACTGGGGTTCATCGCCGCCAAGACGGAGAAGATGGAACTGCAGACGGCGATCCTGCCGATGTATTCCCGCACGCCGACGAACCTCGCGATGACCGCCGCGGGGCTGGATTACATCAGCGGCGGCCGGGCGATCCTGGGTATCGGGGCCTCGGGGCCCCAGGTGATCGAGGGCTTCCACGGTGTGAAGTACGACTTCCCCCTCGGGCGCGCCCGCGAGCACGTCGAGATCTGCCGCAAGGTGTGGCGGCGCGAGAAGGTCGAGTTCGCCGGCAAGCACTACACGCTCCCGCTCGACGAGGAGCACGGCGGCAGCGGGCTGGGCAAGGCGCTCAAGATCATCAATCATCCGGTGCGCGAGCGGATCCCGATGCTGCTCGCGGCCATCGGGCCGAAGAACGTCGAGCTGGCCGCCGAGCTCTACGAGGAGTTCCAGCCGTTCCTGTTCCACCCCGAGTACGTCGACGCCGCCTTCGGCGAGCCGCTGGCGGCCGGCAAGGCCAAGCGCGACCCGTCGCTGGGCGACCTGCGTATCGTCGTGCAGGCGGCCGCGTTGATCACCGAGGACGAGGAGCAGATCGCGGGCGCGCTGATGACGGTGCGCCACCATGCCGCGCTCTACATCGGCGGCATGGGCGCGCGCGGTAAGAACTTCTACAACTCGCTGGTGCAACGCTACGGCTACGTCGACGAGGCCAAGCTCATCCAGGACCTCTACCTGGACGGCAAGAAGCTCGAGGCCGCGCAAGCGGTACCCGACGAGCTGGTGCGGGCGATGAGCCTGATCGGCCCCAAGTCCTATGTCGCCGAGCGGGTCGAGGCCTTCGCCGGTGCCGGCGTCGGCGTCATCCTGGCCAGCCCGGCGGCGGGGACCCACGCCGAGCGCGTGGAGACGATGGAGACGCTAGCCGGGATCATCGCGTAGCGGAGGCGGCAAGCATAGGTATACGGCGACGGCCCGCGGTCGAACTCGATTGATCATCGAGAATCGACCGCGGGCCGTGTCCGATTCGGGTCTCAGCCGAGGCGGCGGACCTTCCAGATGTGGTCGGTGCCGCGGTTGCCCCGGTAGCCGCCGTCGAGGATCATGCTGGACTTGTCGATCACCAGGAAGGTGTTCTTCTTCCAGTAGAGCAACTGGTTAGGCAGCAGCCCGGTCGTCACCAGTCGGCTGACGCCGAAGGTGTTCTGATCGATGACCGAGATGAAGCCGCCGAAGTAGTTGGCCGCGTAGACCTTGCCCTGGAAAAGCATCAGCGAGGTGGTCCCCGGTCCGGTGAAGACGTCGCGGATGTGGCGGCCGGTCCGCAGATCGTGGACCGTGACGATCCCCTGGTAGAGGTCGTTGACATAGACGCGGTTGGTTCGGGTGTCAGCGACGATGAAGCCGTGGCCCTGCGTGCTCAGAGTCGCGTTCCACCGAACGGTGCTCTTGACCGCGCCGCCACCCGAGCGGGTGATCCGGAACTGGGTCAGGCTGGAGTAGTACGACGGCAGAGTGACGGTCGCACCGGTGGCGCTCACGTCGGTGAGCGCGATGTTGGCGCCCATCTGGGTGCCTTTACCGGGCATGACTGCGCTGCCGATGGGGGTCAGCGTGTTCATGTCGTAGAACTTCAGGCCGCCGGGCTTGGTGCCCGAGACGATGGCGACGCCCATCTGCTCGGCGAACACGACGCCGTGGGGTTTCTTGACCGGGAAGGTCTTGAGCAGCTTGCCGCTGTTCTTGTCCCAGACGCTGACCTCGTTTGCAGCCGCCGCGGTCGTCCACACGGTGTTGCCGGTCTTCGGGACGTTGACCTCGTATTGGCCGGCGATCGTGCCGTGGCCGGTGTTCTTGATCCGCTTGGTGATCCGAATGCGCTTGCGGACCTCCATCGTGTTCGGATCGACCTTGAGGATCGACGACTCGCTCGCACCGTCGAAGGGGGAGACGTTGGTCAGCCACAGGCTGCCGGTCTGGGCGTCGATGGCGCCGCGATAGTTGCCCTTGCCGATGTTGTATCCGGTGATCTGGTAGCCGGGCTGCTGCGGCACGGCCGGAGCGGGCTGCGATTTCCAGAAGCGGTCGGCCGGGTCGGTCGGCGCGGCGGACGCGTGCGGCGCGGCGATCGATCCGACGGACAACGCGGCGGCGAGAGCGATGGTGGCCCACCGGGCACGAGAGAAGGAAGAAGTCATGCGGGTCAGGGTAGCCTAACCAGTTGGCCGGCTGCACTGTGGGTTCGCTCTCAAACGGCTTTGATTCGTGATGCCAGTAGGCCCCGTATGTGTCGCCTCGTCCCTTTCGTCGCCCGCGCTCGCCTCCCTTGTCAGGATGCAGCGGCGTCGATGCGCTGGATGAACTCGTTCACCCATTCGACGGCCTCTTCGGCCGTCGGGAGTACGTCGAGAGCTTGGGCGGCTTCCGTGTAGAGGGTGCCCCACTGGGCGCCCGCGACGATGACCGGTGGCCACGCCTGTTGGCGGCGGTAGGAGAAGAGTCGGACGCATGTAGCTGCAACTTGCCCGAGGTCGAGGTCGTCGCCCTTGTCGAGGAGCTGGAGGTCGACGAGATCGTGCGCTCGCTCACTTCGCTCACTCGAGACGGCGTGGAGCTTTTGCGCGACCTGGTGGTCGGAACGCTGGACCGGCACTGCACTCGGTGCTTCCAGCCCAACCTCGGTGAAGAGTCTGGCCAAGTCGGAGGCGAGCTGATACTCGGGCTCGTCGGCGTCACCGATCTCGTTGTGTCCCAGTTCGAACGTCACCGTGCACCACGGTCTACCTAGATAGTCGAGCTTCACCTCGAATGGTTGCATCACATACGCCGTCGGCACAGCCGGTGGACGCGGTGCGCGCTTTTCGACCAGCCTGCCAGTGAAGCCTGCCCATCCAGTCGACAGGGAATCCTCGAAGTCGCGCCGGAATCTTGTCAGTGGCTGAACACGCGCGGCATCGAGATCTTGGGTGAATCGTGTGCCGCGCCCGTACCGCAGTGCCATCGCACTGCCACCTTTGATCGCACCTTCGGGGAGCATCTGGCCTACCACCACCAGAGCCATTCCGATACGACGCCGCAGTGCCAGCCCCTCACTGCCTTCCAAGTTGCGGATGCGCTGCTCCAAGGAGCGCACGTTCGTCGGTGTGCCTGAGTAGCTCACGACTGCAGTACCTTCCTTACGCGCTGCCACTCGGTGGTGGTCAACAGTCCCTCGGCACGCGCTTGTTTGGCTGCGTCCAGGAGACGCCTGGTCTCGATTCGACCGCGACTCTCAAGGATGGCATCCGCGACCGGCTGCGCAGCCAGTCCGTCGTATAGGGTCGTGCGAGCCTCGCTCTTCACCTGTGTCAGTTCGATGAATGGCGGCAACTTGGAACGGGTTCGACGACGAACCGCCACCTTCAGCTGTCGAGGATTCACGTCGGCGAGCCTGAATAGGGCGAGCACCGACTCGCCGTGCAGATACGCCCCTTCGCCTGCTCGCAGCAGGGCTTCGGCGAACTGGTCGTGGGCCGTCGGCGGGATGTCTGGCACGCGGTATATGCCGTAGGCGACGTTTTCCAAGCCACCGCGCGCAGCAAGTTTGGGCAGCTCGACCGCCGGTACCCCGGCCTTGGCCGCCTCCTTCGTCGTGACATAGCCGTAGTGATCGAGCGCTATCTCGCGCACGATATCCCGGTATTTCGTTTCGGCGCACATGTCACAACTATACCGAAAACGGTATAGTTGTGACCACGACCGAAACATCGACGCGCGATTTGTGAACCCCGTGTAATCGGGTGCTCAGTAGTAGTACGGAAAGTCGTCCCAGTTCGGGGGACGCTTCTCCAGGAAGGAATCGCGGCCCTCGACGGCTTCATCGGTCATGTACGCCAACCTGGTCGCCTCGCCGGCGAACACCTGCTGGCCCATCAATCCGTCGTCGGTGAGGTTGAAGGCGAACTTCAGCATGCGCTGGGCCGTCGGCGATTTCGAGTTGATCGCCCGTGCCCACTCGATCGCCGTCGTCTCGAGCTCGGCGTGATCGGCGACCCGGTTCACCGCGCCCATCCGGTGCATCGTCTCGGCGTCGTAGGCCTCGCCCAGGAAGAAGATCTCGCGGGCGAACTTCTGCCCGACCTGCTTGGCCAGGTAGGCGCTGCCGTAGCCGGCGTCGAACGATCCGACGTCGGCATCGGTCTGTTTGAACCGTGCGTGCTCGCGCGAGGCCAACGTGAGGTCGCAGACGACGTGCAGCGAGTGCCCGCCGCCGGCGGCCCACCCGTTGACGACGGCGATGACGACCTTGGGCATCGTGCGGATCAGGCGCTGCACCTCCAAGATGTGCAGCCGCCCGCCCTCGGCCTTGACGCGCGCCTCGTCAACGGTGTGGCGCCCGGCCGCGGTGACGTCGGAGTCGTGGCTCGTCGCGTACTGGTACCCCGACCGCCCCCGGATGCGCTGGTCGCCGCCGCTGCAGAACGCCCAGCCGCCGTCCTTGGGCGACGGTCCGTTACCGGTCAACAGGATCGTTCCCACGTCTGGCGTCCGGCGCGCGTGGTCGAGCGTGCGGTACAGCTCGTCGACCGTGTGCGGGCGGAACGCGTTGCGCACCTCCGGGCGGTCGAAGGCGATGCGCACGATCCCGTTGGCCCGGCCCTCGCCGACGTGACGGTGATAGGTGATATCGGTCAGGTCGTCGAAGCCGGGAACCGGCCGCCACGCGTCGGCGTCGAACGGGTTGGAGTCGCTCATGGGCTCAGCCTATCGGGGCCGCGACGAGGCACCGAAGCGGTGGCGATAACGTGAGGAAATGAGTGACTCGTCGCAAGAAGTCCCGCACGAAGGCGGATTCCGCGCCCAGCATGACATCTCCACCGAGCGCGGCGGACCGCACTACGCGGAGTTCAGCGAGCAGGTCCGGACGCTGATGGACACTGTTCGGTACGCGTGCCCGACCGACGAACTCGCGGTCGAGGCCATCGCGGTGCTCGAAGACCTCAACGCCAAACTCGCCGAACACGTCGTCGACGAGTGGACCAGCCCGGCGGGCACCCGCGTCGACCTGCCGTCGCGCGGCAACATCACCCTGCCGCCGTACGAGATCACCGAGGCCGGCCCCGACGGCGTGCGGGCGACCGTGTGGTTCCGGCCGTTTCACCTGGGGGGCAACGGAGTCGCCCACGGCGGGCAGGTCGCGGTCGCGTTCGACGATCTCGGCGGCATGGCGTCGGCGCTGGCGGTCAACGGCGTGTGCCGAACCGCGTACCTGAAGGTGAACTACCGGTCGTTGACCCCGCTGAACACTTCGCTGCAGATGCGGACGTGGGTCGAAAAGCGCGACGGGCGCAAACTCTTCGTGTCCGGCACGCTGCACGACGGCGACCGGCTGTGCGCCGATATCGAGTCGCTGTTCATCGAGCTCAAACCGGGTCAGCCCTAGCCCGCGCGCGGCGGTGTCAGCTGCCGGTCAGCTCCTCCACGCCGATCTTGAAGCCGGCACCGCGCAGCCGGTCGGCGAGCACATCGCCCATCGCGACGGCCGGCGTGAGCACCCCGGCCCGGTCGGGCAGCTTGTCGCGGTCGAGGGCGAGGGCCAGCGCCGACTCGCCCAGCATGACCGCCGTCGCCTTGTAGCCCGGGTCGCCCTTGGCGGCCATCTCACTGCGGTAGCGGCGCCCGCTGGACGTCGTGGTGAAGGTCTGCACGGTGAAATGGCCCTTGTCGCGGGCCTTCTCGCTCGGGCCCTGACCGGGCTTGGGCAGTACACGGTCGAGGAGCGCGCGGGTCGGCTTGAACGACATCGCGCCCAGTCCCGCACCGAGTCCGGCGGCGACCGTCGCCGAGGCGATTGTCGAGATCACCGGGAGCTTGCCGACCGCCATCGCCTCGCCGTAGCGGAAGTCGGGGCCGTAGTCGAGCAGCGAGTTGGAGCGGCGCACGATGCGGGTGTTGAAGGAACTCATGAAGAAGGGCGCCAGGGTGCCGCGCAGCGACGGGTCGATACTCGACGCCCGCACCAGTGCCGCGTCGCTCGGCTCGGAGCGCCGGTCGACGCGGACGAGTTCGCCGGGACCCGACGACAGCGCTTGCGGGTTGAGCAGCAGATTCCGCGTCGAGCTGTCGCGCGCCTGCTCGGCGATGACCCGGACCGAATCGATCGTTCCGCCCGACGCGGCGCCGCGCATCGACGTCACGATCATCGTGGTGTTGCCCAGGGTGCCCGCGCCGTCGGCCTTGGCCCGCTCGTAGAGCAGGTAGGCGCCGAGGTCCGACGGCACCGAGTCGAAGCCGCACGCGTGCACGATGCGCGCGCCGGTCGATGCCGCGGTCTCGCCGACCTTGTCGATGGAGTACCGGACGAAGGGGACCTCGCCGGTCAGGTCGACGTAGTCGGTCCCCGCGCTGGCCGCCGCCGTGACGAGGGGCTCGCCGTAGCGGAGGTAGGGGCCGACGGTGGTGCAGACGACCTGCGTGCGGGCGACCATCTCGTCGAGCGTCGACGGGCGTTCGGCATCGGCGACGATGAGCGGCCAGTCGGCGGCACGTGTGCCGAGACGTCCGCGGACGGCGGCCAGCTTCTCCTCGGAGCGCCCGGCCAACGCGATGCGGGTTCCTTCCGGAGCGGCCTCGGCCAGGTAGCGGGCGGTCAGCTCACCGACGAAACCGGTGGCACCGAAGACAACGACGTCGAATTCACGGCTCATGGCCGTCAGCCTATCTGTCGCACAGAGGGGTCGCGTCCTACCCAGGGCGGAGTCCGCGGACCCTTCGTCATTACCTCGGACGTAATCGACATCGTTCTCCGGCCGGCGCACGCTGAGTGGCATGACTACAACACAGCGCACACCGGTTCACTCCATCACCTCCGCCATCACCCTTCGCTCGGTACTCGGCGCCGACGCCGCCGTCTCGGGCATCAACGGGATCGTCTACGTCGCCGCAGCCGCGGTCCTCGACTCGGTCCTGGGCGTCTCGGCGGCACTGCTCGTCGGGCTCGGGATCTTCCTCGTCGTCTGGGCCGCGGCGCTGGCCTACGCCGCGACCCGTGAGACCATCGCGCCGATGGCCGTCCGCGAGATCGCCGCGATCAACCTGGCGTGGGTCGCCGGTTCGATCGCCGCGTTGTTCCTGCTCGACCTCACCGTGATCGGTGTCGTCTGGTGCATCGCGCAGGCGATCGTCGTCACCGCGTTCGCCGTCCTGGCGCTGCGGATGGTCGGCGAATAGCCCGTTGTTCCGTCAGGCCGTCGCCCTGGCCACTCCGATCGACAAGGCGCCGAAGGTCTTCGGCGTCTTCGTCGCGTAGTACTGCTCGAGTTCCACGGGCGCCCACCCGCCGTCGGCGAGAAGCGTCGGAATGTCGCGGGTGAGGTGGCAGCCGCCGCCGAGGCGCTTCTGCACCGGTTCGAGGCGTCGCTGCCAGCGCCGCACCTTCTCGTCGGGGGCGCTGCCGTGTTCCAGGAAGTACAGCCGGCCGCCGGGTTTGACGACGCGGCGCAGCTCGGCGAGCGCGGCGGGCAGGTCGGGGATCGTGCACATCGTGTAGGTCGAGAGGGCGGCGTCGAAAGTGTCGTCGTCGAACGGCAGGCGCTGCCCGTCGAGGCCGCCGCGCGTGATCGGCACGGTGCTCGCGGCGACGGCGTCGGCCGCCATCGCCCACGCGGTATCCGACGGTTCGATCGCGGTCACCGACGTCACCTCGTCGGGGTAGCAGCCGACGTTGGAGCCCGAACCGAATCCGATCTCGACGACCTCGCCGCGCAAGCCGACGGTGGCTTTGCGCCGGATCTTGCGCATCGCCGGCATCCCGCAGGTGAGCGCGACGACATGCGGCAGGATGCGG
This sequence comes from Gordonia araii NBRC 100433, assembly GCF_000241265.1. Classification (GTDB taxonomy): domain Bacteria; phylum Actinomycetota; class Actinomycetes; order Mycobacteriales; family Mycobacteriaceae; genus Gordonia; species Gordonia araii. The sequence continues at coordinate 20,767 of NZ_BAEE01000088.1, forward strand.
TCCTCGTAGAAGCCCATGGCTCGATTGTGACCGCGTCGACGGCCGCGAACCCAGCAGTTCGGGACATTCCCGATGGCTTTCCCGGTGTCGCGTCTGTCCCGGATGGTCGGGTTTGCGGGGTCTTCGCGACGCCGTGACAGACTGGATCCCATGCCGATCAATCCGTCGACGTTGCAGGGCCGGGTCATCGTCGACGAGATGATCCGCGGCGGCGTGACCGACGCGGTGCTCTGCCCCGGGTCCCGCAACGCGCCACTGGCCTTCGCGCTGCACGCCGCCGATGCCGCCGGCCGGCTGCGGCTGCACGTGCGGATCGACGAACGGTCCGCCGGATACCTGGCACTCGGACTCGCCGTCGCGTCGAAGCGCCCGGTTCCCATCGTCTTGACCAGCGGGACGGCCGTCGCGAACGTCAGCCCGGCGGTGTTCGAGGCGAACTACGCCCGCGTGCCGCTCGTCGTGGTCAGCGCCAACCGGCCCTACGAGCTGCTCGGGTCCGGCGCCAACCAGACCGTCGAACAGTTCGGCCTCTTCGGCACCCAGGTGCGCGCGGCCATCAGCATCGGCCTCGCCGAGGACGGGGTCGACACCAACAGCCAATGGCGGTCGGCGGTCGGGCGCGTGCTCGCCGCGGCCCGCGGAGCGCGCACGGGCAACGCCGGGCCGGTCCAATTCGACATTCCGCTGCGCGAGCCGCTGGTGCCCGACCCGGCGGGAGCCGCCGACGGCGACCTGGCCGGCTTCGTCGGCCGCGCCGACGGCCAGCCGTGGACGCAGGCGCCGGCCGGCCGCCTCGACATCCCGGTGCCGATCGACCTGAGTCTCGACACCGTCGTCGTCGCCGGGCACGGTGCGGGCGCCAATCCGGAACTCGCCGGCCTGCCGACGGTCGCCGAGCCCACCGCGCCGCTTCCGGCCAACCCGCTGCACCCGCTTGCCCTGGGCGGAATCAAGCCGCAACAGGCCATCATCTGCGGCCGCCCGACCCTGCACCGAGGCGTGGCCCGCCTGCTGGCCGACCCCGACGTCCGAGTCCACGCGATCACGACCGGCCCGCGCTGGCCCGACGTCTCGGGCAACGTCTACTCGACCGGAACCCGCGCCGAACCCGCCGGTGCACCCCGTGAGGCCTGGCTGCAGGAGTGCGCGGCCGAGCACCGTCGCGCGGTGGAGGCCGTCGCCGACGTCCTCGCCACCGCTCCCCGGACCAGCGGTTTGCATGTCGCCGCGCAGGTGGCCGGCGCACTCGGGCCCGGGCGTCAGCTCTTCCTCGGCGCGTCCAACCCGATCCGCGACGTGGCGCTGGCGGGAACGCTGGTCGACGGCGTACGGGTCCTGTCGAACCGCGGTGTCGCCGGCATCGACGGCACGAACTCGACGGCCGTCGGCGCCGCCCTCGCCGGCGGACCAACGGTCGCGCTGCTAGGCGACCTCACCTTCATCCACGACATCACCGGGCTCATCATCGGGCCCGACGAGCCGCGCCCCGACGACCTGCGCATCGTCGTCGCCAACGACGACGGCGGAGGCATCTTCGGGTTGCTCGAACAGGGCGACCCCCGCTTCCAGGGCGACGCCTACGCCGGCGCGTACGAGCGGATCTTCGGAACGCCGCACCGCACCGATCTGGCGCAACTGTGCGCCGGGGTGCGTGTGGCCCACCGCCGGGTGGCTCTCGACGACGTGACCGAAGCGCTCGGCGGCCCGCCGGCCGGATTGCAGGTGCTCGAGGTGGCGACCGATCGTCGGGGCCTGCGCCACGTCCATGCCGAGATCGCCGCACGACTGAGCCGGTAGCCTGAGCCCATGAGTCTCACCGCCCAGCGCATCGTGCAGATCGCGCTGCTCGTGGTCGCGACGATTCTCACGGTCATGGCGCTGTTCCTGTTCATGGGATGCGTCAAGAACGATCGGCAGATCAACGCGAACAAGGCGACGGCGGTCGCCGAGGTGTCGTCGGCGGACCGGCTCCACGCTGCCGTGGGTTTCTTCACCCCCGACGGCAAGTTCCACAGTCCGAGGCTGGGTCTGCTCTACCCGACGGAGTTGTCGGTCGGGGAGCGGATCTCGGTGGATTACGACGCGTCGAATCCCGACGGCCTGGCGCGCCCGACCGGCCGCAGCGCCGTACTGGCGGTCATCCCGACCATGTCGATGGTGCTCGCCGTCTGGGCCGTCGTCGGAGCGATGATGCTCCTGATCGCCGAGCTGGGTCGTCGGACCCGCACGATCGAGGACGAAAGCGCTTCTGCGCCAGCGTGAATTGCGTTTCTGCGCCAGTGTGAATTGGCCGCGCGTTCACCGGGATTTCGCGTGGGCACCACCGGCGCGCCGCCGTCGCTGATGACACTGGTGTCATGCGAGTCGCCATCGTTGCCGAGAGCTTTCTGCCGCAGATCAACGGCGTGACCAACTCGGTGCTGCGCGTCGTGGAGCACCTGGAGGACCACGGACACGAAGCGCTGATCGTCGCGCCGGACACGCCGCGCGGTCAGGAGTCGGGCCCCTGCGTCGTCGGCGATCGAACGCCCGTGCGTCACGTCCCGGCCGTCATGGTGCCCGGCGTGCCGTCGCTGCCGGTCGGAGTGCCGACGCTCACCGTCTACCGGGCGCTGCGCGACTTCCAGCCCGACATCGTGCATCTGGCATCGCCGTTCGTCCTCGGCGGCGCGGGCGCCTATGCCGCTCACCGCCTGCACCTGCCGACGGTCGCGGTCTTCCAGACCGACGTGGCCGGCTTCGCCGCCAGCTATCGGGTCGACTTCGCGTCGCGCGCCGCCTGGCGCTATCTGCGAAAGCTGCACTCGGCCTGCGACCGGACGCTGGCGCCGTCGAGTTCCAGCGCCGGCGATCTGCGCGCGAACGGCGTTCCCCGCGTCCACCGGTGGGGGCGCGGAGTCGACCTGGGGCAGTTCGGCCCCGAGCACGCCGATGCCGACCTGATCGCCGGCTGGTCGGGGGCGAGCCACGACGACGACCGCGAGCGGCGGCTCATCGTCGGCTTCGTCGGGCGACTGGCGCCGGAGAAGGACGTCCACAAGCTGGCCCCGCTCGCCGACGATCCGACCGTCCAGCTCGTCATCGTCGGCGACGGACCGCAGCGCGAGAAGCTGCACGAGCAGCTGCCCGGTGCGATCTTCACCGGTGCGTTGCACGGTGCCGAGCTTGCGCGCGCCTACGCCAGTTTCGACGTGTTCGTCCACGCCGGGCGTCACGAGACCTTCTGCCAGACCGTGCAGGAGGCCATGGCGAGCGGAGTGCCGGTCATCGGTCCCGACGCCGGTGGTCCCCGCGACCTCGTCGGCCATTGCCGGACCGGATTCCTCCTCGACCCGGATCATTTCGAGGAGAAGCTGCCCGGCGCCGTCGATGCGTTGCGCGATCCGGCGATCCGGTCCAGGTTCGGCGGTTCGGCGCTGGCGTGGGTGCGTTCGCGCACGTGGCCGGCGGTGTGCGAGGAACTGTTCGGCCACTATCGCGACGTGCTCGCCGAACGCGCGGGCACCAGTGTGGACCGGCGGTTAGCCAGCTAACCGGAATCCGGCACCGTCGCCGACTGCCCGCGGGTTGTCGCCGCCGCGGCGCGGGCTACCGTTTCCCTATGAGCGACGACCGTGCCGATCTCACGAAACGTCCCGACGAAGTGGCCTCGATGTTCGACGGGGTGGCCAAGCGCTACGACCTGACGAACACGATCCTGTCTTTCGGCCAGGACCGGCGGTGGCGGGCCGCGACGCGCCGGGCGCTGGGCCTGCGCCGGGGCGAAGTCGCTCTCGACCTCGCCGCCGGGACCGCGGTGTCCACGGTGGAACTCGGCAAGTCGGGAGCCGTGGTGATCGCCGCGGACTTCTCGCTCGGCATGCTCAAGGCGGGCGCGCAGCGCGATGTGCCCAAGGTGGCCGCCGACGCGCTGGCGCTGCCGTTCGACGATGACTCCTTCGACGCCGCCACCATCTCCTTCGGCCTGCGTAACGTCAACGACGTCGGCCTGGCGCTTCGAGAGCTGCGACGGGTCCTGCGGCCGGGCGGCCGCATGGTGATCTGCGAGTTCTCGACGCCCACCTGGGGTCCGTTCCGCACGGTGTACATGGAGTACCTGATGCGGGCGCTTCCCGAGGTCGCCACGCGCGTCGCCAGCAACCCCGCCGCCTACGTGTACCTCGCCGAGTCCATCCGCGATTGGCCCGATCAGGCGGGCCTGGCGGCGATGATCGCCGACGCCGGATTCCGGGGCGTGCACTGGCACAACCTCTCCGGCGGGATTGCCGCCCTGCACAGCGGCATCAAATAGCGGGACCAAGTAGCGTTGCCGTCGTGACCAACCGTGACAGCGCCTCGCCGGGACATCACCATCACCACGGGGCGACGGGACCCGTGCCCCTGGGCGCTGCCGCGCGGTGGGTCGTCATCGCCGTGCTCGGTTTGGCCGCGGTCGTCGTGACCATCGGCATGGCGGTGTTGTGGCCCTCGTCCTCGGACGACCACCCGATCCCGGTGCAGTTCCGTTCCGCCGACGGCGGGCCGATCCGCACCGAGACCGCCGTCGTCGTCGCCCAGGCCCGTGCCGACTGCCAGCATCCGCTGATCGGCATGGCACTGCCGCAAGGGTCGCTGGAGGTGCCGTCGGCGCCCGACGGTCCGTGCCTGGCGACGACGGTCCGCCTGGAAAGCGGGGAGAACAAGGGCAAGGTCGTTCTGCTGCAGATCCCGACCAATCGCGCGCAGTCGGGAGACGGCCCGGGCCAGCCGGCCGTCGACCCGGCGACCGCCGACGATCCGCAACCCGGCCAGCCGACCTTGCGCGTCGGCGACACCGTCCGGGTCAGCATCCTGCCCGGCGTCGACGGGGCGCCGCGCTACAACTTCTACGATTTCGCCCGCGGCCCGTCGATCATCGTGTGGGCGATCTTGTTCGTGCTGGCCGTCATCCTCGCCGCTTCGTGGAAGGGGCTACGGTCGATCATCGGCCTGGTGTTCGCGTTCGCGGTGCTCGGAGCTTTCACGCTGCCGTCGATCCTCGAGGGTCATTCGCCGGTGGCCGTCGCGGTCACCTCGTCGGCACTCATCCTGTTCGTCGTGCTGTATCTCGCGCACGGCGTCAGCATGCGCACCTCGGCAGCGCTGGTGGGCACGCTGGTGTCGCTGATGTTCGCCGGGGTGTTGAGCTGGCTGGCGATCAACACGATGCGCATCGCCGGACTCTCCGGCGATCAGGCGATGAGCCTGCAGCTCTACCAGGGCACGATCTCGATGAGCGGGCTGTTGCTGGCCGGATTCATCATCGGCGCGCTCGGCGTCCTCAACGACGTGACGATCACCCAGGCGTCGGCGACCTTCGAACTGGCCGAGGCGGGCGAGCCGTCGAGGATGGCGACGTTCCGCGCCGGGATGCGCGTCGGCCGCGACCATATCGCGAGCACCGTCTACACCCTGGTGTTCGCGTATGCGGGCAGTGCGCTGCCGCTGCTGCTGCTGTTCTCGGTCGCGTCGCAGCCCTTCGGGATCCTGGTCACCACCGATCAGGTGGCGATCGAGCTAGCCCGCGCTTTCGTCGGCGGCATAGCGATAGCGCTGTCGGTTCCGCTCACCACCGGTGTCGCCGCGGCGCTGGTCACCATTCGGCCGCGAACGGTCGCGGCTCAACCTGCCTGACCGCCGCCGGCCCCGCCGACCGTGCCCACATTTCCGCCGACCGTGCCCACATTTCCGCCGACCGTGCCCAGTTTCGCGCCGACCGTGCCCACATTTCCGCCGACCGTGCCCACATTTCCGCCGACCGTGCCCAGTTTCGCGCCGACCGTGCCCAGTTTCGCGCCGACCGTGCCTTAGTGCCCCGACCCACGTAGCGCGACGGTCTCGAGTCGCTCCAGCAACTGCCTGGCTCCGTCGGCGGCCCGGAAATCCTCCAGATGGCGCCGACGGTCCTCCGCCGACGAGTAGTACGACCGGAGGGTCACGAGCGTTCGCGGCGGGTCACCCACCCCGCCCTCGATCGCCACGACCGACCGCGACGGCGCCAGACCGTGCTCCGGCGACCCCTGGTGCACGTAGACGGCGCGACGGCCCGGCTCGACGTCGTCGAAGACGTACCGGTTCGTGAACTCGCTGCCGTCCGGGCCGCGCATGACCACGTCGAATCGTCCGCCGTCACGCACGTCGAGTTCGCGGACATCGCTGGTGAATCCGTCGGGTCCCCACCACAGGGCGATGGCTGCAGGGGCGGTCCATGCCGCCCAGATCTGCTCGGGCGTCGCGGCCATCGTCCGTTCGACGGTCAGGTCGGGCTCGTGCGTTGTCACACCGCGATCTAACCATCGGGTGTCGGCGCGCTCAGCGAAACGGCGGCCGCTCGTCGACCCGTACCGACAGCCGCCCGGCGGTGCGCCATGCTCGTGCGACGAAATCGGCATCCTCGTCGGTGATGAGGTTGCCCATGACGCGCACGACCATCGACATCAACCGTCCCGACCGCAGGCCCGGTCGTCCCAGCACTGGCACCGCCTTGGGCACCGTCAGTACCGCGGCGAGCCGGCGTGCTGCGGAGAAGGCCAGCGCGTAGTGTTCGGTCAGCAGGTCCGGCCAGCGGTCGGTGAAATCGGCGGAACCGCCACCGTCGACGATCAGCTCGACGGCCAGCCGTGCGGTTTCCAGCCCGTAGTCGATGCCCTCGCCGTTGAGCGGGTTGACGCACGCCGCGGCGTCGCCGATCAGCATCCAGTTGCGGCCCGCGACGCCGCTCACGGCACCGCCCATCGGCAGCAACGCCGAGGTGAGGCGCTGCGGCTCGCCGCTGATCTGCCAGTCGTCGCGCACCATGTCGGCGTAGTGCCGCAACGTCGGACGCAACTCCACATGTGCCGGCCGCTTGGCCGTCGCGAGCGCACCGACCCCGACATTCAGCTGACCGCGGCCGAGCGGGAACACCCAGCCGTATCCGGGCAGCAGCGTGCCGTCGGCGCCGCGCAACTCCAGGTGCGAGCCCATCCACGTATCGTCGGCCCGTCCCGACGATACGTACGCGCGCCCGGCAACGCCGTACGCGGTGTCGCGGTGCCACTGCCGACCGAGGACCTTGCCCAGCCCCGACCGCACGCCGTCGGCGACGATCACCGTCGATGCCCTGATCTCACGGCGCCCGTCGGGGCCGTCGATGACGACAGCGCCGATCCGGTCGCCGTCCCACGTCACGTCGACGGCCTTGCTGCCCAGCACCATTCGCGCGCCCGCCGCCTGCGCGAAGGCGCGGATCTCCTCGTCGAGCTCGACGCGCGTGACGGCGCTTCCGTACTCGGCGAAGCGCTTGCCCGGCCACAGGACGCGCTGGTCGGTGCCCCAGCCGTGCAGGTGCAGTCCGACGATGTGCGGCCGGTCGGCGAGGTAGTCCCCCAGACCCAGGTCGATGAGTTCGGTGACCGCGCGCGGCGTGAGGCCGTCGCCGCAGGTCTTGTCGCGCGGAAACGTCGCCATGTCGAGCAGGGTGACGTCGCGCCCGCGGCGGGCGGCGTGCGCGGCGGCGGCCGACCCCGCCGGGCCTGCGCCGACGACGAGAATGTCGGTGCTGTCGGGGGCAGGCGTCGCGGCTGGACCGCCGTCGGTGGGATAGCTCACCCGACCAGTATCTCCCGGGCCGCAGTCGGCTACGCTCAGCGAGTCGGCGCGACCGCGCCCGACTCCGCAGACGCTGTGCAGGTGCATTCATTCGTGAAGTCGACTATCGCCGGGTTGAATCTGGGTTCCGACGACTTTTCGCTCGCCGTGAAGTCCTCGTTGGCGCAGGTCGAGGATCTGCTGCTCGCCGAGCTCTCCTCCGGCGACGACCTGTTGACCGAGGCCGCGACTCATCTCGCCAAGGCCGGCGGCAAACGCTTCCGGCCGATGTTCGCGATCCTCGCCGCGCAGTTCGGCCCACGCCCTGACGCCTCGGAGGTCATCACGGCGGCGACCGTCGTCGAAATGATCCATCTCGCGACGCTCTACCACGACGACGTCATGGACGAGGCTCCCGTTCGACGCGGAGCACCCTCCGCCAACGCGCGCTGGACCAACTCGATCGCCATCCTCTCCGGCGACTTCCTCTTCGCCCGCGCCTCGCGCCTGGTGTCGACGCTGGGCCCGGAGTCGGTGCTCATCATCGCCGACACCTTCGCCGAACTGGTCACCGGTCAGATGCGCGAAACAGTCGGCGTCGTCAAGGGTGCCGACCCCATCGAGCACTACCTGAAGGTCGTGTGGGAGAAGACCGGCTCGCTGATCTCCGCCGCCGGGCGTTTCGGAGCGATGACCGCACAAGCGGATGCCGAGACGATCGAGCGACTCGCCCGGCTCGGTGACGTCATCGGCACCGCGTTCCAGGTCTCCGACGACATCATCGACATCGCGTCGGTGACCGACGACTCCGGCAAGACACCGGGCACCGACCTGCGCGAAGGCGTGCACACCCTGCCGGTCCTCTACGCGCTCACCGACGACGGGGAGACGTCGGCGCGGTTGCGCGAACTCCTCGTCGACCCGGCCTCCGGTGCACCGCGGCCCCTCGTCGACGACGGCGAGGTCGACGAGGCGCTCGACCTGTTGCGGTCGTCGCCGGGAATGGAAGCCGCACACGCGAAACTGCGCGAGTACCTGGCGACCGCGCAGGAAGACCTTGCCGAGTTGCCCGCCGGGCCGGCTCGCGATGCGCTGGCCGATCTGGCCGCCTACACGATCGAACGCACCGGATAGCGTCGGTCGCTCGCCCAACTCCCTTGTGCCGTCCGGTTTGTGCGGCTTGCCGGGAACGATCCGGACTCGTTCGGCGTTTGGCAATATGCAATGGTAAGGCCGTGCTTGGCGGCCGACGGGTCCCAGAATGAGGTGGGCTATGCAATTGAACGGGCTGAAAACGGCTGCGCTGTTGGGCCTGATGTCGGCGATCATCGTCGGCATCGGTGCGATGTTCGGCAGGACCGCGCTGGTCATCTCGATCCTGCTCGCGGTCGCGACCAACGCTTACGTCTACTTCAATTCGGCCAAGCTCGCGCTGCGTTCGATGCACGCCCAGCCGGTGACCGAGGTCGAGGCGCCGGAGCTGTACCGGATCGTCCGGGAGCTGGCGACCGAGGCAAAGCAGCCGATGCCGGCGCTCTACATCAGTCCCACCGAGTCGCCGAACGCGTTCGCGACGGGCCGCAACCCGAAGAACGCCGCCGTGTGCTGTACCGCGGGCATCATGCGCCTGCTCAACGAGCGTGAGCTGCGCGCGGTGCTCGGCCACGAGCTGTCCCACGTCTACAACCGCGACATCCTGATCTCGTCGGTCGCCGGCGCGATGGCCGCGATCATCACCGGCCTCGCGCACATGGCCATGTGGTTCGGCGGCGGCAACCGCGACGGTGGGCCCGGTCTCCTCGCGATTCTGGCGATGACGTTGCTCGGCCCGCTGGCGGCGACGGTGATCAAGATGGCCGTCTCGCGGTCACGTGAATACCAGGCCGACGAGTCCGGTGCCGAGCTGACCAAGGACCCGCTGGCGCTGGCCTCGGCGCTGGCGAAGATCTCCGGCGGGATCGATCAGGCCCCGCTGCCGCCCGAGCCGCAGCTCGAGTCGCAGGCGCACATGATGATCGAGAACCCGTTCCGCGGCGGCGGCATACAGAAGATGTTCTCGACGCACCCGCCCACCGCCGACCGCATCGCGCGGTTGCAGGAGATGGCACGCAGGGGCGTCTGACTAAAAGGTGCCCACTCGGCGGGGGTGAGGTGCCCACTCGGCGTGGGTGGGGTGCCCACTCGGCGGTGAGGCCGGGGGCGGGTTAGCGGTAGTTGACGAACTGCAGCGCGATGTCGAGGTCGGAACCCTTCAGCAGGGCGATGACGGCCTGCAGGTCGTCGCGCTTCTTGCTCGACACGCGGACCTCGTCGCCCTGAATCTGCGCCTTGACGCCCTTCGGCCCCTCGTCGCGGATGATCTTGGTGATCTTCTTCGCGTGCTCGGAGTCGATGCCCTGTTTGAGGGTGCCGCTGATCTTGAAGGTCTTTCCCGACGCGGCCGGCTCACCGGCCTCGAAGGCCTTAAGCGAGATGTCGCGACGGATGAGCTTCTCCTGGAAGACGCCGAGCGCCGCCTGGGCCCGCTCCTCGGCGTCGGAAGTGATGACGATCGCTTCGTCGCCGGACCACTCGATGCCGGTGTTGGTGCCGCGGAAGTCGTAGCGCTGCGACAGTTCCTTCGCGGCCTGGTTGAGGGCGTTGTCGACCTCCTGGCGGTCGATCTTGCTCACCACGTCGAAAGATGAATCAGCCATGGCCACAGCGTAGCCGTTGCCGACGGGCGGCTCGGCAGTGACCAGCCGGTTTGCGCTGGGCCCGGGGAGGCGTTGTATTCTTTGCGGCGTTGCCCTTCGTCGCTGCGCCAAGCGCGGGGGAGTGCAAAGGCAGGTTGCCCGAGCGGCCAAAGGGAGCGGATTGTAAATCCGTCGCGCAAGCTACATAGGTTCGAATCCTATACCTGCCACGACGTGGAGTTTCACCCTCGAGGGCGACCGTCGACCAGCGATTTGGCCGACCGGGTTGCCGGTGTGTAACCTCGTCATGTTGTCCGATGATCGGGCCCACCCGGCCGCGGATGACGACGCCCCCTTAGCTCAGTCGGTAGAGCGTTTCCATGGTAAGGAAAAGGTCGACGGTTCGATTCCGTCAGGGGGCTCGCTGGACCCGGTCGACGAATCGGTCCGCGCGGCGGTGTAGCTCAGCTGGTTAGAGCGCACGACTCATAATCGTGAGGTCGGGGGATCGAGTCCCCCCACCGCTACACATCGGAATCGGCGGCCGCCGGTTCCGAGAACCAAGGGCCCGGCGCCGGTCTCACGGCCGCCGCCGAGCGCGAGTACCACCGAAAGAAGGCAACGACGTGGCCTCCTCGACTGACGTTCGCCCCAAGATCACCTTGGCGTGCGAGGTGTGCAAGCACCGCAACTACATCACCAAGAAGAACCGTCGGAACGACCCCGACCGCTTGGAGATCAAGAAGTTCTGCCCCAACTGCGGCAAGCATCAGGCGCACAAAGAGTCGCGCTAAACGCAACGGGGGGCACCGGGAACGGTGCCCCTTCGTTTTGGTGCGGTCGCGGCGATGCGACCGCACTCTTGGCCATCTTCGCTATCACTAGGCAGGTGTGTGACAGGTGTTTTCCGGATCTGATTCCAGCGAGAAGCCCGCGTCGGCGTTGTCGGCCGACGAGCTCGCCGCTCGCACGGCCGGACTCGTCGGCTACCACTACACGGTCGACGACTACTACCAGGTCGGCCGCGAAGAGGTCCGCAAGCACGCCACCGCCGTGCAGACCGCGCACCCGACGCACTGGAACGAGGACAAGGCCCGCGAGTACGGGCACGACACGCTGATCGCCGCTCCGACCTTCGTCTCGGTCTTCGGCATCACCGCTCAGCGCTTCCTCTTCGAAGAGGTCGTCATGGGCTACGACCTGTGGCAGATCATGCAGACCGATCAGCGCCTGATCTACCACCAGCCGATGAAGGTCGGCGACCAGCTCATCTGCGACGTCTCGCTGGAATCGTTCCGCCACCTGAGCAGCCCCGAGACGCTCGACATGATGGTCAGCAAGAACGTCATCTGGAACCAGCACGACGAGCCCGTCATGACCACCTACACGTCGTTGGTGGCCCGCACCGGCGTGGAGGTCGACCCGGCACTGGTCGACTCGCTCGACCACGTGATGATGAAGGTCGACGAGTTCGGCAAGCCGGCCAAGACCGTCAACCGCCCGCCGGCTAGCAAGGACCAGCCCGATCCCACCGAGTCGCCCAAGGCGTACTCGGCGATCAACTTCGATTCGCTGTCGGTGGGGCAGGAACTCGAGCCGAAGACCTTCCTGCTGACCCGCGGCAACCTCGTCAACTACGCGGGAGTCGTCGGCGACCCCAACCCGATCCACTTCTCCGACGAGGTGGTCAAGGCGGCCGGCCTCGACGGTGTGGTCGCCCACGGAATGCAGACGATGGGTCTGGGCGCGACCTACGTCTCCGAGTTCATCGGCGACCCGGCCGCCTTCTGCGAGTACAACGTGCGGTTCACCGCGCCGGTCTACGTGCCGGCCGACGGTAGCGCGGAGGTCGACTTCACCGCCAAGATCAAGTCGCTGGACCCGGAGACGCGCAAGGGCACGATCGCGCTGGTCGCCAAGCAGGGCGAGAAGAAGATCTTCGGTCGCGCGACCGTCGTCGTACAGTTCAACTGACGTGCGGGACCGTGGCCGCCGATAGCGATTGGTGCCAGACACCGCCGGTGCTCTACACTGAAGTGTCAGATTGATTCTTGACTTGCGCGCCGCCCAATAGGGTGGCGCGTTGGTCTTGTTCGGGTCAATCGACGTGACCGACCCGGTCACAAAGGGGCGTAGCTCAACTGGCAGAGCAGCGGTCTCCAAAACCGCAGGTTGCAGGTTCAAGTCCTGTCGCCCCTGCCCTGGATTGCCAGGGCCATCGGATACGAGAGGACTCGAAAGTTGAGCAAGCGCGATCGAGCTGCCAAGAGCAAGGCAAAGGCCGACGACGTGGTTGACGACGCAGCTGACGCCGCCGTCGACACGCTCGACGATGCCGAGTTGCGGCCGACCGGCAAGCGCGCCGGCACGTCGCGCCGCGCACGCGCCGAGAAGTCTTCCGCCTCCGAGACGGCCACCCGCCGCAATCCGTTCGCCGCGATCTGGACGTTCCTGACGCAGGTCGTCGCGGAGATGAAGAAGGTCATCTGGCCGACTCGCCGCGAGTCGATCATTTTCACGATCATCGTGCTGATCTTCATCGTCATCTTCACCGCGTTCATCACGGGTCTCGACATCGGCTTCGCCAAGCTGGTGCTGTGGATCTTCGGCGACTAGTACAGACACCAATCCAAAGGAGCATCGGGCTGTGACCACCCCCGAGAACGAGATCGAATCAACCGAGGACACCACCTCGGCGGTGGAGGCCACCCCGGAGACCGACGTCGTCGAGTCCGACGCCGTGGATTCGGTCGTCGAGACCGACACCGAGGACGACGTCGTCGTCGAATCCGACGAGTCGGAGACGGCTGAGGAAGCCGAGGACACCGCCGATGCCGACGCGACCGACGAGACTGCCTCCGACGACGAGACTCCGTCCGACGACGAGACTCCCGCCGAGGAGGACCCGGCCGAGGCGATGCGCCGACAGCTGCGGTTCGCGCCCGGCGACTGGTACGTGATCCACTCCTACGCCGGTTACGAGAACAAGGTGAAGGCCAACCTCGAGACCCGCGTGCAGAACCTGGATCTGGAGGAGTACATCTTCCAGGTCGAGGTGCCGACCGAAGAGGTCACCGAGATCAAGAACGGCCAGCCGAAGAAGGTCAACCGCAAGGTGCTGCCCGGCTACATCCTGGTCCGGATGGATCTCAACGACGAGTCGTGGGGCGCCGTGCGCAACACCCCCGGCGTCACCGGCTTCGTCGGTCTGACGTCGCGGCCGTCGCCGCTGACCCTCGACGAGGTGCTCAAGTTCCTGGTGCCGCGCACCGAGCCGAAGAAGGCCGCCTCCACGAAGGGTGGCGCCGACGTCGCAGCTGCCGCGGCCGCGGCCACCGCTCCGATCGAGGTCGACTTCGAGGTCGGCGAGTCGGTCACCGTCATGGACGGCCCGTTCGCGACCCTGCCAGCGTCGATCAGCGAGGTCAACGCCGAGCAGCGCAAGGTCAAGGTGCTCGTGTCGATCTTCGGCCGCGAGACGCCGGTCGAGCTCGGCTTCAACCAGGTCGAGAAGATTTAACGACGACGAGCCGGCGCGGCGACCGCGCCCTCGTCGCAACAGACTTCCGCGTATCCAGCGTGCGCGGATGAGGAAAGAAAAAGGACAAAGAGGATGCCTCCCAAGAAGAAGAAGATCGCCGGGATCATCAAGCTCCAGATCCAGGCGGGCCAGGCCAATCCGGCTCCGCCGGTGGGTCCGGCGCTGGGTCAGCACAGCGTGAACATCATGGAGTTCTGCAAGGCCTACAACGCGGCGACTGAGAATCAGCGCGGCAATGTGGTGCCGGTCGAGATCTTCGTGTACGAAGACCGCTCGTTTGACTTCAAGCTGAAGACCCCGCCTGCCGCCAAGCTGCTGTTGAAGGCCGCTGGTCTGCAGAAGGGCTCCGGCGAGCCGCATGTGAACAAGGTCGGCAAGGTCACCATGGACCAGGTCCGTGAGATCGCCAAGACCAAGGCCGAGGATCTCAACGCCAACGACATCGATCAGGCAGCGAAGATCATCGCCGGTACCGCCCGCTCCATGGGCATCACCGTCGAAGGCTGACGAAACACCACGCGCCGTCTAGCTGACGGCGCACACCACCGTGGGAGGGCCGGCTCGGCCCATCAACCACCAACCCGGACATCGTCCGGAGAAGGAACAGAGCAATGGCACAACGAAGCAAGGCTTACCGCGCCGCAGCGGAGAAGGTCGACAAGGAGAATCTGTACAGCCCGCTGGAGGCTGCTCAGCTCGCCAAGGACACCTCGTCCAAGAACACCGATTCCACCGTCGAGGTCGCCATCCGGCTCGGCGTCGACCCCCGCAAGGCCGATCAGCTGGTCCGCGGCACCGTCAACCTGCCGCACGGCACCGGTAAGACGGCGCGCGTGATCGTGTTCGCCGCCGGTGACAAGGCCACCGAGGCCGCCGCGGCCGGTGCCGACGAGGTGGGCGCCGAGGACCTGATCGAGAAGATCAGCGGCGGCTGGCTGGAGTTCGACGCGGCGATCGCCACCCCGGACCAGATGGCGAAGGTCGGTCGTATCGCCCGTGTCCTGGGTCCGCGCGGCCTGATGCCGAACCCGAAGACCGGCACGGTGACTACCGACGTCACCAAGGCGGTCAACGACATCAAGGGCGGCAAGATCAACTTCCGCGTCGACAAGGCAGCCAACCTGCACTTCGTCATCGGCAAGGCGTCGTTCTCCGCCGAGCAGCTCGCCGAGAACTACGGCGCGGCGTTCGACGAGATCATGCGTGCGAAGCCCTCGGCGGCCAAGGGGCGATACGTCAAGAAGGTCACCGTCTCCACGACGACGGGCCCGGGCATCCCGGTCGACCCGCAGGTGACGCGCAACTTCGCCGAGACCGCGCAGGCGTAGGTCTCCGCAAACCCAACGCAACGGGACAAACCCCACACCGAAACGGTGTGGGGTTTGTCCGTTCTGCGGGGTTCGCGCGCTACGTTGGCGGGGTGGACATCAACGATCGGGTAGCAATCGTCACCGGCGCGGCAAGCGGGATCGGCTCCGCGCTGGCGCGGGAACTCGTTCGACGCGGAGCCCGTGTCGTCGTCGCCGATCTCGACGGCGAAGCCACGGAGGCGACGGCGGCTTCGCTGCCCGAGGGATCAGCCGTCGCGGTCGCCGGCGACACGTCCCGGCCCGCGGTCATCGACGCCCAGATCGCAGCCGCGGAGAAGGCATTCGGGCCGGTGGACATGTACTTCGCCAACGCCGGTATCGGGGGCGCTCCCGGCCTCGCCGCCACCGACGACGACTGGACGCTGGCCCTCGACGTGAACCTGCTGGCCCATGTACGGGCGGCCCGTGCGCTGGTGCCCGGCTGGGCGGCCAGGGGGAGTGGCTACTTCGTCACCACCGCGTCCGCGGCCGGGTTGCTCTCCCAGATCGGCTCGGCGACCTATTCGACGACCAAGCACGCCGCGGTCGGATTCGCCGAGTGGCTGTCGATCACCTACGGCGACGAGGGTGTCGGCGTCAGCTGCGTCTGTCCGATGGGCGTCGACACGGCGTTGTTGCGCCCCGACCGCGAGGTGAGCGCCGAGGAGGCGCTGATGCTGCACACCGTCGAATCGGCCGGTGAGGTGCTGACGCCTGAAAACGTGGCGAGCGCGGTGCTCGACGCCGTCGAGCAGGGGCGTTTCCTGGTGTTGCCGCACCCGGAAGTGCTCGACATGTACCGGGGCAAGGGTGCCGACTACGGCCGCTGGATCGGCGGGATGCGACGACTGCAGCACGGTATGCGCGAAGCGTTGTCCGGCGACGCATGACGCGCGGACGCGGCAGCGGGAACCGAACGCGGCGCCGAATAGTCTAAGAAGTATGCGCGACGACAAGACGCTCGCCCGGATCGCGGCCCTGCTGCGCCAAGCCGAGGGCACCGACAACGAGCACGAGGCCGAGACGTTCATGGCCGCTGCCCAGCGGCTGGCGACCGCGGCCTCGATCGACTTGGCCCTCGCCCGCGCACACGACCCCGCGGCCCGTCAGCGCGTCACCCCGGTCGCGAGACAGATCACCATCGGCGAGGCGGGCAAACGCGGGCTGCGGACCTACGTCCAGCTGTTCGTCGCCGTAGCGCGCGCCAACGACGTCACCGTCGACGTCGCCCATAACTCGACCTTCGTCCTCGCCTACGGGTTCGACACCGACATCGACACGACCGAGGCGCTGTACACCTCCTTGCTCATCCAGATGGTCGCCGCCAGCGACGCCTACCTGAAGTCCGGGGAGTACAAGGGGGAGCGGGCCGCCCGGGTGGTCCGGCGCGGCCGGGGGTTGACGTCGCGCCGCGTCGTCGAGCACACGCCGCTCTCGCCGATCACCGCTCGGCTCAACTTCCAATCGGCATTCGCCGAGCGCGTCGGGACGCGCCTGACCGCGGCGCGCGACGAGGCCCGCGCGGACGCGCAGGCACGTGAGGACGACGCGGGGGAGCACTCCACTGCGGTCGCGTTGCGCCACAAGGAGGTCGAGGTGACGAACTTTTACACCGAGCAGTCCACGGCCCGCGGAAGCTGGCGGGCGGCGCGTGCGGGCGCCGGCTACTCGGAGGCGGCCCGCCGGGCCGGGGATCGCGCCGGGCGCCGGGCGCGGCTGGGCGAGCAGTCGCGCCTCGGCGGTGCGCGCGGCGCCCTCGACGGCTGAGACCGCGCCGATGGCGTCGCGTCCCCCCGACCGGCAGCGCAGCGCGGTCTACGCGGCCGAGCGGATGGTGCTCGGACTCTTCGACAACGTCGGGTCGACCCGGGCCGCCACGATCGGCGGCACGAACCTCACCTTGCCGGCCGAAGCCAAGTTCGCGTCTCTCGACTCGATCCGCCGCTACGTCGACGGCGTCCTGTCTTTGCCGGCCGTGATCGATCGGTTTCCCCGCGCGACGGTCCCCGTCCGGGCGCGCGCGCGCCGCGGGGTGAAGGCCGCGACCTATGAGGCCGGCGAGGGCGGCGGGGTGATAGCGATCCCCGAATCCGCAAGTGGCAGATGGGCGTTGCGGGAACTCGTCGTCCTGCACGAACTGGCGCACCATCTCGACGATTCCGGCGAGGCCGCGCACGGATCGCCGTTCCGCGGTGTTCTCGTCGACCTGGTCGAGGCGGCCCTCGGCCCGGAGGCGGCGTTCGCGTATCGAGTGATCTTCGGGGAATCCGGATTGTAGGTCGATTGACCCACTATGGTTGAGCCGCAGAACACAAATAGTGACGGCATGTGATTGCCGACACAAAGCCGGGTGATACCGTAGTCCGGAAATTCCGCGCCGCTATCGACCGAAGGGGGTGAGTACCGCCGTGGGCGTTCCCGCCAGCTATCAACCGTCCGGCTTTCGCTGGGCGTATCGGCTCTACGACTCGCTCCTCAGGGCGATCGCGAACGTCGGGCACTTCCTCTCCTTCGCCTACTACGCGGTCCGGTACGCCCCGCAGGCGATGTGGCGGTTTCGCGGCCAGACGATTCGCACCGTCACCGACCTGGCATGGGGCCGCGGCGCGATCATCGTCGGCGGAGGCACCGCGCTGGTGATGGCGGTGCTCGGCCTCGCCGCCGGGGCGACGGTCGCCATCGTCGCGCACGGCACGCTCAGCATGCTCGACCTCGGACCGGTCGCCGGCGGTGTCGCGTCCTACGCGATCACCCGGGAGTTCGCTCCGCTGCTCGCCGCCCTCGGATTCGCCGTACAGGCCGGATGCCGGATGACGGCGGAGATCGGGTCGATGCGCATCAGCGAGGAGATCGACGCGTTGGAGGTCGTCGGCGTCCACTCGATCGGCTTCGTCGTGTCGACCCGAGTGATCGCCGGCATCATCACGATCCTGCCGACCTTCCTCATCGCGACCCTTGCCGCCTACCTGTCCAGCGCGTTCGTCGTGCAGACCCGCGGGGAATCGGCAGGCGCCTACAAGCACTACTTCAACCAGTTCATCAACTTCCCCGACCTCGTGTTCGCGACGTTGAAGGTCGCGATCTTCATCATCGTGATCATCGTCATCCACTGCTACAAGGGCTACTTCGCGGCGGGTGGGCCGGAGGGCGTCGGGGTGGCTTCTGGCCGCGCGATTCGCGCCAGCCTCGTCGCCATCGTGGCGCTCGATCTCGTGCTCACACTAATCTTCTGGGGCTTCAACTCCCCGTTCGTGTTCCGGGGGTGATGGGAGATGCCAGATTTTCGCGCACCGGGTATGGCCGCTGACCGCGGCACGTACCTGAGCCGCGCCGTCTTCGCGATCATCGGCGCCGTCGTCGTGACTATCGCCGCGGTCGCCATCTCGACGGCCCTGCCCGACGACGCTCTCCGCATCCGGATGCACACCGACACCCTCGCCGGAGGCATCGAGGAGGGCACCGGCGTCGTGGTGAACGGCTCGGAGATCGGCCTGGTGCGGTCGGTCGCCGCCAACAACGGCGGCTATGTGCTCGACCTCGAACTCGACAAGAACCGGCTGACCGACCCCGGCATACTCACGACGACGACGCGCCTGAGCTACGCGCCCAAGAACCTCTTCGGCATCTCCGCGGTCGTCCTCAACAGCGAACCGGGCGGCGATCCGATCGCCAGCGGCGGCGAGTTCTTCCCGGATACGCCGGTCGACGCCACGCTGACCGCGCTGCTGCGCCAGCTCAGCGATATGCAGGACAAGGCCTTCGACCCGTACGTCAGCGATCTGCTCGCCAAAGCCGACCGCGCCTCGATGGCCTTCATGCCCGTGCTGGAGATCCTCGGTCGGCTCACCGGCCTCGTGGTCGAGACCGAGTCGATTCCGGCCGAGGTCTCGCTGCCGCAGCTGACCGGTCTGGTCGGCGGGCTGCCCGACAGCCTGCGGCAGATCCTTCCGTCGGTGAACAAGGTCCTCGACTGGCCGGAGGCACGCAAGGGCGGCACCGAATATCTGGAGCGCATGCGCAAGGGCTTCGATCACGCCACCAACACCACGATGGGCAGCCTGGGGCGGCTGCTCGGCCCGGCGGCCGTCGGGCAGCTCATGCCGCTCATGAAGGACGTGCTGCCGCTGCTTGAGCGGATCCTGGAGAGTTCGCCCAACGCGCGCAAGAACGGGCTGCAGATCCGCCAGCTGATCTACAACCTCGACCGCGCGCTGCCCAAGGTCGGCGGGCGCCCGGTGCTCAAGGTCGACGTGGTGCTGCGCGGTATGCCCGGCCCGGTCGCCGGACTGACGGGAGGAGTGCGGTGACCACGGCCAAGCGGGCGCTGATCTACCTCATTGTTTTCGCCATCGTCGCGATCGGCGGCGGAATCTTCGTCACCAACGGAATCCTCCGTCCCGTGCAGGGTGCCGATGCGGAGTACACCGCCGACTTCACCAACGTCTCCGGCCTTCGCGTCGGCAACGACGTGCGCCGACTCGGCACCCGCGTCGGCAAGGTGACCGCCGTCGATCTGCACCGGGAAGAGGATTCGGAGAACACGATCGCCCGGGTGAAGTTCACTCTCGCCCAGGGCGAGGAACTCTTCGGCGACACCCGATTGGCCATCCGCTACCTGAACCTCACCGGGATCCGCTACCTGGACCTGCAGCAGCAGGCCCGGTCGGGTTCGCCGCTGGCGCCGGGTGCGACGGTCGGGTTGAGTTCGACGACCCCATCCTTCGACATCACGCAGGTCTTCCACGGTCTCGCGCCGGTGTTCGCGGTGATGGACGCCGACGACATCAACCGATTCGCCGAGGGCATGCTGGCGATCGTGGAGGGCGACGGCTCGGGCTTCGCCGAGACGATCGGCTCGCTCACGAAGGTCCTCGGCCTGGTCAACGAGCAATCCGAAGTCGTCGACACGCTGGTCGACAACATGAGCGTGCTGTCGCGCGCGATTCACGGCAATTCGCGCTACATCGACCCGATGATCAACTACATCCAGCGGTTCGGGAACATCCTGATCGCCAAGGCGGCCGACCTGCGGAACTTCGGCGACCAGACCGGCGCGGTGATCGCCAGCCTCGACGACGTGCTGGGCGCGATGGGCTTCGAGCCCAACGATTCACCGGGATTCAACGACCTCGTCCGCCAGTTCATGCCCATCGGCGAGGCGGTCGTCGGAATCCTGGCACTGACTCCCGGGCTGCTCGCCGCGGTCAACTCCGTGCTGCCGCCGGCGGGAACGAACGCGTCGATGCAGTGCTCCAAAGGCCAGGCGCCGGTGCCGGCCAATCTCAAGCTGTTCCTCCGCGGATCGCAGGTGACGCTATGTCGGCGCTAGACGAGAACACCGAGACGAAGGCCGCCGGCCGCGGATGGTCGCCTCGGGCGCTGCTGCGGCGACTGTCCGATCGGCCCGCCATGTCCAATGCGCAGCGCGAACGCATGGAGATGCGGTGGGGGATCGCCAGCGCCGTCGTCCTCCTCGTCATGGGCCTGGTGGCGGCGGGCATCTATGTCTTCACGCCCGGTCAGGCACGGCTGACGGCCCAGTTCGACGAGGCGGGTCAGATCAAAGCGGGCGACAGTGTCCGTGTCGCCGGGGTGCCGGTCGGCACCGTCAAGAAGGTCACGCTCGCCGACGACCATGTCGTCGTCGAGATGTCGGTCGCCCGGGACGTGTTCATCGGCGAGGATTCGCGGGCCGACGCCAAGATGCTGACCGTCGTCGGCGGAAATTTCATCGACATCACCTCGGCGGGCAACGAGCGCCTGCGCGACAAGCCCATCGCGAAGGACAACACGTCGGTGCCGTACTCGCTGACGAAGACCTTCTCGCTGGCCCAGCCGAAGATCGAGGCCATCGACGCCGCGCCGCTGCGCAAGACGCTGGTGCAGGTGCAGGAGGGATTCGCGGCCAACCCGGGCGCGCTCAAGCGCAACCTGTCGGTCATGCAGTCGATGCTGACCAACCTGAACAACAGGCAGGACGAGTTCGGCACGATGCTGTCGCTGGCCGCCGAATACACCCAGTCGATCAACGTCAGCGGCGACATCCTGACCGCACTCGGCCGCAACCTCGCCGATTTCGTCACCGAGTTCGAGAGCTACGGCACGCGACTCTCCTACGCGTTCCAGCGCTTGGCCGACCTGCTCGAACGGGTCAAGGGCATCCTGCTCGAATACGACACGACCATCGATCCGCTGGTGCGCCAGGTGGACGCGATAGGGCGCAAGTTCGGTCCGCTGCTGGAGCGCTACGAGCCGATGATCAAACAGGGCCGCGACCTCATCAAGCGGTTGCAGTCGATGGTCGGGCCCGACGGGTCGATTCGCGTCGACCAGTCGAACATCGTGCTGTCGACCGACTACTGCATGCCGGTCCCGGGGGTGAAGTGCTGATGCTGAAGAAGCTCGCCAGCTCCAAGTGGCTGATGTCCGGACTCGTGATCGCCGGGGTCATCGCCCTCGGTGTGGGCTACCTCGGATTCCAGCGCGTCACGACGCGGACCGTCAGCTATTGCGCCGAACTCGACGACGGCATCGGCATCTTCGCGGGCAACGCGGTGATGCGGCGCGGCGTGCAGATCGGCACCGTGTCGAAGATCGAGTCGTCCGGGGGATCGGCGAAGGTGACCTTCTCCGTCGACGCCGACCAGCCCTTGCCCGCCGACGTACAGGCCACCAGCGTGGCGCCGTCGATCATCGCCGTGCGTCAGCTGGCCCTTCTCGGCGACTACCGCGGCGGGCCCAAGCTCGCCGCCGGCGCCTGCATCCCGCGCGCCCGGACCGCGACCCCCGCGACGATCAGCGAGACGTTGCAGAGCGTCAACCGGCTTGCCCGCCAGCTCACCATCGACGGCGGCCCGCAGCAGACGGCGCAGGTCATGAAGAGCATCTCCACGATCTCCGGTGAACTCGACGGCGTCGGCCCGGTGCTGAACGGCCTCATCAAGCAACTCGCGGTACCGGCGCGCACCCCGATCGCGGGTGCACTCGGCGACATGGCGACGGCGCTGGACAGCACGAGTGCGCTCACCGTCGGTCTGGCCGACAACTGGGGTGTGCTGCGGCAGCTGGTCGACAGCATCAACGGGCTCACCGAGCCGGTCGTCGCGCCGCTCATCAAGCAGCTGACCCGCATCGCGTACGCGCTGCCCGAGATCTTGGTGAGCGTTTCGAGTCTGATCGATCGCTATCAGCACTTCGCCTGGCCGGCGCTGGACGTGATCCTGCCGATCACCCGCATCGTCGGTGCCGGTTTCCGCAACTGGGGCGACCTGCTCGGCATCGTGCCCGTGATCATCCGCGCCTTCGATGTCTCTTTCGACCAGAAGACGCTGGGCCTGCGCATCGGCTACAAGCCGCCGCGGACGCGAATCCCGGCGAAGAATCCGAAGCTGACCTGCGCCAACGTCAACCGGTTCCTTCCCGGCCAGTGCCGCGTCGTGGGTCCCGACGCGATGGAACTCGACGCGCTGCGGGCGTTGATGCTGATGACGGGAGCGGGGCGACCATGACCACGACCATGATCGGGCAGCGCGCATCTCGCCGTAGCGCCAGGTTGCGCCTGGTGCGAACCGTGGCTCTCCTCGTCGCCGTCGTGGTCGCATCCTCGGGTTGCGCCGGCTTCTCCGTCGAGCGGCTCCCCGGCACCGGGCGCGGGCGGGGACACCTGGCCGCTGCATCTCGAATTCGGCACCGTGATGAACCTGCCGACCGAGGCCAAGGTGACGGTGAACGGACTTCGCTCGGGTGTGGTGTCGGAGATCGCCTCGGCGCCCGACGTCGCGAAAGTGACCGTGCGGCTGAACCCGTCGACGGTGGTGGGTCGCAATGCCACGGTCGAGTTGCGGCAGGACACGTTGCTGGGCGACACCTACGTCGCCATCACCAACCCGGCCGACGCGTACTCGCAGCCCGTCGAGCGCGGCGGAACTCTCGGCAAGGACCGGGTGAAACCCCCCGTCCAGGTCGAGGCGTTGCTCAACAGCCTGGCGAACTTCGTCGGCAGCGGCAGCCTGCCGCAACTGGGCAACACCTTCAACCGTCTCACCGAGCAGTTCCCGAAGGATCCCGCGGAGACGCGGCGGGCGAGCGTCGCACTCGTCGGGACGTTGCGCGCCCTGTCGGCGCAGAGTGAGAACCTCAACACGCTGCTGCTGTCGGTCGACGACATCGGCGGTCAGCTGGCCCAGATGGAGGACCGGCTGCGCTTCGTCTTCAGCGACGAGGGATCGCAATTCCTCGATGCCGTGACCGTGCCGGCGCAGATCGTCGACCTGCTGGCGCGCCTGCAGGGGACGCTGATTCCGGTGCTGCCGGCGATCCCGGTATTCAAAGCGCTCGCGGCGTTGATCGAGAAGGTCGTGAAGCCCCTGCTGATCCCTGGCTGGCCCGACTACTTCGGCCAGGCGTCCAATCCGCAGGCCATGCTCAACATCCTCACCGACCGCCTCGTGCCGTTCCTGAAGGCGGGACCGGCGGTCAACGTGAACAAGGTCGCGATCGAGAACGACGTGTCGAACAAGCAGCTGGCGGACCTGATGCTGCGCCAGCTGCGGATGATGGGGTTGGCGCGATGACCACTGCGACACGAAAGCGGCGCTGGGCTCCGAGCGCGGTCACGCGCGAGTTGATCTTCAACATCGTCGTGTTCGTCGCGGTCGTGACGCTGTGCGGTGCCTACCTCGCGATCGCCGTGTACCGGTGGAATCCGCTGGAGAAGACGTCGACGGTCACCATGAAGCTGAGCGACACCAACCTGATCCTCGACGGGACCGGTGTGTTCGTCAACGGCGTGCGCGTCGGTGCGGTGTCCAACGTCGACCTGACGCCGGCGGGCGCATCCGTGCGGCTGACCTACCCGGCCGACGTGAAGATCCCGGTGGACACGCCCCTGCAGATCGGACTGCAGTCCGCTCTCGGCGAGCCGTACCTCAACTTCATGCCGTCCGCGACGGCCGGACCGTTCTTGCGCGACGGGGACACCGTCGCCGCCCGCAACATCGCCGAGCCCGAATCGATCCCCGGCATCTTCGACCAGATGCAGAACATGCTCGCGGTCGTGGCCGTCGATCCGCTGGCCGACCTGCTGCGCACGGCGTGGGAAGCGCTGGAGGGCACCGACGAGGCCACCGGGCGGATCAGCGACGGGACCCGGCTGATCGCCGGGGTGCTGGCATCCCGGACGCCGCAGGTGCGGGCCATGTTCACCGCGACGCAGCGCTACAACGAGAACCTGGTCTGGGCGATGGGCGCGGTGCCGAAGTTCGTCGACTCGTGGGCTTTGATCCTCAGCAACTATTCGGAAGTCCTGCGCGGAGCCGGTGTGCTGGTGAACAAGGGGCACCTGTACGAGAACTTGAGCGGGGCGCTCGACCCGCTGCTGCAGCGGCTGACCGACTACCTCGAGAAGATCCTGCCGCCGACGATGGACGCGCTCGGTCCGATCATGCCGATCGTCACCGCGCTGAACCAGACGATTCCGCAGATCAACCTCAGCGAGTTCTTGTCCGACGCATTGCAGTTGTTCGGCGCCGGTGACGGCGTCCGCGTGGTGGTGAGTCCGGTGAAATAGGCTCCCCACCACGGTCTGAACAACGCTGAAAGGAATTACGTGCCAACCAACCCACGCGATGACGACTCGATCCCCGACGAGGAGATCGAGGTGCCCGACGCCGAAGCCGCGACCGACGACGACGCCGAGGAGGACACCGAGGACGACGCCGTCGAGGAGACCGTCGTCGTCAAGACGCGCAAGCGTCCGGCCGCCGATTCCGCGTCGAAGGCCGCGTCCTCGGAATCGGCGGACACGGGCGGGTCGCCCAAGCAGATCACGCTGTCGGTCCGGGCGCTCGTGCTCGGGCTGGTGGGACTGCTCGTCGGGGCGGGGCTGCTGTTCGGCATCGTCGACAACCTGCGGGTGCGCAACCAGCTCGGCGACCTGCGCGACCGTCAGGCGAACGAGGCCAAGGCGGAGGAAATTGCCGGCGACTACGCGGTGAAGGCCGCGACCCTCGACTACAACGACCTCACGCCGTGGGCGGCGAACCTCAAGAAGGGGGTCTCGCCGCAGCTGGCCAAGCAGTTCGACGTCGCCGTGCCCGCGATGACGCAGATCCTCACGCCCGTCCGGATGAAGACGACGGCCAACCTCGTCTCGTCGACCACGACCGACGTGTCCGGCGATGTCTACAAGGTGACCGCCGTCGTCGACGTCAACACGACGAGTCTGCAGACGCCGAACGGGGCTTCGGCGCTGGCCGCCTATGTGCTGACGCTCAACAAGGCGGACAACTGGATGATCACCGCCGTAGGCGACCAGGCGACGCCCGGAGGGACTCCGCGCCTGCCGGGGATGCCGAACCAGCCGCAGCAACAGCAGCAACAACAAGCGCCGCCGACTCAACCTGCGCCACCGGGGGGGTGATCGGACATGACCACTTCGACAGCCACCCCTGATTCCGGCCCATCCGTCGGGTCCGTGCTCGCGGACAATCTCCGCGACAACGCCTACGGGCCGCTCCGGACGCTGGGACGGACTTTCCAGCTCGCGGTGCACGGCGTCGCGCAGATGCTGCTGGATATCGCGCGGCGGCAGCTCAAGGTGAAGGAGACGCTGATCCAGGCGTGGTACCTGGTGAGCGTCACGGCGCTGCCCGCGTTCCTGATGGCGATTCCGTTCGGCGTGATCGTGACGATCCAGATCGGCAACGTCATCAATCAGCTTGGCGCGCAATCTCTCTTGGGCGCCGGTAGCGGTTTCGCGGTGATCCAGCAGGCCGCGCCGTTGGCGTCGGGCATGCTGCTCGGCGGGGCCGGGGCGTCGGCGATCGCGGCCGATCTCGGCGCCCGCAACGTCCGCGAGGAGATCGACGCCATGCGGACGATGGGCGTCGACCCGATCCAGCGGCTGGTGGTGCCGCGCATCATCGCCTCGGTGCTCGTCGCGCCGTTGCTCGCGCTGTTCATCATCCTGGTCGGCGTGGTCGCCGCGTACTACGTCGCCGTCCTCGGCCAGGGCGTCGGGGCCGGCAGCTATTGGCAGTCGTTCGGCGCGTTCGCCTCGGTGCGCGACGTCGGTCTGGCCATGTTCAAGGCCGTCATCTTCGGCTTCATGATCGCCGTCATCGGCTGTCAGCGCGGTCTGGAGGCAAAGGGCGGACCGAAGGGCGTCGCCGACGGCGTCAACGCCACGGTCGTGATCTCCACCGTCGCGATCATCATCGTCAACATGATCATCACCCTGATCTACACGGTGTTCTTCCCGATGCAGCTAGGCTGAGCCCCCCATTCCCGCCGACCGTGCCCGCTTTCTCGCCGACCGTGCCCAGTTTCGCGCCGACCGTGCCCACATTCTTGCCGACCGTGCCCACTTTCGCGCCGAGTGTGCCCTCCGACTCGGATTGGTCTCGATACGCCCACTCGGCTAGCGCCTCGCAGGCACTCGACCACCGATCGGTGCCGATCGTGCCCAGATTCGTGCCGAGTGTGCCCTCCGACTTCGGATTGGTCTCGATACGCCCACTCGGCTAGCGCCTCGCAGGCACTCGACCACCGATCGGTGCCGACCGTGCCCACTTTCTCGCCGAGTGTGCCCTCCGACTCGGATTGGTCTCGATACGCCCACTCGGCTAGCGCCTCGCAGGCACTCGACCACCGATCGGTGCCGATCGTGCCCAGATTCGCGCCGACCGTGCCCAGATTCGCGCCGATCGTGCCCAGGCGTCAGGAGGGGAAGGCGCCGATCGCCTGGAACGTCAGGTAGCTCGGGTGGTCCGGATCGAGGACCAGGCGCTGCTTGCGGCTGCGCGCCTTGATCAGGTCGGGGACGAGGGTGAGGAAGCGCGGCAGACTGGCCGCGTAGACGTCGACGCGCAACCGGTGGCCGGTGTCGATGACCGCATCGGTCGGGACGAGGTCGATGTCGATCGCGACCGGGGTGTCGACCGGAACGGGCAGCTTGCGCACCCGCGTCAGGTAGTGGTGGGCGCGCAGCAGATTGCCCTCGGCGTCGTACTCCGACTGGGCATGGTCGAGCGCGCGGTTGGAGACGGTGAGGCCGCCGTTGGTCAGGACCGTCGACGTGCCGTCGGGCGCCACGTCGTTGACGGTCACCGCCCAGGTGCCCTCCTCGCCGGTGCTGGCGACGTAGAGCCGCAGGTTGGCCGACCCGCTGATCTGTACCGGCTCGGTGGCCGCAGCGGTGGTGAAGCTCAATCCGCCGCGTTCCTGGAACTCCGCGTTGGTGGAGAACGTCGGCCCCAACACGATTGCCGCACCCGCCGTCACCTGCGCCATGTCGCGGGAGACGAGGCCCCGGATGCCCGCGCGGATGGGCAGCGACACTTCTTCAGCCGCCGGACGGCGGGAGGCCGCGGGGGAGGTCGTCAGACTGCCGTCGTGGCGCGCGTGCGGTGCGGTCTCCGACGACGCCGCGGCCAGGTACAGGCGCTGCGTGCCGACGCCCGGGCGCGGGAACTGGGTCCCCGACGTCCAGCCGCCGCCCTGCTGCTGCAGGACGACAGGGCCGTAGTTCTCGACGCCGTTCTCGATGTCTTTGAGCCAGCGGTCGAACCACGCGCGCTCCAGGACGTCCATGCGGGGCGGCGCGAACCGGCCGCCCAGGCCGGTGCCGACGTCGAGGTGGTAGCCGTCGCCGACGAGCATCTGCTTCTGGCCCGGTTCGAGGTTGAGGTTCTGGTACACCTGCGTGCTGCTCGGGCCGAACAGGTCGTGCCATCCGCCGACCGTGAACGTCGGGCAGGCGATGTTGCCGACCTTCGGGTCGCGCTCGTCGAAGTAGGGGTCGTCGAAGATGCGTTCGTCGCGGGTCGTGAGGAAGCCCCAGAGCAGCGACGGGAGTTCAGTGGCGGGGGACTTCAGCCGGTCGCGCAGCCAGCGAGTCGCATCGCCGTGGGAGAGGTCGTGCAGCGCGGTCCGGGGGTTGGGGAGCCACTTGAGGACGTTGACCAGGCTCAGCCAGATCGGGATGAAGGCCGACGGCATGCCGCCGGTGATGTAGATGTCGCGGACGATGTCTGAACAGCCCTCGATGGCGAAGACCGCCTGCAGGGCGGCGGGCCGCTTGTCGGCGGCCTGCAGGGCGTTGATCGCGGAGTACGACCACCCGGCCATGCCGACCCGGCCGTTGCACCAGGGCTGCGTGGTGACCCAGTCGATCAGCTCGACCGAATCCTTCTGCTCGCGCATGCCGAGGATCTGCCATTTGCCTTGGGACGCACCCGTTCCGCGGACGTCGACGAGGATCTGCACGTATCCGCTGCGCACGAGATTCCGGTTGACCCCGAAGACGTCGAGGCCGCCGCCGGCGACGACGCCGGTCAGTCGCGTCAAGCCCTCCAGCGGGGTGCCAGACGCGTCGACGGCGCCGGAGGCGGCACGCACGCCTTTGCCGACCAGCGGGATGTTCAGCCCCCCGTCGATGGCGTCGAGGAGCGCGCGGTTGTACGGGTTGATCGACAGCACGGCGGGGTAGGGGGCGGTGACGGGAGTACCCAGTCGGGTCGCCGGGCGCACTACGGTGGCGCGCAGGCGCACGCCGTCGCTCATCGTGATGGTGACGTCGCGGTCGATGTGGACGCGCGGGTAGCGCTGCTTTCCGTCGACGAGTGCCCGCCATGCCCGGGCGTCTGCGCCGCCGGTGGGATCGCCGAGGGGGAGGGTCTGCGTGCCGTCGTCGACGCGAACAGCGGGCAGCGCGGTCGCCGCGCTGCTGCGCGCGGTGCCCTTGCCAGTGGGGTCCAGCCGGTAAGCCATCACATCACCTGCCCGCCGACTCAGCCGGAGGGCACGGTGCCCGGCGCTGGGTCGACCTGTCGTAGCGCTTCGATGTTATGAACCCGATCCATAAGCGTGAAGAACGGGTGTGACATAGGCCACCGGGAACGCTGTTGCCGAATATATCCGATGCGCGTCACGGATCGTTAACCGGGGGGCGGCGTTTCGGAAACCTGGAATCCGTTGTCTTACTGGTCGATTAACCAGGACCGGCAACGCCCCTGCGTCAGTGTTCGGACAGCCCCGCCGCGACGCGCGCCGCCGCCTCCAGCGCCATCCAGCCCGACAGTTGCACGGACAGGTCGCGTTCGGGGGTTTCCGACGAGTGGACCGCGCCGGCGATGAACTGCGCGTCGGTGCCCGAGTCCGTCGGGATCACCGCCTCGCGGCGCCAATCCGCGCTGAACAGCGGGGCGGAGTTGACGATCGCGCGCGTCTGCCAGACGGCGTCGGCGGTGTCGAGCACGATCCGCTCGGCACGGGCGCGGGTCTCCGGTGCCCCCGGGCCGTCGGGCAGGTCGGTGGCGAGAAGGGCCAGGTAGCGGACGAGAATCCCGGCGAACAACCCGCCGTCGCCGCCTCCGGCACCGGGCACGATCCGAGCCTTGCGTGCAGCTGTATCCCCGGCACCCTCCAGGGTCGTATCGACGAGCAGATGCTTCTCGACGGCGCCGAGCAGCGCGTCGATCCGCTCCCGGTGCCGAGTGCCCGCGTCGCCGCGTGACGCGACGGCGCGCACCGCCTCGCATTCGGCGCCGAGTACGACGCCCTGGCAATAGGTGTAGATGTCGGTGACCAGCTGCCACGGCCCCTTCGGGTCGTCGAGGGGCGGCGGTTTGATCCCGTCGTAGATCAGTCCGGTGTCCGGAGCCAGCAGCTTCTCGTGCATCCAGTCGCACATCGCGATGGCCCGCTCGGTCTCGCCGGTGCGCGCCATGAGAATCGCGCCCGGCCCGTTGGCGGGGGTGTTGAAGAAGTAGTCCATCGTCCGCCACGGGATGCCGCCGCCCTTCGGCGGCGCCCACGAACCGTGGATCCGGCCGGCCAGGACCCGCTCGGCCCGCGCGCTGCCGACGCCGAGATGGCGCCGGGCGCGTTCGACGGAGATCCCGAGCCAGGCCATGTCGTCGTAGTAGTCATTGGTCCATCGGCCCAGATTGCGCGCGTGGATGCCGCGCAGCAGCCGGCGTACCGTTCCGACGCCGATGCTCCCGGGACGAGAGATCTCCGCGTCGACGAGGAGATCGAGCAGATGCGCGTGCCACCAATAGTGCCAACTGCCCGGCAGCAGCGATGCGAGTCGCCCGCCCGCCCCACCCGACGACTTCGGCCAGGCCACGTCGGCGATCGCCGTGCCCGGCAGGTGGAGCAGGCGTCTCAGATGGCGGTCGACGACGGCGTCGGTCGCTTCGGCCGCGCGCGCAGACGCTTCGGTCTCGATCGACCGCTCGGTCGACCATTCGGGATCGTGGCCGTCGGATTTGGATCGCTGAGCCATAGTGGGTAGCCTAGGCGGTTGTTGTGGGCATGTGCTCACAGCAGGTTCAACCAGAGACCGTTGGTCACGGGCCGTCGCACGACGACCCGTCGAAGGTTCGGCGTCACGCGCCGACGGCCCACGCAGGATGACCCGAGGAATACTCTCGCGACGACGAGTCCGAGAATGTACGCCCCGTGTGCTTCCTGCGCGGGGCGTTTTGTTTTGCCGGCTTCGCCGCCGTGGAACAGCGTGAAACCCGACCGGGACCGCCTCGATCTCTGGAGAGCATCCACGTGAAATGAGAGGAGGCGAAGTATGGCCAAGTCCGACAAGGTCGCCGCAGTCGCGGAGATCGCTGAGCAGTTCAAGGGCTCCACGGCAGCGGTCGTCACGGAATACCGTGGCCTGTCCGTTCCCGCGATCTCCGAGCTGCGTCGTTCCCTCGGTGAGGGCGCAACCTACTCCGTCGCCAAGAACACCCTGACCAAGCTCGCCGCGAAAGAAGCGGGCGTGGAAGGGCTCGACGAGCTGTTCACCGGTCCGACCGCTATCGCCTTCATCGAAGGCGAGCCGGTAGTCGCGGCCAAGGCGATCAAGAACTTCGCCAAGGAGAACAAGGCCCTTGTCGTCAAGGGCGGCTACATGGACGGCCGTGTGCTGTCGGTGGCCGAGATCGACAAGATCGCCGACCTGGAGACCCGTGAGGTCCTCCTGGCCAAGCTCGCCGGTGCCATGAAGGGCAACTTGGCTAAGGCCGCCGGGCTGTTCAACCAGCCCGCATCGCAGGTGGCGCGTCTCGCCGCGGCCCTGCAGCAGCAGAAGGAAGCTGCGGGCGAGGAGTAATCCACGCCGCCACCGACCATCCGGTCAAGCACAAACCCGGTCGGGCACTGCGGATTTCGCAGACTCGGCCACCTAAAGGAAGGACGCCATCATGGCGAAGCTCAGCGCTGACGAGCTCATCGATCAGTTCAAGGAACTGACCCTGCTGGAGCTCAGCGATTTCGTGAAGAAGTTCGAAGAGGTCTTCGAGGTCACCGCGGCCGCACCGGTCGCCGTTGCCGCTGCCGGTGCCCCGGCTGCCGGTGGCGACGCCGCCGCCGCTGCCGACCAGGACGAGTTCGACGTCATCCTCGAGGGTGCCGGCGACAAGAAGATCCAGGTCATCAAGGTCGTCCGCGAGGTTGTCGCGGGTCTGGGCCTGAAGGAGGCCAAGGACCTCGTCGAGGGTGCGCCCAAGCCGCTCCTGGAGAAGGTCTCGAAGGAAGATGCCGAAGCCGCCAAGGCCAAGCTCGAAGAGGCCGGCGCCAGCATCTCTCTCAAGTGACCCGTCGAACCGGGCCGGCCGGCCCGGTTCGCGCGCACTGAAGACGAGCGCCCCGCGAGAATCTCGCGGGGCGCTCGTCTTGCTTTCCGGCCTCTCGCCGGAGCCGTGTCCGCGGTCACATGCAGCGGCCTGCCTGGTCGCGAAGACCGGTATGGAGTCGCGCGCGATTATGGGTTACTCTTAGCCCTCGTTAAGGTCCTACTCGTCAGTAGGGACGGTCGTCCCAGTGACGTTCTGCAGGCGAGTTGGACGGAGTCGGGTCGGGCACCGACGCGTCCGTGGGTTAGAGTGATCGCGACCACATATGTCCAATGGGGGTCGCGGGAGTCACTCGCGCTGCCGTTCGCGGACGTTCGACTGGAGGGAACCGCTGTGGGTGTAGAAGTAAGCGTGGAGGGACTGACTAAGTCCTTCGGCTCGCAGAACATTTGGCGCGACGTGACGTTGACCCTGCCGGAAGGGGAAGTCAGTGCGCTCCTCGGCCCGTCGGGTACCGGTAAATCGGTTTTCCTGAAGACGTTGATCGGTCTGCTCCATCCGGAGCAGGGCTCGGTGATCATCGACGGCACCGACATCACGAAGTGCTCGGCGCGCGAGCTGTACGAGATCCGCAAGCTGTTCGGTGTCCTCTTCCAGGACGGCGCGCTGTTCGGCTCGATGAGCCTGTACGACAACATCGCGTTCCCGCTGCGCGAGCACACCAAGAAGCAGGAAAGCGAAATCCGGCGCATCGTCATGGAGAAGATCGACCTCGTCGGTCTGGCCGGTGCGGAAGACAAGCTCCCCGGTGAGATCTCCGGTGGTATGCGCAAGCGTGCCGGCCTGGCCCGCGCACTCGTGCTCGACCCCCAGATCATCCTGTGTGACGAGCCGGACTCCGGTCTGGACCCGGTCCGTACCGCCTACATCAGCCAGCTGCTGATCGACATCAACGCGCAGATCGACGCGACGATCCTGATCGTTACGCACAACATCAACATCGCCCGGACCATCCCGGACAACATCGGCATGCTCTTCCGCAAGGAACTGGTCATGTTCGGCCCCCGCGAGGTGCTGCTGACCAGCGAACAGCCGGTCGTCAAGCAGTTCCTCTCCGGCGACCGCTTCGGCCCGATCGGCATGTCGGAGGAGAAGGACGAGGCAGTCGCCGCGGCCGAGGCCGCCATGCAGGCGGCAGGTATCTCCGGTGGTGGCACCAAGGACGACTTCAGCGAGATCATCGCCCAGGTCCAGCCGAATCCGGGCATGCCCGAGCGCAAGGCCTCCGCGCGCCACCGCCGCAACGTCGAGGAGATCATCCACACGCTGCCCCCCAACGCCCAGGAGGCGATCCGGCGCAGCATGGAGGAAGAGGACAAGCTCCTCGCCGAGAACCGCGCCCAGTCCGCGGCCATGCACGCGTCGGCGGCCGCGGCCGCCCAGACGGCTGCGGTCGGAACCGCCGTCGGCAGTGCCGCTGCCGGGGTGACCGCCAACATCGCGCAGGCCGAGGGTGCGAACGAGACCACCGATGTGTTCAACACCGTGGGCCAGGCTGACGAAGGCAACTGGGTGACTCCGTCGGAGTCGCCGACTACGCCCATCGAGACTGACGGTTCGGCAGGAAACGGGAGTTCATAACTGATGACGACTGCCACCCAGCGTGGCGTGGATCGAATCGCGAATGCCGGGTCGGGTGCGCTTGAGCAAACAGGCCGGATCGTCCAGCTATTCATCGACGTCGCACGCCAATCCGTTGTGCGCCCGTTCCAATGGCGGGAGTTCATCCAGCAGGCCTGGTTCATCGCCAGTGTCACGATCCTGCCGACGGCGCTCATCGCGATTCCGTTCGGCGCGATCGTCTCGTTGCAGACCGCCTCGCTGATCAAGCAGATCGGCGCGGAGTCGTATACGGGTGCGGCGAGCGTGTTGGTCGTGCTGCAACAGGCGTCTCCGATCATCACGGTGCTTCTGGTGTCCGGTGCCGCCGGTGCCGCGGTGGCAGCCGATCTCGGCGCGCGCACCATTCGCGAGGAGATCGACGCCATGGAGGTGCTGGGCATCAACCCGATCCAGCGCCTGGTGGTTCCGCGCGTGCTGGCGATGGTCCTGGTGGCGATCCTGCTCAACGGTCTGGTGGCGGTGATCGGCATCGCGGGCGGCTACTTCTTCAACGTCGTCGTGCAGGGCGGTACGCCCGGTGCCTACCTGGCATCCTTCGGCTCATTGGCCCAGCTACCCGATCTCTATATCTCGACCATCAAGGCGGCGATCTTCGGTGTCATCGCCGGCGTGGTCGCCGCCTACAAGGGCCTCAACCCCAAGGGTGGTCCGAAGGGCGTCGGTGACGCGGTCAACGAGAGTGTCGTGATCTCGTTCCTGCTCCTCTTCTTTGCCAACCTGATCCTGACCGCGGTGTATCTGCAGGTCGTGCCGGCGAAGGGAGCGT
Organism: Gordonia araii NBRC 100433; assembly: GCF_000241265.1. Lineage (GTDB taxonomy): Bacteria > Actinomycetota > Actinomycetes > Mycobacteriales > Mycobacteriaceae > Gordonia > Gordonia araii. The sequence goes on from NZ_BAEE01000088.1 coordinate 54,945, forward strand.
AGCCGTGAGCGAGGGTGGCGTGACGATCGCCAAGAGCCGGGCCGAGTACGTCGGGTACGAGATCCGCAAACAGGTCAAGAAGCCGCTGAGTGTCCTCGACCGGGCCGGCGAGCAGATGTCGTTCTACGCGCGCGCCATCAGCTGGATCCCGCGGACGATCGTGCACTACTACCGCGAGGTGCTGCGGATCCTGGCCGAGGTCGCCTTCGGTTCGGGTGGTCTGGCCGTGATCGCCGGCACCGTCGGCGTCATGGTGCTGTTGTCGGGCTTCACCGGCGTCGTCGTCGGCCTGCAGGGCTACGCGTCGCTGGAGAACCTGGGCGCGCAGGCGCTGACCGGCTTCCTCTCGGCCTATGTGAACACCCGCGAGGTCGCGCCGCTGGTCGCCGGCCTCGCGCTCTCCGCGACGGTCGGCTGCGGCTTCACCGCTCAGCTGGGCGCCATGCGAATCTCCGAGGAGATCGACGCGCTGGAGGTCATGGCCGTCCCGTCGATCCCGTTCTTGGTCACCACTCGCGTGATCGCCGGCTTCGTGGCGGTGATTCCGCTCTACGTGCTGGGCCTACTGGCCGCCTATCTGGCGTCGAGAACGATAAACACGGTCTTCAACGGGCAATCCAGTGGCTCGTACGACCACTATTTCAATCTCTTCTTACCTCCCGAAGACGTCTTATGGTCGTTCGGGAAGGTCCTCGTCTTCGCTTTCGTGATCATCCTGGTCCACTGCTACTACGGCTACTACGCCAGCGGCGGCCCGGCCGGCGTCGGCGTGGCCGTCGGCCACGCGGTCCGCGCGGCGCTCGTGCTGATCGCACTGCTGGACTTCTTCCTGGGCCTGGCGATCTGGGGCACTTCTACAACGGTTCGAGTGGCGGGCTGACACATGGCAACTCTGCGACGCAGGCTGGCGGGATTGGCCTTCTTCCTGGTCATCATCGCCTTCATCGGTGGTTCGATCCTGAAATACCAGGGGCATTTCTCCAACGCCGAGGATGTGACGCTCCGGACCGATTCGGCCGGCAACTCGCTCACCGAGCACGCCGATGTCAAGGCGCGCGGCATGGTGGTCGGCACGGTTTCCGCGGTCAACCCCTCGCCCGACGGCCAGGTCGACGTGGTGCTCGCGCTGCAGCCGGACAAGCTGCACTTGTTGCCGCGCGGCACGACGGCACGCATCCTGCCGAAGACGCTGTTCGGTGAGCGCTACGTCGCGCTCGAGGTTCCGATGGAGCCGACGACGACGGCGACGCTGGCCGCCGGCGACGAGATCCGCACGGCCGATGCCGGCAATGCCAAAGAGGTCCAGGACTTCTTCGACCGCCTGCTGCCGCTGCTGAAAGCCGTGCCTCCGCAGGACCTGAACGTCACGCTGACCTCGATCAGCCAGGCCCTTGCGGGTCGCGGTCAGGAACTCGGCGAGACGATCAAGCGGCTCGACGCGATCTTCTCGGAGGTCAATGACCACACCGATGACCTGCAGGCCACGCTGCGCGGTCTTGCCTCGTTCTCGACCACGTACTCCGACGCGCTCCCGTCGATCATCAACGGACTGGACAACCTGCGGGTCACCGGTAACACGCTGAACGAGCGTCAGGGCGATCTCGCCGCCCTCATCTCGACGCTGGGTGTCGCAGCCGACGACACGACGTCGTTCCTGCGCACCAACCGCACCGACCTGATCACCATCTTCACCGGTACTGAGGAGATGCTGGCCGGCCTGGCGCGCCAGTCACCGGTGTTCGGCTGCACGTTCAAGAACTTCGCCGGTCTCATCGCCGAATCCCGCCGGATCGTCGGCGAGGGCACGCCGAATCCAGGTGTCCGGGTGAACCTGCAGTTCGTGAACCCGCGTGGCCGGTACCTGCCCAACCAGGACGAGCCGCGCATGTTCGACTACGCCCGTGGACCGGTCTGCTACACGCCGGCGAAGAACGGGCGGCCCTTCCCGCAGTACCCGGGCGGCGGTCTCGCCGACGGTTCGTACCAGGTGCCCTCGCGCAACCCGGGACCGCGCACGATTCCGCAGATGCCGGCCGCGCAGTTCTCGGCGTTGCCCGCCGGCAAGGCCAAGTCCGATCCGTGGGCCGACCCGGTGTACCGGGCACAGTTGCAGATGATTTACGGCGGCGCCAGCGGCGTCGCGCCCGAACAGGTCCCCAGCTGGGTGACGCTGATCGGTGCGTCGAGATTGCGGGGAGCGCAGGTGAACATGCGATGAAGTCCATCGTCCCACCCCTGGTCAAGCTGATCGTCTTCGCGGTGGTGACCGTCATCTCCACTTCGATGCTGGCGCTGACGATCGCCAACGCCGGCCTGTCCGGCAAGCACGACTTCCAGGCGATCTTCGATGACGCCGCCATGCTCAACGCCGGCGACGATGTGCGCATCGCGGGCGTCCGCGTCGGCGCGGTCAGCAACGTCGAGGTGTACGAGAAGAACCGCGCCAAGGTGAGTTTCGCCGTCGACCGCGACACCCTGCCCGACGGCACCGAGGTGTACATCCGCTACCGCAACCTGACCGGCCTGCGCTACCTCGCCCTCGAGCGCGGCGCGGGTGACAACGGCAAGCAGCTGCGGCCCGGTCACGTCTTCGGCCTGGCCGATAACGACGACTCCACCCACCCGGCGGTGAACCTGACCGAGCTGTTCAACGGTTTCAAGCCGGTGTTCAACCAGCTGGAGCCGGCCGACGTCAACAAATTGGCCGACCAGATCATCCAGGTCTTCCAGGACACTCCCGGCCAGGACATGGGTGCGACGATGTCGTCGCTGCTGTCCCAGACGGCGGAGCTGACGAACACGCTGGCCGACCGCGACCAGGTCATCGGCGAGCTGATCACGAATCTCAACAACGTGCTGCAGACCGTCAACGCGCATGACTCGCAGTTCGAATCGCTGCTGGTCAACACGTCTCAGCTGGTCGCCGGACTGGCCGCGCAGAAGGAATCGGTCGGGTCGGCGGTCACCTCCGTCTCCAACCTGACCACGGTGATGGGTTCGATCCTGGGCCAGACGCGCCCGGCGATCGCCGGTGACATCGCGGGCCTCAAGGCCGTATCCGATCAGATCATGAAGCGGGAGAAGGACGTCGAGGCGATCATCACCAACCTGCCGCCGAAGCTGGAGAAGATCGGCCGCGCCGCGACCTTCGGCTCGTGGTTCCAGTTCTATCTGTGCGGTGTCGACGTGGTGATGGGTAACGGCAAGTCGATCTTGCTGACCGATCCGCTGATCCCGCTGCCCGACATCAACCATGTGCTCTACACGAGTGCTGCGACCAGGTGCTGGCGTGACAACCGGCGTCCGGGCTAGGGGAGAACATGGCTGACGATAAGGACCGAGCAGACATGCCGAACAACGTGCCAGACGACGCCCCCACCGAGCAGTTCGGTGCGGGCGACCTCGAGGCCGCCCGTGCCGCGCGCGAAGAGGCTGCGCTGAACGCCGATCCGCAGAAGCTGCACCCGTCGCGCCGCTTCGCCGGTCGCCGGTCGCCGGTCACGGTGGGCGCGCTCGGCATCATGCTCCTGTTGATGCTGACGGTGTCGTCGTTCTACCTGTCGAATCTGCCGATCATCGGTGCCGGGCCGCGCTACACCGCCCAGTTCTCCGAGGCCGCCGGCCTGCAGCCGGGCAACGAGGTCCGGGTGGCCGGCATCAAGGTGGGACAGATCGACAGCGTCGGACTGAACCGCGACGGCAACAAGGTCGACGTGAAGTTCACCGTGACGAACACCTGGATCGGCGACCAAACGCAGGCGTCGATCCAGATCAAGACGCTGCTCGGGCAGAAGTACCTCGGGCTGACCCCGCGCGGATCCCGCGCGGCCGACCCGTCGACGCCGATCACCGACACGGTTGCGCCGTACGACGTGATTGAGGCCTTCTCCGATGCGAGCAACCAGCTGACCGAACTCGACACCGACAAGGTGGCCGAATCGCTGCAGACCATGTCCACGGCGTTCTCCGGGACCGCGGGCGACTTCGGTCCCGCGCTGACCGGACTGAGCCGGCTGTCGGAGACGATCGCCAAGCGCGATCAGGAGGTGCAGAAGCTCCTCAACGCGACGAAGACGACGTCGAAGATCCTCGCCGACCGCAACGAAGAGTTCACCCGCCTGATCGCCGGCGCCGGACAGCTGCTCGACGAGCTGAACAACAGGCAGCAGTCGATCTCGGCGCTGCTCTCGTCGACGACGACGCTCAGCAAGGCGCTGAGCGGCATCGTCGCCGACAACCAGGAGCAGATCGGCCCGGCGCTGAAGTCGCTGCAGGAGGTCGCCGGACTCCTCACCAAGCACAAGGACAACCTGGGCCGCTCGATCCAGAACCTCGCACCGTTCTACCGGCTGTACGCCAACGTGCTGGGCAACGGCCGGTGGTTCGAGTCGATGGTCACCAACCTGCTGCCGCCCGCACTGCCGCAGCAGAACACGACGCGACCTCCGAACAAGACGAAGCTGCTGAACAACGGCGGAACCGAGGCCGGATAGATGACGACCCCAGATCTGACGACGACTTCCGGACCCGGGCGCTGGTTCACCCCGCGCCATATCGTGGGCATCGTGCTGGGCAGCGTCCTGGCGCTGATCACCGGCTCGGTGCTGTGGTGGGTGTTCTCCGGAATCGGGGCGACCACCATCGACGCGACCTTCAAGCGGAGCGTCGGTATCTACAGCGGTACCGACGTGAAGCTGCTCGGCGTGCCGGTCGGGAAGGTCACGAAGGTGACTCCCGACGGCGACAAGGTCCAGGTCAGGATGCGCGTTCAGCGCGGCCTGAAGCTGCCGGCCGACGTGCGGGCCGTGCAGGTCGCGCCGTCGATCATCGCCGACCGCTACGTCCAGTTGACCCCCGCCTACAACGGTGGTCCGCGGGCGCCGCGCGACATCTCGCTGAGCATCGACCAGACGATGGTTCCGGTCGAGGTCGACGAGCTGTACGCGAACCTGCAGAAGCTCTCGCGGTCGCTCGGACCCGACGGGGTGAATGCCAAGAAGGGTGAGAAGGAAGGCGTCGTCACCGAGTTCGTCCGCGTGGGCGCCGACAACTTCCGCGGCAACGGCGAGAAGCTCGGTTCGGCGTTCACGAACCTGTCGAAGGCTGCGACGACCCTGTCGGACTCCAGCGGCAACATCGTCGATACGATCAAGCAGCTCAACACCTTCGTGGCGGCCCTCGCCGAGAACGACGCACAGGTGCGTCAGTTCAACTCGCAGATGGCCTCGTTCAACACTTTCCTGGCAGGCGAGCGGAAGCAGCTCGGCCAGGCGCTGGCCACGCTGTCGGTGGCGCTGGGCGACGTCGCGCGTTTCGTGAACGACAACCAGGAGCTGCTGGGCGACACGGTTCGCTCGCTGCAGCCGACCGCGAAGACGCTGCGCGACAACCAGGAGTCGCTGAAGGAGATCTTCACGGTCCTCCCGGTCACCGTGTCGAACCTGATCAACGCATACGACGCGGAGTCGGGCACGCTGGCCATGCGGCTGACGATCCAGGACCTGCAGAACCTGCTGGCCGTGCAGTGCAAGCTGCTCAACCCGGGCAGCATCATGCCCGGCACCCAGCCGTTCTTGGAGTGGCAGCACAAGATGGCCCCGATCATCAGCCACTGCACCGACATCGCGAAGCAGATCCAGGCCGGGGTGAGCCCGCTGCTGCCGGTCCTGCCCTTCGGCATCATGAGCAACGACAAGACCCAGCGCTACTCGGTGCCGGGCACGCGTCGCGGCCGCCCGGATCCCGGGTTGATGATTCCGATGCCGACCGACCCGAACCCGCAGACGCCGCGCCGGCCGAAGCCGCGACCGTCGAAGCCGAAGCCGTCGCAGACGCCCGAGAGGGGAGGCCGCTGATGCGCTGGACCAAGTCCGCCACCGTCGCGATCGTCGCCGCAACATCGGCCGGTCTCCTGTCCGCGTGCAGCGGCCTGCAGTCGGTGCCGTTGCCCGGCGGCGCCAGCGTGGGTGACAACCCGCAGACGTTCCGGGTGAAGTTCGACGACATCCTGGATCTGGTGCCGCAGTCGCTGGTGAAGAAGGACGGCATCGTCGTCGGCCGGGTCACCGACATCACGATCGAGCCTGATGAGTGGCAGGCCACCGTCAAGATGGCGGTCCGCGACAACGTCAAGCTGTCCAACCAGGTGCATGCCGCAGTTCAGCAGACGGCACTGCTCGGCGAGAAGTTCGTCGGATTGACCGAACCTGAAGGCGCACAGGGCGCGGCGCCGCAGAACCCGGACAGCCCGATCGCGGGCCTCGATGCGAACGGTCAGCCGCGCACCCGGACCGCCACCGACCTGGAGCAGGTGCTCGGCGCGCTGTCGATGCTGCTCAACAACGGTGGGCTCAACCAGTTGCAGCCGATCGTCAGTGAGCTGACCAAGGCGATGGACACGGCCACCGTCATGCGCACCGGCAGTGACGGAAAGCCCTACCCGGTCAACAAGACTCGCAGCCTGCTGCGCCAGACCGACAAGCTGATCACGAACCTCAACAAGCAGCGTGACGACATCGTGACCGCGATCAACGGTCTGGCGAAGCTGTCGACCCGCGCGTCGGCCCAGACCGGGCAGATCGAGCAGATCCTCGAGCAACTGCCGGCCGGCGTGCAGGTGCTGGAGCAGCAGCGCCCGCAGTTCGTCGAGTTGCTGACGAAGCTCGACAAGCTGGGCGAGGTCGGTACCGACGTGCTCGGCAAGTCGCGCGAGGCGATCATTTCGGACCTGAAGGCGCTGCGCCCGATCCTGGCGTCGCTGGCGAAGGCGATGCCCGACTTCATCACGGCCGCGCCGCTGATGCTCACGGTGCCGTTCCCCGACTGGCTGACGCCGGCCGCCAAGGGTGACGCGGTGAACCTCTTCATGACCCTCGACCTGCGCCTGCTGAATCAGTTGGAGGCGTTGGGCGTCGGACAGGGTGCGCCGATCTACTCGCCGCCCAAGGCGCGCAACATCCCGGTCGACCGGGCGAATCCATACTACAAGGGCAACGGCCCGCGGTGGGGCTGGCCGTCGGTCGGTCTGCTCCCGCCGCCGCCGAACTCGCGGATCGGTCCGTGGACGCCGCCGTCGTACGGCAACTACCGGCCGGATCTGCGGTACCCGGCAGCGAAGCAGCGTCAGCAGCGGCGGCCGCAGTACATCGTGCTGACCCCGCCGAAGACCGGTCAGACGGCGATCGACGGCCCGCTTTCGATGTTGGGAGAACGCTGACATGACGCGCCTCGTCAAGATCCAGTTGATCGTGTTCGCCATCGTCGGCATCCTCGCGATGGTCTACGTCGGCATCAACTACGCACGTCTCCCGCGCCTGGCCGGCGTCGCCGAGTTCCCGGTCACCGTGCACATGCCCGACTCGGGTGGCTTGTTCGCCAACGCGCAGGTCACCTACCAGGGCGTTCCGGTCGGGCGCGTCGAGTCGATGAAGCTGACTAAGGACGGCGTGGACGCCAACCTGCGTATCAGTCGCGGCGCACCGAAGATCCCGGCGTCGGCGGCTGCGGTCGTCGCGTCGCGATCGGCCATCGGCGAGCAGTACATCGACCTGCGGCCCAAGTCCGCCGAGGGCCCGTTCCTGGCGTCCGGGTCGGTGGTCAACAAGGAAGACGTGGTGATCCCGGCTCCGCTGGAGGATGTCGTGAACACCGCGCTGGACTTCGCCGAATCGGTGCCGGTGGACGACCTGCGGACCATCATCGAAGAGCTGGGCAAGGCGTTTAACGGGCAGGGCGAGAACCTGACCCGTCTGGTGAACGCGCTCAACGTGCTGTCGAAGGCGGGTTACGACTCGCTGGGCGAGACGATCTCGCTCTTGCAGAACTCGAGCGTGGTGCTCGCGACACAGGCCGAACAGTCGGACGCGATCCTGGCGTGGTCGAAGAATCTGGATCTGGTGACGGCGACGCTGGCCTCGGCCGATCCCGACGTGCGCCGCCTGCTGACGACGGGCCAGACGTCCGCGACAGCGCTGTCCAATCTCCTGCAGAAGCAAGGGGGCGACATCACCAAGCTGGTCAAGGATCTGGGCTCGGTCGTGAAGACCGCCATCGAGCCGACCGGCTGGTCGTCGAACACGCTGTTCGCGATGCTGTCGGCGCTGTCGGCCGGATCGTACAGCCCGGCCCCCGGTGACGGGCAGATCCATTTCGGTGTGGTGCTGGAGATGAACAACCCGGCCGCGTGTACGCAGGGCTACGAGTCCACCGAAGTGATGATCGCCGAGATCAAGCGCCGCAACCCGACGTTCGACATCAACTACGACGACTTCCCGTTGAACCTGAACGCACGGTGCACGGTCCCGCAGGGATCGCCGACCGCGGTGCGCGGCGCGGCGCGGGCCTCGCTGGCGAATCCGCACATCCCGCAGCCGTGGGATAACAAGCCGAAGAAGGATCCCGACCGCCTCGACCTCAACCCGTTGGCGTGGCAGCTGGGCTGGCTGCTCGGCGTCCACCCGACGAAGAAATAGTCCGGCGCGTCTCGCTTCGCCGGTCTACGGGTTTCGGCGTGCGCGAGATTGGCTCCCCGGGACACGACGCGGATAGAGTGGTGCGGATATGAGTGACGACGAGATACGACCCGACGACGCCGAGTTCGAAGATGCGGCGATCGACGAACCGGCCGCCGACGAGGCTGACGAATCTGCCGCGGCGGAGGACGAGAAGCCTGCCGTGAAGCCCGGCGAGAAGGCGGAGAGCACACGCGGGGCCTCCGCTACTTTCGGCAACCGGTCGTTGGCGCTGGCCAGTCTGGTCGCGATCGTCGGCCTGGTCGTCGGGGTGATCGGCGTAGTCGTCGGCTACCGGGCCTACCACGACGGCCGGACCGAGAACGTGCGCGACGCGGTGCTGGCCACGGCGGAGACCGCCGCGATGAACGTGACGACGATCGATCCGCGGAACCCGGACAAGTTCAAGGAGAACGTGGAATCCGTCCTGACCGGGCGGGCGCTGCAGGAGTTGCGCGGCAAGGGCTTCGAAGAGGTGCTCAGCCGCAAGGATGCGCCCGGCCGGCTTGAGGGCCGGGTGCGGCGAAGCGCGGTCACCGAGGTGAACCGCGGCGAACGTGCCGGGAAGGCGCTGGTGTACGTGGACGTCGTCGCGAAGGCGCCGAACCAGCCCAATGTCAACCAGACGATGGGCTTCCTCATCTCGGTCCGCAACATCGACGGCAACTACATGGCGGACTCCATCGCCGCGTTCAACCCGATCTCTTATGCCGACCAGCGCGCGAATCAGCGTGGGGCACAACAGAATCAGAATCCGAATCAGCAGAACCCCGGTCAGCAGGGGGGTGGCAACTGATGTCCGATTTGCCTCCGAAGAAGAAGCGGCCCCGCGTCGCGGGCCAGCCGCGCCCGGGCACCGGGCAAACGGGCCGGGAAGCGGCCTCGGGCAAGCGTCCCGCCGCCGGTAGCTCCCGTCGCGCGCCGATCCAGCGGCTCGGCTCGTCCGGCGGGTCGGCATCGGCGAAGCCGGTTGCGCCGAAGACGGCACCGGCGAAGACCGCGCAGAAGAAGAAGTCGGCATCGCCGAAGGCGGCGGCTAAACCTGTCGTTTCCTCCGCCGGCGATGGAAAGAACGGCGGCAAGGCCGGCGCCGTCGCCAAATCCGCTCCGACTCGCCGGCCCACCGGCGAGGCATCGTCGCGCGGCCCGGCCATCCTCGCGGGCCTCGGCGCCCTCGCGCTCCTGGTCGGGCTGCTCGGACTGTGGCACCCCGGTGCCGTCGACGGCCGGGACAAGAGCTTCGTCGACTCGAACGCCACATCCGAAGTCCTCGGACAGACCGAGAACGCGGCGTGCGCGATTCTCGGTCCCCGTCGCGGCGAGACGGTCGACAAGTGGATCGGGACGTCGCGCTCCGTCCTCGTCGGCGCCGCACGCGCCGAGTGGGAAAAGCAGCTGACCACCAACCGGCAGATGATCGAGCAGACGGGGCAGACGAACGACTGCCGCATCGACGCCATCGGCGTGCGGGAGCTGACCGGCGCCGGCGACGGATCGACCGGCCAGGTACTCGGCAGCCTCGTCATCAGCATGGACCAGGGCGGGATGGCCGCGGGCAGCATCGTCGTCGGTATTCAGTACCAGGTCGTCCGGCAGGACGGAAAGTGGAAGATCAGTCGCGTCGACGCGTGGTGACGCCTGCTGCGTTCGGCGATGAACGGGGGAAGAAATATCCCCAATCTGCGCGTATCGCTTGACGTCGGGCCTGTGACCGGTCACTCTATTTGCCAAGACCGCGAACTCTTAGCCAGCGCGCGCGGCACCAGTGCAAGACGCGACTTGACAAAGCGCGTCTATTTTCTGATACAGTTGGACGTTGCGCTGGCTGCCTCCTGTCCATCTTGATCCGCCCGTCTAGCACGATCGTGCTGCTTCGAGCGTTTCGCCTGTCAGGTCGCCAGACCAGCGACACAGGCGCAAGCCCACCTCGTAGCAGCTAGTCAACTTTCGTGTTGGAAGGACGCATCTTGGCACCCAACCGCCAGTCCACCTCAACCACTTCGATCCCGGGCGCGCCGAAGCGCGCATCGTTCGCAAAGATTTCCGAGCCGCTGGAGGTTCCCGGCCTGCTCGACATCCAGCTGGATTCCTTCCAGTGGCTCATCGGCTCCGACAAGTGGCGCGAGGAGGCCCTCGCCCGTGGCGAGGAGGATCCCACCGGCGGCCTGGAGGCCATCCTGCGCGAGCTGTCCCCGATCGAGGACTTCTCCGGCTCGATGTCCCTCTCGTTCTCCGAACCGCACTTCGAGGACGTGAAGGCGAGCATCGCCGAGTGCAAAGACAAGGACATGACCTACGCGGCGCCGTTGTTCGTCACCGCGGAGTTCATCAACAACAACACCGGTGAGATCAAGTCGCAGACCGTGTTCATGGGCGACTTCCCGATCATGACCGACAAGGGCAGCTTCATCATCAACGGCACCGAGCGTGTCGTGGTGAGCCAGCTGGTCCGCAGCCCCGGCGTCTACTACGACTCGTCGATCGACAAGGCCACCGAGAAGACCCTGCACACCGTCAAGGTGATCCCGGGTCGCGGTGCGTGGCTCGAGTTCGACATCGACAAGCGCGACACCGTCGGCGTGCGCATCGACCGCAAGCGCCGTCAGCCGGTCACCGTGCTGCTGAAGGCGCTCGGCCTGACCGCCGACGAGATCCGGGAGCGCTTCGGCTTCTCCGAGATCATGATGTCGACCCTGGAGAAGGACCCGACCACCAACTCCGACGAGGCGTTGCTGGAGGTCTACCGCAAGCTGCGTCCGGGCGAGCCGCCGACCAAGGAGTCCGCCGAGGCCCTGCTGGAGAACCTGTTCTTCAAGGAGAAGCGCTACGACCTCGCCCGCGTCGGCCGCTACAAGATCAACAAGAAGCTCGGCCTGACCGACAACCCGATGAACGGCCCGACCACGCTCACGACCGACGACATCGTCGCGATCGTCGAGTACCTGGTGCGCCTGCACGACGCCGACCCGCACACCACGCCGCTGGCGAAGGTGGCCGGGCCGGACGGGCTCGAGGTGCCGATCGAGGTCGACGACATCGACCACTTCGGCAACCGTCGCATCCGTACCGTCGGCGAGTTGATCCAGAACCAGATCCGCGTCGGCCTGTCGCGCATGGAGCGCGTCGTGCGCGAGCGCATGACGACCCAGGACGTCGAGGCGATCACGCCGCAGACCCTGATCAACATCCGCCCCGTGGTGGCTGCGATCAAGGAGTTCTTCGGCACGTCGCAGCTGTCGCAGTTCATGGACCAGAACAACCCGCTCGCGGGTCTGGGCCACAAGCGCCGTCTCAACGCGCTCGGCCCCGGCGGGCTGTCGCGTGAGCGCGCCGGCCTTGAGGTCCGCGACGTTCACCCGTCGCACTACGGCCGCATGTGTCCGATCGAGACTCCGGAAGGCCCGAACATCGGCCTGATCGGCAACCTCGCCGTCTTCGCGCGGGTTAACCCGTTCGGCTTCATCGAGACGCCGTACCGCAAGGTCGTCGACGGTCGCGTGACCGACGAGATCGAGTACATGACGGCTGACGAAGAGGATCGTTTCCTCATCGGCCAGGCGAACACCAACTACGACGACAAGGGTGTCATCACCGACGAGCGAGTCCTCGTCCGCGTGAAGGGTGCCGAGGTCGAGTACGTGCCGGCGTCGTCGGTGCAGTACATCGACGTCAGCCCGCGCCAGATGGTGTCCGTCGCGACCGCGATGATCCCGTTCCTCGAGCACGACGACGCCAACCGTGCGCTGATGGGCGCGAACATGCAGCGCCAGGCCGTGCCGCTGGTCCGCTCCGAGTCGCCGCTGGTCGGCACCGGCATGGAGCTGCGCGCCGCCGTCGACGGCGGCGACGTGATCGTGTCGACCCGCACCGGCGTGGTGGAGGAGGTCTCGGCCGACTACATCACGATCATGGACGACGACGGCACTCGCGAGAGCTACCAGCTGCGCAAGTTCGAGCGCTCCAACCACGGCACGTGCGCCAACCAGCGCCCGATCGTGAACGAGGGCGACCGCGTCGAGGCCGGCCAGGTGCTGGCCGACGGCCCGTGCACCGATGAGGGCGAGATGGCGCTGGGCAAGAACCTGCTCGTCGCGATCATGCCGTGGGAGGGCCACAACTACGAGGACGCGATCATCCTGAGCCAGCGCCTCGTCGAGGAGGACACCCTCACCTCGATCCACATCGAGGAGCACGAGATCGACGCCCGCGACACCAAGCTCGGTGCCGAGGAGATCACCCGGGACATCCCGAACGTCTCCGACGAGGTCCTGGCCGACCTCGACGAGCGCGGCATCGTGCGCATCGGCGCCGAGGTCCGCGACGGTGACGTCCTCGTCGGCAAGGTCACGCCGAAGGGTGAGACCGAGCTGACCCCGGAGGAGCGCCTGCTGCGCGCGATCTTCGGCGAGAAGGCGCGCGAGGTGCGCGACACCTCGTTGAAGGTTCCGCACGGCGAGACCGGCAAGGTGATCGGCGTCCGCGTCTTCAGTCGCGACGACGACGACGATCTGCCCCCGGGCGTCAACGAACTCGTCCGCGTCTACGTCGCGCAGAAGCGCAAGATCTCCGACGGTGACAAGCTCGCCGGCCGCCACGGCAACAAGGGCGTCATCGGCAAGATCCTCCCGCAGGAGGACATGCCGTTCCTGCCCGACGGCACGCCGGTCGACATCATCCTGAACACCCACGGTGTTCCGCGTCGTATGAACATCGGCCAGATCCTGGAGACCCACCTCGGTTGGGTCGCCAAGGCCGGCTGGAACATCGACGTCGCCGCGGGCGTGCCCGACTGGGCCGAGAAGCTGCCCGAGGAGATGTACTCGGCGGAGCCGAACACCCTCACCGCGACGCCGGTCTTCGACGGCGCCAAGGAAGAGGAGCTGACCGGTCTGCTGGCGAGCACGCTGCCCAACCGCGACGGTGACGTGATGGTCAACGCCGACGGCAAGGCGACGCTGTTCGACGGTCGTTCCGGTGAGCCGTTCCCGTACCCGGTGGCGGTCGGCTACATGTACATCATCAAGCTGCACCACCTCGTCGACGACAAGATCCACGCACGTTCGACCGGTCCGTACTCGATGATCACCCAGCAGCCGCTCGGCGGTAAGGCCCAGTTCGGTGGCCAGCGCTTCGGTGAGATGGAGTGCTGGGCGATGCAGGCCTACGGTGCGGCGTACACGCTGCAGGAGCTGCTGACGATCAAGTCCGACGACGTCGTCGGCCGAGTCAAGGTCTACGAGGCCATCGTCAAGGGCGAGAACATCCCCGAGCCGGGTATCCCGGAATCGTTCAAGGTGCTGCTGAAGGAGCTTCAGTCGCTGTGCCTGAACGTCGAGGTGCTCTCCAGCGACGGCGCGGCCATCACGATGGCCGACAACGACGACGAGGACCTGGAACGCGCTGCGGCCAACCTCGGCATCAACCTGTCGCGCAACGAGTCGGCCAGCATCGACGATCTCGCCAACTGACAACGACCAGAATTGATTGGGCCCGCTCGCTCACGCTCCCGGCGCCCGACTGACTAACAGAGACACTGAGAGGCGAATAGTGCTCGACGTCAATTACTTCGACGAACTGAAGATCGGCCTGGCAACGGCCGATGACATCCACAACTGGTCGTACGGCGAGGTCAAGAAGCCGGAGACCATCAACTACCGCACGCTCAAGCCGGAGAAGGACGGCCTGTTCTGCGAGAAGATCTTCGGACCGACTCGCGACTGGGAGTGCTACTGCGGTAAGTACAAGCGCGTCCGCTTCAAGGGCATCATCTGTGAGCGCTGCGGTGTCGAGGTCACTCGCGCCAAGGTGCGTCGCGAGCGGATGGGCCACATCGAGCTGGCCGCGCCGGTCACCCACATCTGGTACTTCAAGGGCGTCCCGTCGCGCTTGGGCTACCTGCTGGACCTGGCGCCGAAGGATCTCGAAAAGATCATCTACTTCGCCGCCTACGTGATCACCTCCGTCGACGAGGAGCTCCGCCACAACGAGCTGTCGACGCTGCAGGCCGAGATCGAGGTCGAGAAGAAGGCTCTTGAGGACGACCGCGACGTCGCGCTGAACGAGCGCCAGTCGAAGCTGGAGGCCGACCTGGCCGAGCTGGAGGCCGAGGGCGCGAAGTCCGACGCCAAGCGCAAGGTCAAGGACGCCGCCGAGCGCGAGATGAAGCGCATGCGCGACGCCGCCGGCCGTCAGCTCGACGAGCTCGAGGAGATCTGGGACCGCTTCACCAAGCTGAAGCCGGGCGAGCTGATCGTCGACGAGAAGATCTACCGCGAGCTGGAGGGCCGCTTCGGCGAGTACTTCACCGGTGCCATGGGTGCCGAGGCCATCAAGAAGCTGCTCGAGGACTTCGACATCGACGCCGAGGCCGAGTCGCTGCGCGAGATCATCCGCACCGGCAAGGGCCAGAAGAAGCTGCGCGCGCTCAAGCGACTCAAGGTCGTCGCGGCGTTCCAGCAGTCGGGCAACTCGCCGCTGGGCATGGTCCTCGACGCCGTTCCGGTGATCCCGCCGGAGCTGCGCCCGATGGTCCAGCTCGACGGTGGCCGCTTCGCCACGTCGGACCTCAACGACCTGTACCGCCGGGTCATCAACCGCAACAACCGCCTCAAGCGACTGATCGATCTGGGTGCGCCCGAGATCATCGTCAACAACGAGAAGCGGATGCTGCAGGAGTCGGTGGACGCGCTGTTCGACAACGGCCGCCGCGGCCGGCCGGTCACCGGACCGGGCAACCGTCCGCTCAAGTCGCTGAGCGATCTGCTCAAGGGCAAGCAGGGCCGGTTCCGCCAGAACCTGCTCGGCAAGCGCGTCGACTACTCGGGCCGTTCGGTCATCGTCGTCGGCCCGCAGCTGCAGCTACACCAGTGCGGTCTGCCCAAGCTGATGGCGCTCGAACTGTTCAAGCCGTTCGTGATGAAGCGTCTCGTCGACCTGAACCAGGCGCAGAACATCAAGTCCGCCAAGCGGATGGTCGAGCGTCAGCGCCCGGCCGTGTGGGACGTCCTCGAAGAGGTCATCGCCGAGCACCCGGTGCTGCTGAACCGCGCCCCGACGCTGCACCGCCTGGGTATTCAGGCGTTCGAGCCGCAGCTCGTCGAGGGCAAGGCCATCCAGCTGCACCCGCTGGTGTGTGAGGCGTTCAACGCCGACTTCGACGGTGACCAGATGGCCGTGCACCTCCCGCTGTCCGCGGAGGCGCAGGCCGAGGCGCGCATCCTGATGCTCTCGTCCAACAACATCCTGTCCCCGGCGTCGGGTCGCCCGCTGGCGATGCCGCGCCTGGACATGGTGACCGGGTTGTTCTACCTGACCACCATCAAGGAGGGTCTGGAGGGCGAGTACCAGGCGTCGACCAAGGAGGATGTCGAGCGCGGCGTGTACTCGAGCCCGGCCGAGGCCATCATGGCCGTCGACCGCGGTGCGATCACCGTGCAGACGCAGATCAAGATCCGGCTGACCGACCAGCGTCCGACGGCGGAGATCGAGGCGGAGCAGTTCCCCGACGGGTGGGCCTACGGTCAGCCGTGGGAGATCGTCACCAGCCTGGGCCGGGTGCTGTTCAACGAGCTGCTGCCGGTCGAGTACCCGTTCGTCAACGAGCAGATGCCGAAGAAGCGTCAGGCCGTCATCATCAACGATCTGGCCGAGCGCTACCCGATGATCGTCGTCGCGCAGACCGTCGACAAGCTCAAGGACGTCGGCTTCTACTGGGCGACCCGCTCGGGCGTCACCGTCGCCATGTCCGACGTGCTCGTGCCGCCGAACAAGGGCGAGATTCTCGACAAGTACGAGGAGCGCGCCGACAAGCTGGAGCGCAAGTTCCAGCGCGGTGCGCTGACTCCCGACGAGCGTCGTGACTCGCTGGTCGAGATCTGGAAGCAGGCCACCGAGGAAGTCGGTAAGGCCATGGAGGAGCACTACCCGGCGGACAACCCGATCGTCATGATCCCGACGTCGGGCGCCACCGGTAACCTCACCCAGGTCCGCAACCTGTCCGGCATGAAGGGTCTGGTGACCAACCCGAAGGGTGAGTTCATCCCGCGGCCGATCAAGTCCTCGTTCCGCGAGGGCCTGACCGTGGCGGAGTACTTCATCAACACCCACGGTGCCCGTAAGGGCCTCGCCGACACCGCGCTGCGCACGGCTGACTCGGGTTACCTGACCCGTCGTCTGGTCGACGTCAGCCAGGACGTAATCGTGCGCGAGACCGACTGTGGCACCGACCGCGGCATCAACGTGTCGCTGGGCGAGAAGCAGCCGGACGGTTCGATCATCCGCGACGCGCACGTCGAGACGAGCGCCTACGCCCGTACGTTGGCGACCGACGCGGAGGACGAGAAGGGCAACGTCATCATCGAGCGCGGCCACGACCTGGGCGACCCGGCGATCGCGGCCCTGCTCGATGCCGGCATCACCCAGGTGAAGGTCCGCTCGGTCCTGACCTGTGACACCGGCACCGGCGTGTGTGCGCAGTGCTACGGCCGTTCGATGGCGACGGGCAAGCTCGTCGACATCGGCGAGGCCGTCGGCATCATCGCCGCCCAGTCGATCGGTGAGCCCGGCACGCAGCTGACCATGCGTACGTTCCACCAGGGTGGCGTCGGTGACGACATCACCGGTGGTCTGCCGCGCGTGCAGGAGCTGTTCGAGGCCCGCGTCCCCAAGGGCAAGGCCCCGATCGCCGAGGTCTCCGGCCGGATCCGTCTCGAGGACGACGATCGGTTCTACAAGATCACGATCATCCCCGACGACGGTTCCGAGGAAGTGCCCGTCGAGAAGATCTCGAAGCGTCAGCGTCTGCGCGTCTTCAAGCACGACGACGGCTCCGAGCGGCTTCTCGCCGACGGCGACCACGTGGAACTCGGCCAGCAGCTCATGGAGGGTGCTGCCGATCCGCACGAGGTCCTGCGCGTGATGGGTCCCCGCCAGGTGCAGGTCCACCTCGTGAACGAGGTTCAGGAGGTGTACCGGAGCCAGGGTGTGTCGATCCACGACAAGCACATCGAGACGATCGTTCGTCAGATGCTGCGCCGCGTGCAGATCATCGAGTCGGGTGCGACGGAGTTCCTGCCCGGTTCGCTGGTCGAGCGCGTCGAGTTCGAGTCGGAGAACCGTCGGGTCGTCGGCGAGGGCGGCGAGCCCGCGTCCGGTCGTCCGGTGCTGATGGGTATCACCAAGGCATCGCTGGCCACCGACTCGTGGTTGTCGGCGGCGTCCTTCCAGGAGACCACCCGTGTGCTCACCGATGCGGCCATCAACAGCCGCAGCGACAAGCTCATCGGTCTCAAGGAGAACGTCATCATCGGTAAGCTCATCCCGGCCGGTACCGGTATCAACCGTTACCGCAACATCCAGGTGGAGCCGACCGAAGAGGCCCGCGCCGCGGCCTACGCCGTGCCGAGCTACGACGACACCTACTACAGCCCGGACGGCACCTTCGGTGCTCCGGCCGGCGCTGCGGTTCCGCTCGACGACTACGGCTACGGCGACTACAACCGCTAGTCGCACATCCAACAGCGCACAACACCCTCCAACACGGTTTCGTGTTGGAGGGTGTTGCGTTGTGTTGGATTCACCGAGCATGGAACCGGAAGCGGGTACGGCTGCGTCTAAACGGTATGGACCACTTTCCGTTCGACGGCGAGGGCATTCTGCGAATCGCAGATGCCAAGGCGTGCGGTATCGACCCGCGCCAGATCTATCAGGCCGAGCGGGACCAGCGGCTGGTGCGGGTCATGCCTGGGGTGTACGTGCTGCCCGTGGAGCGTCGGCCTGAACAGCGCCACCGGTTGCGGGTCCTCGCGGCGCAGCTGCCACCGGCGACCGTGGTGAGTCATTCGTCGGCGGCAGTCGTCCACGGGCTCGGAATGCTGCGGCCAGACCTCGATCAATTGCACTTGACGTCGGTCCGCGGCGCCGCTGGCTACCGCCGCAAGATGCGTTATCTGCACCCCGGAAGGCTGGGCGAGGACGACATCGTCGAGGTCGACGGCGTCCCGGTCACCTCGAAGGAGCGGACCGCCTTCGACGTCGCCCGGTCTTCGAGGTGGGGCTTCGCGGGCGCACTCAGCGTCTTCGATTCGGCGCTCCGCGCGAAAGCGGACCGCGCCGTGATGGAGCAGTTCTGCCTGAGTCGTCAGGCGGGCGTCGGTGTAGCGAGGCGGGCACTAGCGCTGGCGGACGCGCGTGCGGAGAACCCCGGTGAGTCCTGGAGTCGTGCGCAGATGATCCAGGCCGGCATCTCGTCGCCGCGTCTGCAGACGGACGTCTTCGACCGCCACGGAACGTTTCTCGCCAGGCCTGACTTCGACTGGATCGACGAGGCAGGCGCGATCAAGCTCGTCGGCGAGTTCGACGGGTTGGGAAAGTACCTGGACTATCTGCGGCCGGGGGAGACAGCCGAGGATGTCATCCGGCGGGAGAAGGAACGGGAGGGTCGCCTGCGAGATATGGAGATCCTTGTCGTCCGCTGGACGTGGAAAGATCTCATGGCGCGAGCGGTCGCCGCCCTGGTGTCGAAGAACCTGCGATTGGTTGGTCTGGTCTAGTCTGCAGGTCCAACACGACACAGCGTCCTCCAACACCGTTTCGTGTTGGAGGACGCTGCCTACTGTTGGAAGTAGCGGTCGCTACTCGTTCTTCCAGGTGTACATGGCCGGCGCGTCCTTCGACGAATCCGAAGTCACGCCGATCAACTCCACCTTCGCGACCGTGCCGTTCTCGCTGACGGTGCCCCAGACCGCGCAGTACTCGGCCTCGTCGATCTCGCCGTCGTCGTTGCGGCACGGCTTGAAGTCGCGCGCCCCGGACATCGCGCCGTTCTTCGCCCCGTCGGACATGGTCACCCGGTAGGTGGGCCGCACGTCGTAGAACGGGACGGCATCGGTGTTCGTATCCTCGTCGCGTGCGTGCTCGGCCTTCGCGCGGATGTAGAAGAACTGCTTGATCTTGGCCGCTTCCTCGCCCTCGACGGGGATGGCGCCGGCCGGAGCCTTCTCGATCTTGGTGATGGTGTACTCGATGGGCGTCGCATAGCCCCGACGCGGCTTCGGCAGTTCGAAGACGACCTTCTCGCCGACCTTCACGGTGGCACCGGCGGGCGTCAGTGCCACTGGCTTCGGCGCTTTCGACGACGTCGGTTCCGCCGCGGGCGCGGACGGGGTGGCGATGGCGGAATCCGGGGTCTTGTTCAGCGTCTCGCGCAGGTCGGCGATGGTGTCGGGCTTCGTCCAGCCGATCTTGGTGCACGAGTTGATCAGCTCGTCGGCCTTGGTGCGAGCGGACTCCTGCAAGGAGCGCATCTTTGCGTCGTCGCCGGCCTTCAAGGCGGCGGTGAAGTCGTCGGCCGACGACGCCAGCTCGGTGGAAACGGTGTGCAGGCGCTCTTGGAACTCGCCGTGGTACATCGCGCCGTGGTCGGGAGACTCCGGTGTCTGCGCCGACGGCGCGGTCTTGTAGAGCCACGGAAGCATGGCGGTGGCGAATTTGCCGACCGAGCCGGTGGCCACGGTGCAGGCCTGGTCGTCGGTGAACTTCCCGACGGGCGCATCGTTGCCGCAGGCGGCGGAGGTCAGGGTCAAAGCGATCGCTGCGATTAGGGCAGGCTTGCTGAAGCGTTTCACGAGTAGGAGGCTACCCAGGCGGGCGCGACGGGTCGTTCGCCGGTCCGACCCCGTTCGATGCGGGAGCACCACGGCGCGAGTCGTCGCCGCCTACGCTGGTGCGGTGGGTACTCGGCGCATATTGCACGTCGACCTGGATCAGTTCCAGGTGTCGGTCGAGCGGCGGCGCAGCCCCGAACTTGTCGGCAGGCCCGTGATCGTCGGCGGGAACGGCGATCCGACCGAGCCGCGCAAAGTCGTGACCTGCGCGTCGTATGAGGCGCGCGCCGAGGGTGTGCGCGCCGGGATGCCGTTGCGGGCGGCCTACCGGAAGATGCCCGACGCGGTGTATCTGCCACTGGACGTCGAGGCGTACGACGACGCGTCGGCCGACGTGATGCAGACACTGCGCGGCTTCGGCCCCGTCGAGGTGTGGGGGTGGGACGAGGCGTATCTCGGCACGGACGATCTCGACGACGAGCAGGCGAGAACGCTGGCCCGCGAGGTCATCGACACCATCGGACAACGGACCGACCTGCCTGCATCGATCGGCATCAGCGACAACAAGCAGCGAGCAAAGATGGCCACCAACTTCGCCAAGCGACAGCCGGTCGACGACGGGCCGCGCGTGTTCACCCTCGACGCGAACAACTGGGGCGAGCTGATGGGCGGCCAGCCGACGCGCGAACTGTGGAGCGTCGGGCCGAAGACGGCGGCCAAGCTAACCGGCATCGGCGTCAATACCGTCGACGATCTCGTCGCGACGCCGAAGGACGACCTGATCGCGACCTTCGGTCCGCACCAGGGCAATTGGCTGTACGTGCTGTGCCGCGGGGGCGGCGACTCGACCATCACCGAGGAGCCGTGGGAGGCGAAGTCGCACTCGCACTCGCGAACCTTCCCGACCGACCTGTCCGAGCCCGTCGAGCTGCACGCCGCGCTCGACGACCTGACGGCCCACGTCCTCGGGCAGGTCGTCGACGAGCAGCGCGAAGTGTTCCGCGTCGCGGTGACGGTGCGGACCAAGACTTTCTACACCCGCACCAAGTCCCGCAAGCTGCCGTCACCGACGACGGCGTCGGCGGAGATCTCACCGGTCGTCCACGCCCTGTTCGACGACTTCGACCTCGACCGTCCGGTGCGGCTGCTGGGCGTCCGGCTCGACCTCGTCTCCCAGGACTCCGAATAGGAAAGCCGGCGCGCGACCAGGTTTAGCGGCGGCACGTGCGGGGTAGCCTGTGCTCGACAGGCACAGTCGTCGAGCACCTGGATGAGCATGAGTAGCGCAGATCAAGACGGACCCGGCAGTGACGGCACCCGCGTCGTCGAGTTGACGGTGGACGCGACCAAGGAGCGGGTCCCGTTGGTCCGCAACCTCGTCGAGGCGGTGCTGTTCGCCGACGACTACGCGCTCGACACCGTCGCCGACGTGAAGCTGGGTATCGACGAAGCCTGTCTGCAACTGGTCGCCGTCGCCCCGCCTCGCGCACGCCTTCGGCTGGTGGTCGCCACCGGCCCGGCGTACGCACGAATCGAGATCTGCTGCGACGTCGTCGACGACGCGCACGTCGACGAGTCGAGCTTCGGCTGGTTCGTCATCGGCTCGGTCACCGATCAGGCCGAGGTCGCCTACGCCGACGGAAGGCACGGTCGGGAAGCGCGTGTGGCTCTCACGGCGCTGAGAGACTGATCGTCTCCGTGACGCCCGCAACCGGTGCATCCGCGCACGGCTCCGCCGACTACGGCGAGGTGGTCGTGCTGTTGGCGCGCGCCGCTAGGTCGTCGGACGAGGCGCGTCGGACGGAGCTGCGCGACCAGGCCGTCGAACTGTGTCTGCCGCTGGCCGATCACGTCGCACAGCATTTCGCCGGCCGCGGCGAGCCCTTCGACGACCTCGTGCAGGTGGCGCGGGTCGGCGTCGTGAACGCCTGCGATCGATTCGACCCGGACAGGGACACCGAATTCCTCTCCTTCGCGGTTCCGACGGTGATGGGGGAGGTGCGTAGGTACTTTCGCGACAACACGTGGACGGTCCGGGTCAGTCGCCGGGCGAAGGATACGGCGCAGGCGATCGCGCGCGGCGCCGACGAGCTCATCCAGACGCTCGGACGCTCGCCACGGCCAAGCGAATTGGCCACTCACCTCGACCTTCCGCTCGACGAGGTGGTCGACGGGCTGCTGGCGCGTTCGGCCTACTCGACCTCGTCGCTGGACTCGCCGATGGCGGACGACGGCGACGGCGGGCGGCCGCTCAAGGACTCGTTGGGCACTTCCGATCGGGATATCGACCGTGTCAGTGATTTCCTCACCGTGCGCGAGGCTATGAAGCAATTGCCGGAGCGTGAGCGAACCGTCATCGCGCTGAGGTTTTTCCGGTCGATGTCGCAGAGTGAGATCGCTGCTGAACTGGGGATCTCGCAGATGCACGTGTCACGGCTGCTGTCGGCCACGTTGAGATCGCTGCGCGACGCGGTCGGCGGGGCCGACGACCACCAGTGAGATCGTCGGCCCGCCGGTCGACTTGTCAGCCGGACTAGCGTGTGGCCGCAGCCGCACCGCGCTCGGTGTGAGAGTCGGAGTGCGGCAGGCTGCCCGATGAATTCTCCAAGTGCGCGCGCACGAACCACTGGAATTTCTCGAGTGCAGCGGTCTGTCCGATCAAGATGTCTTCGGTCACCGGGTCACTCTCGCCGGTCAGACGTATCGCTTCTCGATGTGAGGCGACGAACCCGTCGTAAACGACGTCGAGCGCAGCCAGGTGCGCCTGGGCAGTGTCGCGGTTGATCGAGTAGTCGTCCCAAGTCCGCTCTCTTTCAATCGCCGTCGCAGTGCCTTGAGGGGAGCCGCCCAGCGTGGCGATCCGTTCGGCGACGACGTCGGCATAGCCGCGCACAAGCGTGACCTGTGGGTCGAGCATCTCGTGCACTCCGATGAAGTTCGGTCCGACGACATTCCAATGGATGTGCTTCAGCGTCAAATGGAGGTCGTTGAGCGCGCTCAGTCGCTCCTGGAGGACGCTAATCAGCGACGCCGCGTCGGTACTGGGGATTGTCGGTGCTGTAAAGGTCATGGGGCGGTAGTACCCGCGGCTGGCGGTCATCAAACAGCGGGGCCGATGTTTGGCACTTCGGCACGGCGGGAATGTCCCGACGACCGAGTATCGATCCATTGCAGAGGAGGTTGAGGCTCATGCCGAAGACGACGAAAGCCGGCGACGCGAAAAGGTCGGAACTACCTTCGACGATTGCGCGGTCGCCCAAGAAGGCGCAACGGACCTTCGCTAAGGCACATGACTCAGCGCTGGAGGAGTATGGCGACGAGGAACGGGCACACCGCGTCGCTTACAGCGCGCTGAAACACTCGTTCGAGAAGGTGGGCGACCATTGGGAGCCCAAAGAGGCGAAAGGACCCTCAGACGAGAGGGATCGTAGCGGGGGTCCGCGCCCTAGCGGCAAGAGCGCCGAGGGGGTGAACGCGAGTGCCCCGAAGAAACACCTCTACGGTGTGGCACAGCGTCTCCGCATCCGGGGACGCTCGACGATGACGAAAGCCGAACTCGTCTCGGCAATCAAAGACGTCAACCGGCGCGAGACCGCAAAGAGCCGACGATGATCACGAAATCAGATGTTTGGCTTCCGGGACGTTCGGCAACCCTGCTCCGCGATGGGCGAGAACGTCCGTCGTCATGGTAATGGAAAGGAGCGATGTCACCGATGGCTGATAACAACGCAACGACCGAGACCATCAAGGGTGCAATGGACTCCGTCAAGGGCAAGGTGAAAGAGACGGTGGGCAACGTGACCCACCGCGACAGCCTCGCCGAAGAGGGGCGAGCCCAAAAGGAGGCTGGCCAGGCCGAGCGCCAGGCCGGCATGGAGCGCATGCGCCAGCAGCATGAAGAGAACCGTCGCAACGACGGCACATAGGTCGTGGTACCAGAGGCTCACCGGAGGACAACTCCGGTGAGCCTTCACGTGTGCCTCGTAGGCCGGGCACGACGGTTGGCTGGGTGATCAACCCGGATCAACCCGGAACGATCTCACCGCCCACGGGAGCCAGAACCTGCCCGGAGTAGTACGAGGAGAGCCGCTCGGAAGCGAAGAAGACATACGACGGAGCGATCTCGTCGGGCTGCGCCGCGCGCCCCATCGGTGCCTGTGTTCCGAAGTCTTCGACCTGGTCGGACGGGAAGGTCGAGGGGATGAGGGGGGTCCAGACTGGGCCCGGTGCTACACAGTTGACTCGGATCCCGTCGTCGATGAGAGCCTGGGCCAGGGCGAAGGTGAAGGCATTAACTGCACCTTTGGTAGCGGAATAGTCGATGAGTTGCCGGTTGCCGCGCAGTCCATTGACCGAGCCGGTGTTGATGATCGATCCACCACGGGGCAGGTGCGGCAACGCAGCGCGCGTGATGTGGAAGTAGCTGTCGATGTTGATCCGAAAAGTGAGTTCCCACTGTTCCGGCGCGATGTCGAGGAAATCGTCGACTGGCGACTGGAAAGCGGCGTTGTTCACCAGGATGTCGAGGCCGTCGAGGTCGTTGACGGCACGGTCGACAACGTCGAGGCAGTTGGCGGCGTTGGAGAGGTCCGAGCGGTAAACGTGGCACCGCTGTCCGGTGTCGCTCACCAGACGACGGGTGTGTGCGGCGTCGTCGGCCTCACGTTCGTCGAGGTGAGCGATCGCGACGTCGGCTCCCTCTTTGGCGAGGGCGATCGCCACTGCCCGGCCGATTCCCGAGTCGCCGCCGGTGATCAGGGCCTTCTTTCCCGCTAGCAGGTCGCGGCCCTCGTAGCAGCGCATCTCGTCGCACGGGCTCTGCGGCATCTCCTCGGTGACCCCCGGGTAGGGGATTGTTCCCTGTTGCGGTTGCTGCATCGTTGCCTCTCGTCTCGTGTCGGAAGATTTTTGAGACGGGTTACCCCGGGTGAGTGCACCGCAAACGCGATCGGGAGGATTCACACAATCCGCGCGATGACTCAGTCGTCGGGCTCGATGTGTTCGTGTGCGGTCAGCAGCAGATGGTCGAACGCGGCGCGCGTCGATGACGGCACTCCGTTGTCGGACAAGTGGTCGCAGATGGCGGCGGCCAGATCGCGCACCTTGGTGTTGGTCTCCTGGGAGCGCCAGGTGAGCAGATCGAAGGCCTGCTGGTCGTCGAGTTGGTAGACCAGGCGCAGCGCGCCCTTCGCCTGTTCGATCACCGCGCGCCGGGCGATCAGCTCGTTGAGCCGCTCCTCGACCGTCTGCTCGGCGTCAAGGTCGAAGGGACGTCCCGACGAGTCGTCGGGTGAATCGGGAAGCGCGACGTAGTAGCCGGTCGTGCCGGCGCGGCTGCCCGACGAGTCGGTGAAGGTGTCGGCAACGACGACGACCGGTATAGCATGGCCGTGCGCGTCGATGATCCGGTGCTGGCTGCTGAACGGTTCCCGCGCCGAGCGCACATGCGCGATGAGCTTCTCGACGCGGTCCTTGTCGTCGGGGTGCTTGTGCGCCAGCATGAGGGCGGTCGTCGGGGTCACGTCGTCCGAAGAAGAATAGCCATGAATATTGGCCAGTTCATCTGACCATACCCAGCGGTCGTCGTCGAAGTGATACCAGAACTGCCCGACGCGAAACGAGGTGTCGGCCGGGACCCCCGACTGGCGCGATGACGTCATCACGCCAGCTTACGACGCTGCCCTACCCTGTAGGCGGAAGTGTAATTCTGCGGACTGGGGTTGACCCCGTTCGGTGGACATCGGTTAAGCGGCCTTGCTGGTCGCCCTGGTAAGCATGCCCGCCTCGAAGTCGGCTGGAGCAACGTAGCCCAGCGAACTGTGTCGGCGCCTGCGATTGTAGACCGCGTCAATCCATCGGCTGACCGCCGCGACGGCCTCGATCCGGGTGCCGAAGGTGCGCCGCTGGTAGAACTCGGTCTTGAGCGTCGACCAGAAACTTTCCTGCTGAGCGTTATCCCAGCACACCCCGGTCCGCCCGACCGACAGGCGCACGTTCAGCTCACCGGTGACGGTATCGAGCTGCTCGGAGGTGTACTGACAGCCGCGATCCGCATGGAAGATTACGCCATCGACTGGCCCGGTCGCCGGGTCCCGGAAGGTGTGCGCATTGCGCAGCGCAGTCTCGACGACATCGGTATGCTC
>NZ_BAEE01000087.1 GCF_000241265.1 Gordonia araii NBRC 100433
AGCAAACCTTGGGTCCACGATCTGGAACATGTCTATCGGATCAGAAGAAGCCTTCTTCGTCCTCGTAGTTCGCAATCTGCTTGAGCTCTTGCCAGGAGTGAACTACCTTGGAATCAGTGAAGTAAGGGTCGTCGGGAACAGCATCTTCACTGGGTACTAGGACGCTTTCGGTAAGCTCTGGATGGAAAACAAGGCGTTGATCGACCATGAGTTCAAATATCAACTGCGCGACCGAA
The DNA here is from genome assembly GCF_000241265.1 of Gordonia araii NBRC 100433. Lineage (GTDB taxonomy): Bacteria > Actinomycetota > Actinomycetes > Mycobacteriales > Mycobacteriaceae > Gordonia > Gordonia araii. The sequence continues at coordinate 237 of NZ_BAEE01000087.1, forward strand.
TCCGATAGTGCTTCCGAATTGTGAATCATTATCGAACGTGCCGACTCAACGACGTCAAATGATGACTCTGCCAGTTCCATGACTGTTACAGCCGAGACCGTCGATTCGAAGGTTGGGTCGAATACGTCGCGCGCGACACGCCGTGCTCCATTCCGTTCCATGATCGTTAGTGTTCGATCAAGATCGAACCGGTCGTACCCATCAGGGCGATGTAAGAAGTAGCCCACGGCGGCTATCCCTCCTTAGGAAGATGGCGAATAACTACACGAGATAAATCGATACCCTCCTCTTTGTACAACTTTATTGCCAGCTCCATCGACCTCCGCTCAAGAAACGAGATACGGAGCCGATACCCATCAGGGAGAGCGCGAAGTTGGCGTCTTATTTCCGGTATCAACTGTTCCGCGATCCAAGGCTTAAACTGTCCGTCCTTGTTGATGGAGCTGTCGTACTGTCCTTTGGCTTCTTCCATGAATTTGTTGTGGTAGTCGATGCCGTCGTAGGCGACCTTCTGGATTTTGCCGTTCTCATCGATGTACTCAACCTCGTACTCGACAGCGACGGGCAGGCCAGAAACCTGGGACTGGTGTTCGGCATTGACACGGGCACCCTTACCGCCCATGTTCCGGTCCTTCTTCACCACGAACCGTCCGTTGCCGGGTCGTTCGGTGGGTGGCAGGCCTCTGATCGCGGCGGCGTGATCTTTGACGACTTCGTGGAGTTGGTCGATCTCGGCTTTACCGAACGCGGTCGCCTCGACGTGGATCTGCGCTCGGATGGTGCCGCCACCACGGGCGGGTGGGTAGACGGCCGGGCAGGTGATCTGGGTCGAACCGTTCGGCGGCATCGCAGTACTACCGCTACAAGTGTTGACCACCGCACCGTTGACACTGATCGTGATCCGGTAGTTCGCATAGACCGAATGCGGCGTCACCTCAGGGTCGGCGGTGATCCGATTACCAATCCCAAACGTCACGGTGCAGGCCGTCGCCCCGCACGGCGACGGGCTGAAACGCCCCGTCGCGGTCCCCGACACCTGCATCCGCGGGTCTGTGGCGCGCCGCAACTCGCTGATCTTGCCCGCATAGTCGCGGTAGAACCGTTCGGTCTGGGCCGCGTTCATCATGTCAGTGTTGATATCGGCGCCAGCCCACTTGTCGCCCTTCTGACCGCCACCGGTCAACGAATCGATGCGGATCCGCTCGATCGTCGGCGGCTCCGGCAACGGTAACGGCGCTCCCGCACCGCCAGCATCGACCAGTTGAAACACCGGACCGCTGGCGCCGAGGGCGGTCGGGGTGGTGGTGATCGGCGGTGGTGAAACGTTCACCGACCGCGGATCGGACACAAACGTGGTGACACGTCCGCTGGTGATCGGTGTGGCGAGCCGCCCGTTCACCACGACCGGGTCACCGACCGTCACATTCTTGCCGTCGAGCAACGCCGGATCCAAGAACCGGCCCAACTGGCCCGGCGCCAACACCGCAAAGTCGACACCGAAGAAGTTTTTCGGCATTTCCACCGGCCGGCCCGCCAGCTTCACCGGTGACTGCGGCGGGTTCAGCTGCTGCCACCCAGCGACATCACCGGTCAAGAAAGTACGGCCAGCGGCGGTGAGGAGTTCGAACTCGTGACCACCGATCAGCACCGTTCCGGCCAACTCGCCGGTGTTGCCCGCGACTACATCAACATCGACATCAGTACCGCCGGGCGTGACGATCCGGCCGGTGAACCGCACCCCCGGGGTCTGCACCAACCCAACCTGTGCGGCCGCCAACTTCATCCGCGCCATCTCCGCCGCCGACGGTACCGCCGCACCAGTCACCGTCCGCGGAACCAGACCCACCACCACGACCAACCCGCAGAGGACGACCAGCGCCACCGCGAGCGCCAGCACCACACGACGACCCCCACCACGCCTTTCCCGCAACGCCGGAGCCGGATACGACCCAGGCGACACCCGACCCGACGACAACGGGCGTTGCGGTCCAGGCTGATTCGGTGCGGCGGTCACGCCGCGCAGACTATCAGCGCGGTCCGTCACGCTCGGCCCACCAACGCCGCAGTTCCGCCTCCGCCTCGTCGCGATCGAGGGGCCCGCGGTCCAGCCGCACCTCTTTCAGGTGCTTCCACGCCTGCCCGACCAGCGGTCCGGGCGGGATGCCGAGGAGCTCCATGATCGCGTTACCGTCCAGGTCGGGCCGGACGCGCTGCAGATCCTCCGCCGCCGCGATCTCGGCGATCCGCCGCTCGAGGTCGTCGTAATTCTCCTGCAGCCGCTTGGCCCGGCGCTTGTTACGCGTCGTGCAGTCCGCGCGGACCAGTTTGTGCAGCCGCTCCAGCAAAGGACCGGCGTCGTTGACGTAGCGCCGCACCGCCGAGTCGGTCCATTTGCCGTCGCCGTAGCCGTGGAATCGGAGGTGCAGGAACACCAGCTGCGAAATGTCGTCGACCATCGCCTTCGGATACTTCAGCGCGCGCAGCCGCTTGCGGGTCATCTTCGCGCCGACGACCTCGTGGTGATGGAAGCTGACGCCGCCGCCGGGCTCGTGGCGCCGCGTCGCGGGCTTGCCGATGTCGTGCAGCAGGGCCGCCCAGCGCAGCACCGGATCGGGGTCCCCCGTCTCCAGGTCGATCGCCTGCTGTAGCACCGTCAGCGAGTGCGCGTAGACATCCTTGTGCTGGTGGTGCTCGTCGATGGTCAGCTTCATGCCGGGGATCTCCGGGATGATCTCCTCGGCGAGCCCGGTCTCCACCAGCAGATCGATCGCCTCCAGGGCGTGCTCCCCGCAGATCATCTTGTCCAGCTCGACGCGAATCCGTTCGGCGGTGATCCGGTTGATCTCGGGCGCCATCGCCCGGATCGCGTCGAAGGTGCGGGGCGCCACGGTGAACCCGAGCTGGGCGACGAAACGGACCGCCCGCAGCATCCGCAACGGATCGTCGCCGAACGACTGCTCCGGCTCGGCGGGGGTGTCGATGACGCCGGCCAGCAACGCCGACATCCCGTCGAGCGGGTCGTGGAAATCGGTGGCGCCGGCACCGGTGATCGCGACGGCCATCGCGTTGATGGTGAAGTCGCGGCGCACCAGGTCGCCGTCGAGGCTGTCACCGAAGGTGACGTCCGGGTTGCGGCTCACCTTGTCATAGACGTCGCTGCGGTAGGTGGTGATCTCGACGAGATGATCGCCCTTGCGAGCGCTCACCGTGCCATAGGCGATGCCGGTGTCCCAGACCGTGTCCGCCCAGTCCTCCAGGATCGCCACCACGGCGTCCGGCCGCGCGTCGGTGGTGAAGTCGAGGTCGTTGCCGAGCCGGTTGAGCACCGCGTCGCGCACCGAACCGCCGACGAGGAACAGCTCGTGCCCCGCGTCGGCGAAGAGTTCGCCGAGCGGGTTGAGCACGTCGCCGAGGTCGCGCAGCGACACCGCCGCCGCGGCCAACAGTCGCGCACGCCGCAAATCGGACTCGGTCACGGGGTCAAAGCCTATCGTCTCCGCGGACACGTCCGCGCAACCGCGGCGTCCACGGGAAACTTGAGGTTAAGGGCGGCTAGCATCGAAGCGTGTCCGCTGCCCAGCCCTCTCCGACCCCCCGCGACGACGCGGGTGCGGGCGAAGGCACGTCGCAACACCCCGGAAGGCGACGTCGCGGCCGTCGACGACGGGGCCGCGGCGGCGGTGGGGGACAGGCACAGAGCGCCGGTTCCGGGGCCGCGGACAACGCGCCCGAGCGCCCGCACGATCCTGCCGACGGCACCGCCGCCCGTCCGAAACCCGGACCCAAACCGGGTCCGCGCCTGGTCTCCGAATCCGACCGAACCGGGGCGACGACCCCTACGCGCGACGGTGAGCGTCATCCGCCGAAGCCCTCCGACCTGGTCACCGCGGCGGCCAAGCGCGCCAAAGCGGCCACCTCCGGGCAGCGCAAGGACCGTGCCCGCAACCGCGGTCGCGGCGGACCGCGCCTGCGCACCGTGCGGGAGACCTCGGCGGGCGGACTCGTCATCTCCGACCTGTCCCGGCCGTTCGACGAGCTGTCGGCAGCACTGATCGGTCGGGTCGACCGGCGCGGCCGGATGATGTGGTCGCTGCCGAAGGGACACATCGAAACCGGGGAAACCGCGGAGCAGACCGCGATCCGGGAGGTGGCCGAGGAGACCGGTATCCACGGTTCGGTCGTCGCACCGCTGGGCAAGATCGACTACTGGTTCGTCAGCGAGGGCCGGCGCATCCACAAAACCGTGCACCACTATCTCCTGCGCAGCACCGGTGGCGAACTGTCCGACGCCGACTACGAGGTCGCCGAGGTCGCCTGGGTGCCGCTGGTCGAACTCCCCAAACGGCTCACGTACTCTGACGAGCGACGATTGGCCCGGATGGCCGAGGGGGTCATCGCCGAGTTGACCGCCGATCCGGGCCGCTTGGCGCAAAGCGAAGCCGAGAACATCCGGACTGAGCCCAACGACTATGAGAAAGCCGCAGCCGCACGCAACCAGCGTCGGAAGGACCCCACGCCGCCACCGTCCGCGCGCCGGCGCAGGCGCCGCGGTGGTCGTCGGCCGACGCCGCCGGGTGACTAGCGTGCCGTGCCGCCAGGGCAGGGCCCGGCCGCTGGCGGCACTTCTCCTCCTGCTGGGGCTCGTCGCCAGTCCAGCACTCGGGATCCCCGGCGCCGACGCAGCACCCGACCGCACCGCGCCCGGCCGGTCCGCGACGCCGGACACCTCCACCGGGTCGGATCTCCCCACGTCGGAAAGCGGCAGTCGGTTCGCGAAGATCTCGATCAACGGGGTGAAGCCGACGGTGGTCACCACCGCGACCGGGCCGAACGTCGTGGTAGCCGGCACTGTGCACAACACCGGCGACCGCATCCTGCGCTCCCTGCACATCCGGCTGCAGCGCGGTCAGCCGGCGCGACGCGCGGTCGACCTGCGCCGAGAACTGGCCGACGACCCGGCGACCTTCGAGATCAACGGCCCGTTCACCAAGATCGCCGACGAGCTGGCGCCGGGCGCCGGCACGGGCTTCTCCCTGAGCCTGCCGCTGAGCGGCGCGAACGGCCTGCGAATCACCGACCCCGGCGTCTACCCGATCCTGGTGAACCTCAACGCCACCCCCGACTACGGTGCGCAGGCGCGGGTCGCCGACTCACGCACGCTGCTCCCGGTGCTCTCCCTGCCGCCCAATCGGGAGCGCGCCCGCGAGTTCGCCCAGGACCCGACGGCCCCGGCCCACAGCGGTCTCGGCCCCGACGGTTCCATCGCCGCCAACACCCGCTCGCCGGCACGATTCACCATGCTGTGGCCGCTCGCCGCGCCCTCGCAGGTCGTGCCCGGCCGGGTCGGTGCCGGAGCGACCGACCGGATCGTGCTGGTGAACGAGGATCTCGCGCGATCGCTGGCTCCTGGCGGTCGGCTTCGCAACCTGCTGGCGGGTCTGCGCCCGGTCATCGGCGCGGCCGACGACGATCCGCGCGCCGCCGTGCGCAACGGTCTCTGCCTGGCGATCGACCCCGACCTCCTCGTCACGGTCTCCGCGATGACCCGGGGCTATGGCGTGCTCGCCGACCCCGACGATCCGGCCGGCGGAGCGCAACCGGGCACCGGCGAGGCCGATGCCAAGGGTTGGCTGGCGGAGCTGACCGCCATCGCCGCGCGGCAATGCGTCGTCGCCCTGCCCTACGCCGGGGCCGACCTCGACGCCCTGCACCGCGTAGCCAACACGGAACTGACCCGCCTCGCGGTGAGCGAGCCGGCCGACCTCGTCGACAGCATTCTCGGTGTCAAGAGCGTGCGCGGCATGGCCATCCCGGCGATCGGCGCCATCACCGACGACGGTGCCGCCGAGCTCGCCAAGGCCGAGGTCCCGTCCGCCCTGACGTCGGCCGACAGCATCGCGCCACGCGCGCGGAGCAACCCGGCCGGGCAGTATCTGGCCGACGGCGTGCGGGTGGCCACCTTCGACCAGGCCATCAGCGCCGCCCTCGGAGCCGCGGGCAGCAGCCCCCGCACCCCGGTCCTGCAGGGCGAATCCGGCCGAGTCGATCTGACCGGCGAATCCACCGTCAGCAGGCGCCAGGCCGCGCTGGCGGCGCTGGCGTTCCCGTCGATCGCCGTGCCCGATCCCCGGTTCCCGGCCCGACCGGGTGACCCCCTGCCGGTCAGCGGTCGCAGCTCGCTGATCTCGCCCCCGAGCCTGTGGTCCATCACCCCCGAGGATGCGGCCGATCTGGTGGCCACCGCCGGCCTGCTGCTCCGGGCCGGAGCCGCGACGGCCACCCCGCTCGCCGACCTCACCGGTGCCGTCGCACGCGCCAGCGCCCCCGCCCGGCTGGTCGCACCGCCGGGATCGGCGCTGGCCGGCGGTCCCTGGTGGCTGCCGTCGACACAGGCCGCCACCTCGATCGACTCGTCGGCGAACCTGACCTGGCAACTGCAGGGCGCCCTGGTCAACACGCCTTCAGCCGCCTCGACCCCGCAGCGCTACATGGCGCCGCTGCGGTACGACCTGCTGCGGGCGATCCCCAGTCCCACCGCGGCGACCCCCGGGACCGCTACCGCGATGCGCGGGACCCGCGGCGAGCGCGTCACCGCGGTCGCCGACACTCTCCAGCTGATGCGCGACTCGGTGTCCATCCTCGACCCCGGCGGGAAGTACACGCAGGTTTCCGAACGCAGCCCGCTGCTGCTGGTGACCCGCAACGAACTCGCCCTGCCGATCAGGGTGCGGATCGAGACCGCGGCGCCGCTCGACTTCGACATCGGCGACGTCGGCGTCATCGAGATCCCCGCCCGCGGCACGCGCCAGGTTCAGTTCCCGGCCCGTTCCGAAACGTCGGAAGCGACGTCGGTGACGTTCACGCTCGTCTCCTCGTCGGGGGTGCTCCTCGGTGGCGAGCCGATCAAACTGTCGGTGAACTCGAACGCCTACGGCAAGCCCTTGTTCGTCGTCACCCTCGTCGCGGCCGCGATCCTCATCCTGCTCGTCGCGCGGCGCCTCTGGCACCGCTTCCGCGGCGAACCGGATCCGGCCGACGCCGATCGGCCGGAGGCCAGCGCGCAGGACCGCTTCCTCGCCGGACGGGACTACACCTGGCGACACAATGAGGCCGCCCACTCCACCGCGCCCACCGAGGCCGCCAACCCACCGGGCGAAGCCCACCGGCACCCGGCAGACTCGGAAAGCACCGATGACTGACCGCGACGACGCTGAGCCGGAATTCGACGCTCCCCCCGGTGGGTTCCGGCCGCTGTCCGGACCGCTCGCCGACCCCGATCACCCGGCCGCGCAGCCCATGCCGGGCCGGGCGCCGTCGCGGCGAATCCCGCCGCCGCCCCGGCCGGCTCCCCGTCGGCTCCCGCCCAATCCCCAGCCACCGGCACGAGCCGCACAGGCAGCGTCGAAGACCTCCGACGCCTCCGTGATGCGCACCGGAGGGTCGATCGCGCTCGCGACGCTGATCAGCCGCATCACCGGATTCATCCGCACGGTCCTGCTGGTGGCCGTCCTCGGCGGCGCGATCGCGTCGGCCTTCCAGGCCGCCTACGTGCTGCCGAACATGATCGCCGAGGTCGTCCTCGGCGCGGTACTCACCGCCATCGTCATCCCCGTCCTCGTCCGCGCGGAATCCGAGGACCCCGACGGCGGTCAGGGATTCATCAATCGCCTCTACACCCTGACCGTCGTGCTCCTCGGCACGGCCACCGTCATCGCGCTGATCGCCGCGCCGCTGCTGACGCTGATGAACGTCGGGTCCGGCGGCGAGGTCAACCGCCCGCTGACCACCGCGCTGGCCTACCTGCTGCTGCCGGAGATCCTGTTCTACGGGCTGTCCGCGCTGTTCATGGCGATCCTCAACGTCAAGAACGTGTTCCGGCCGGGCGCGTGGGCGCCGGTGCTGAACAACGTCGTGCAGATCGCCACCCTCGCACTGTTCTACGTGATGCCGGGCGAACTGACGATCAACCCGGTCAAGATGACCAACCCTCAGCTCCTGGTGCTCGGCATCGGCACGACCCTCGGTGTGGTCGTCCAGGCCGCCATCCTGTTGCCGTACCTGCGCCGCGCCGGTGTTCAGCTCCGCTGGAAGTGGGGGCTGGACGCCCGGCTGCGCAGCTTCGGCAACATGGCCGCCGCGATCGTCGTCTACGTGCTCGTCCTGCAGGTCGGACTCGTCATCACCTACCGCATCGCGGCCACCTACGCCGAGTCCGGAATCATCGCCTACGCGACGCACTGGCAGCTCCTGCAGCTGCCCTACGGCGTTCTGGGCGTCACGATTCTGACCGCGCTGATGCCCCGGTTGTCACGCAACGCCGCCGCCGACGACACACGTGCCGTGCTCGCCGACCTGTCGCTGGCGACCAGGCTCACCATGGTCTCGCTACTGCCCATCGTCGCCTATATGAGCTTCTTCGGCACCGAGATCGGCCTGGCCATCTTCAACTTCGGCAACTTCGGCGAAGGCGACGCCAGCCAGCTCGGATCGGTACTGGCGTGGGGCGCCTTCACCCTCATTCCCTACGCGATGACCCTCGTCCAGCTCCGCGTCTTCTACGCCCGCGAAGACGCGTGGACCCCGACGGCCATGGTCATCGGGATCACCGCCGTCAAGGTGGGCTCCTCCTTCCTGGGCCCGGTCCTGTTCGACGACCCCGACATGATCATCCGCTGGCTGGCACTGTCGAACGGGCTCGGCTACCTCGTCGGCGCCATCGTCGGGCACTACCTGCTCCGCTCCCACCTGGGCAACGAGCGCATGCCGGCGGTCGCCCGCACCACCGTCATCACGCTGGTCGCCTCGCTCGCCGCCGTCGGCCTGACCTGGGCGCTGGCCCGGTTCACCCCGATCGACCGTCTGGCGTCGTCCTGGGGGAAGGTGGGGCCGGTGCTGTACGTCGGCTTGACCGCCGTCTTCGCGCTCGGTCTCGCCTACGCCGTCATGGCCGCGGCCAAGGTGCCCGACGTCGTCGCCATCACCACGATGGTCCGTCGCGCCCTCGGACGCTTCGTCCCCGCACTGGCACCGTCCTCGACGGACTCACCCACTGCGGACGAAACGGCCTTGACAGTTCAGTTTCCACGGATTGGCGCCGAGGAATCGCTACCCTACTCTGGTCAGGTCGAGGTCGTGCGGCGCTTCGATCGGGGAACCGCGACGTGGCAGTCCTTCACAGTCCACAGCGGCGGTGCAGTCGGCACCGGCAGCTTCCCCTATCAGCCGCGCGGCGCCGACGGTCGCGCCCGACCGGATATGCGTTACCGCAGGAGAGGAATGCCGATAATGAGCGACGGCACCGGCAAGGACGCCGCGTCAGGCTCCATCGAGGACTCCTCCTCGACGGAGGCACCGGCCGAGGAGCCAACCTCGACCGGCACCGACGCGAACGCGGACGCCGCACCGCCCGGTCAGCGGCTCCGCGGACCCCGCCTGGTGCCCGGGGCCGCCGTCGCCGGCGGTCGGTACCGGCTCATCGCCCACTGCGGCGAGTCGCGCGGACTGCACTTCTGGCACGCCCGCGACATCAACCTCGACCGCGACGTCGCGCTCACCTTCGTCGACGCCGAGCAGCTGGCCGAGCCGCCCAAGGCCGGCGAGACACCGAGCGCACACGGCCAGGGGCCGCAGGCCGTTCTCTCGCGCACGCTGCGCATCGGGAATCTGAACTCCGCCGGCGCCGCCCGCGTCCTCGACGTCATCCGCGGATCGTCGGGCGGCATCGTCGTGGCGGAATGGGTGCCCGGTTCGTCGCTGGCCGACGTCGCGGCCACCCGCCCGTCGCCGATCGGCGCCGCCAGGGCCGTCCGCGCACTGGCCGCGGCTGCCGAAGCCGCCCACCGCACCGGTGGCGCCCTGTCGATCGACAGCCCCGACCGCATCCGGATCTCCACCGAAGGCGACGCGGTCCTCGCCTTCCCTGGCACGCTGGCCGGCGACGACAAGACCTCCGACGTGCGCGGTCTCGGCGCCGTGCTCTACGCCCTGCTGCTCGACCGGTGGCCGCTGACCGCCGACGCCGCCGCCACGACCACCGAGAAGGAGACCTCGGACCGGGTCGGCGGAATGCATCCGGCGTTGCCCGACGACCAGGGAACCGGACCGATCGAGCCGCGGCGGGCACGTCCCCAGGTTCCGTTCGAGATCTCCGCGGTCGCCGCGCGCGCTCTCGCCGGCAACCAGGGCATCCGAACTGCCGCCACCGTCCAGCACGTTCTCGACCAGGCGACCGTCCTCGACCTGCCCACCGACATGATGCCGCCGGTCGACTCCGACGGTAAGCCGATCGCCCCGCCCCCGGGTGCCGCGGCGAACGCCGATGCCGCGGGAACGCCCGCGACGCCGGAACGCAATATGACGTTGCTGGTCGGGCTCGGCGCCGCGGCTCTGCTAGTCATCATCGCCCTGATCATCGTCCTGGCCAAGATCTTCGGCGGTGACTCGCCCGCCGCGAACATCGATGCCATTCTGACCTCGACCTCGTCGGTCGCGCATGACCAGCCGGGGGCGGCGATCCCGCTCCAGACGGTCAGCGTCGTCGACTTCTCCGACCAGCCGGCCGATCCGTCGACGAATGTCGAACACGTCATCAGCGGCGCCTCGCCATCCTGGCACACCGATCATTACCAGCAGTCGGCCGACTTCGGCGGTCTCAAGCCCGGCGTCGGCCTCATGTTCAATCTCGGCGGCACTCGCACCGTCCGTTCGGTCACCGTCGCCACACCCAACCCCGGCTTCAAAGTCGAGTTGCGCACCGCCCCGGCCGGTGCGTCGAACCTCGAGGCGACCACGAAAGTCGCTGAGGCGACGGTGAATTCAACGGAGACGACCATCGCCATCCGCGAACCGCAGGCGGCACCGTTCATCCTGCTGTGGATCACCTCGCTGGCGCCGTCGCAGCAGAATTACGGCCAGTACGAGGCCACCGTCAAACAAGTCACGATGAAGAGCTGAGAATCGCCACACATCGCATTGTGCTTTGGGATTGTTAATCGTTTCTTCGACTTATCCCCAGGATTCCGGGAACCGTGCGGAATCGTTCCCGAATACGCCACCACTGCTTATTGTCGTGCCTATGAACCGGGGGGAACTGGAACATTTCAGTGATGCGCAATTGCTGGAAGCGCACGTCAACGGCCATCGCCGCGCCTTCACCTTGCTTGTCCGGCGTCATCATGACCGCATGGCGGCGGTCGCCTATCGCACCATGAATGATCCGCAAGAAGTCCCCGACGCATTGCAGGATGCGTGGACGAAGGCGCACGAGATGGCCGCCCAGTTCCGCGCCGACTCCCAAGTCTCCAGCTGGCTGCACCGGATCGTCGTCAACGCCTGCCTGGACCGGATGCGCCGGTCGCGCGTGCGCGGGGCCAAACTCGTCCCGGAGTTCGACGCCCAGCTGGCCGATCCGTGCGACCGCACCCGCGATGTCGACCTCGCCATCTCCATCAACCGCGCGATGCGCCTGCTGCCCGAGGATCAGCGCAGGGCGATCCTGCTCGTCGACGTCGAGGGCTACTCGGTCGCCGAAACCGCCGAACTGCTCGGTGTGGCGACGGGGACGATCAAGAGCCGCTGCGCCCGGGGACGCCTGCGACTCTCGGTGATGCTGCGCAGCCTGCGCGCCGCCGTCTAGTGTCCCGTTTCAGAAATTCGTCGATGGTTGCCGTGAGGACGATGTGCGATCTGGCAAGGCGGAGGAGGTGCCGATAGCGGTAGCTATCGGCACCGACGACAACGCAGCCAGGCGTGCATCGGACCGCGGCAAGCGCGACAGGAATCTTTGAAACGGGACACTAGATTACCGGTCGTCAAAGGCCGCCACGCGGGCGTGCCGTGCGTCGTAAAGTACGAACTGTCCCCACCGCGAAAGCTGCCGACGATGTCAGACGAGAGTGAAGTGTCCCAAGCCCTGCCCGAGCCGCCTTTCGCACCCGAGCTGATCGCCGACCTGCACGCGGGTCTCCTCGACGAGAAGACGGCCGACCATGTCCGGGCCCGCCTTCCCGAAGACCCCGACGCCCAGGAGACGCTCGACTCCCTGACGGCGACGGTCGAGGCGCTGCGCGGCACACCGGCCCCCGCGGTCGCCGTTCCGCCGGAGCTGCGGGCGGCATCTGAGGCCACCCTCGCGCGGCTGGCGGGCTCGCCGACCGAGCCGCCCGCCGACGACGTCACGCCGTCGCGTTCGGGCTCGCGTTTCTCGACGGCGTGGCTGGTCGCCGCGGCGGTCGTCGGCGTCCTGCTCGGCGGTGTGGCCGTCGCGGCCGTCATGACCCCCGGACGCCTCACCGCTCCGCCGGGCGGTCAGGTGGTCACCAACACCGACGTCGCACCCCTGCTCGCCGCCGCCCGGGCGCCCCAGGCCGAACCGATCGACCCCAACCGGCTCGCCCGGTGTTTGGCGGCCAACCGGTTGCGCGGCGCGGCCATCATCGGTGCCGGCTATCTCGACTATCGGGGCCACGACGCCCAAGTCATTCTGACGCCGACCGGCCAGCCCGGACGGTTCAACGCATTGGTCACCACCCGCGACTGCGACGCGGGCAAACCCGGCACCTTGGCCCGCGCCGTCGTGGCGGAGTAGCGGGGCCCACAGGCCATCCGGGAACATCGCACCCTACGCTGGTGTTGAAGCTCCACGACGCCACGAACGAAACCGAGAAGGACAGACCGTGAGCACAAGTTCCGATGCGGACACCATCCACGAAGTCATCATCGTCGGCTCCGGCCCGGCCGGATACACCGCGGCGATCTACGCGGCCCGCGCCGAGCTCGCGCCGCTCGTCTTCGAGGGCACCCAATTCGGCGGGGCCCTGATGACGACCACCGAGGTTGAGAACTTCCCCGGCTTCCGCGAGGGCATCCAGGGTCCCGACCTCATGGATGAGATGCGCGAACAGGCCCTGCGCTTCGGCGCGGACCTGCGCATGGAGGATGTGGACGCGATCCGCGTCGACGGCGAGATCAAAGAGGTCGAGGTCGCGGGCGAAGTACATCGCGCCAAGGCGATCATCCTCGCGATGGGCGCCGCGGCGCGCTACATCGGACTCGACGACGAGCAGCGCCTCCTCGGCCGCGGCGTCTCCTCCTGTGCGACCTGCGACGGCTTCTTCTTCAAGGAGAACGACATCGCTGTCGTCGGCGGCGGTGACTCCGCCATGGAGGAGGCCACCTTCCTCACCAAGTTCGCCAGCAAGGTCTACCTGATCCATCGTCGCGACGAGTTCCGCGCCTCCAAGATCATGCTGGAGCGCGCCCGCAACAACCCCAAGATCGAGTTCATCACCAACGCCGCGGTGGACGGCCTGGTCGGCGAGGATTCGCTGACCGGCCTGGTCCTGCGCGACACCCGCACCGGCGAAACGCGCGACCTCGCCGTCACCGGCATGTTCGTCGCCATCGGGCACGACCCGCGCAGCAACCTCGTCGCCGGCCAGGTCGAGCTCGACGACGAGGGCTACGTCACGACCGTCGGGCGCAGCACCTACACCTCGGTCTCCGGCGTCTTCGCGGCCGGCGACCTCGTCGACCGCACCTACCGCCAGGCCATCACGGCTGCCGGCAGTGGCTGCGCCGCCGCGATCGACGCCGAACGCTGGCTCGCCGAGCACGCGTCCGCCCCGGCCGCCGAGGCCGCGGCCACCGTCTGAACTTCCCGCCGATAAGGAGCCGACATGGGAACCCATACGACCGACGTCACCGACGCCACCTTCGCCAACGATGTGCTGGCCTCGACGAAGCCCGTGCTCGTCGACTTCTGGGCGACCTGGTGCGGACCCTGCAAGATGGTCGCACCGGTACTCGAGGAGATCGCCCGGGATCACGGCGACAAGCTGACCGTCGCCAAGGTCGACGTCGACGCGAATCCCAGCGTGGCGCGCGACTACGAGATCATGTCGATTCCCACGATGAAGCTGTTCTCCGGCGGCGAGGTGGTCAAGACCATCGTCGGCGCCAAAGGCAAGGCCGCACTCCTGCGCGAGCTGGATTCGGTGCTGGGCGCGTCCTGATCCGGCCGCTGCCGTGAACTCGGCGACACCGATGAGCAATGCTGTGCCGTTCATTTGTGTTGGCCAAGATTGACCTGACACAATTGGGCCGATGCCGGTGTCGTCATGCGACCTGTGTGCGACGTCGGCGCAAGAGTGGTGATTGATCCTTAATCACCTTCGGTGAGGAGTGCGTATGCCGACCTTCAGGCTTGGTGATCAGGGCTCGGCAGTCGCGGAGATCCGGTCCATCCTGGTCGGACAGCAGCTTCTGGCCGACATTTCGGGCCCCGGCGATCTCATGGCCAGCAGTGACGGCTGGGCTTCGCCCGAGGCGGTGTTCGACGAGGAGCTCGACCACGCCGTACGCGCATTCCAGCAGCAGCGCGGGCTGCTCGTGGACGGCATCGTCGGCCCCGCCACCTATCGCGCCTTGCTGGAGTCCAGCTACCGTCTCGGGGCACGAGTACTGCTGTTCCGCCTCTCCGCGCCGATGACGGGCGACGACGTGGCCGCGTTGCAGTCGCGGCTGCAGAATCTAGGCTATTACCCCAACCTCGTCGACGGGGTCTTCGGCGAAGCGACCCACTTGGCGCTCTGCCGCTACCAGGCCGAGTACGGACTTTCCTCCGACGGCATCTGCGGTCCGGCGACCCTGCGGTCCCTGGAACGACTGGGCAACCGCATCACCGGCGGCTCACCGCACGCGATCCGCGAGGAGGAACGCGTTCGCAGGTCCGGTCCGCAGCTTTCCGGCAAGCGAGTCCTGATCGACGCGGGCAGCGGGGGAGCGCATCCGCTGTCGACCGGAGCAACCGCCGAGCTCGAGGAGCGCGTGCTGCGCGATCTCGCCCAGCGTCTCGAAGGCCGGATGGGCGCCGCGGGAATGGAGACTTTCGTCTCGCACGGCGAAGGCACCGCCCCCGACGACTCGGAGCGCGCTCATACCGCCAATGCCGTCGACGCCGACCTGGTCATCGCCTTGCGCTGCGCCCATCACCCGACCGCTGCGGCCAGCGGTGTAGCCAGCTTCTACTTCGGCAACAACCACGGCTCCTACTCGACGATCGGGCGCAACCTCGCGAGCTTCATTCAGCGCGAAATCGTCGCTCGCACAGGGCTTTACGATTGCCGCACCCATCCTCGGACGTGGTCGATCCTGCGCGAGACGCGCATGCCGACGGCGCTCCTGGACATCGGCTACATCACCAATCCGACCGACGCGGCCTGGCTCGACGATCCGGCTCACCGGGACACCGTCGCCGAGGCGATCCTGGTCGCCGTGAAACGGGTGTACCTGCTGGGCGAGAACGACCGTCCGACCGGGACGTACACGTTCGCCGATCTGCTTGCCGCCGAGCGCGCGATCTAGCCGGTTCGGTCCATCCGATCCGTCCGGCCTGACGCACGCAGTGCCGGCACCATCTCTCGCCGGGGCTCCTCGATCGTGATCTTCAGCGCTGCCTCGACGACGAGCCGTTCCAGTGCGCCCTCGACGGCGGACTTCCATCCGAGACCCTCGTCGAGCACCAATCGATAGCGCGGGAACCGGTGGTGCGGGGCGACGAGATCGAATCCGGAGTTCTCGAGAAAGTCCGCGTCGATCATGCACTCCAGACACACGTCATCGCCGTCCGACACCGGCCTCCGGATCCCGAACGCTTCGACGGCACGCACGCCGCGCTGGACGAGATCGGCGACCACGGCGTCGATGAGCATCGCCCGCACGTCCTCGAACCCGGCCACGGTGTGCATCGACATCAGCAGAACGGCGTCGGCGCTCACCGGTGAGGTGGGGAAGTGGGCGGCGCGCGGGACGCGCGCCGGCGGTGCGTAGAAGGCGGTGCCGACGACGGTGTGCCCCCCGGCCCGTGCCGCGGCTCCGGCGGGCATCACGTTGGAGCCGTGCTGTGCGAGCTGAGCGCAGGTTCCCCACTCGAGGAGCAGACCCGAGGTCCACGCCTCCTTGTCGAACTCGCTCACGCGGACGCCGGCACTCGGATCGACTTCCCAGAAGACGCACCCGCGGACATGGCGCGGTAACCGCTCAAATCCGTCGGTGTCGAGTGCGAGTAGCCGGATTCCCATCAACACTCACCCTGAATGTCGCAGAGATCGCGAAAGTTGTTGTGCCACAAGGCTTTCTGGTGCAACTCGCTCCCTCTCCGGCTGATCTGTCACAGTGACGTTATTGCCTCGTGTCCCTGGGTGCGGAAATCACGGGGCTTTTCGCGAGATTTCCCCGACGATCCGTTCGAGATCTTCCACCGAGCCGAACTCCACAACGATCTTGCCCTTGCGCTTGCCCAGACTGACCGTGACGCGGGTGTCGAGTCGATCCGAGAGCTTCTCCGCCACGTCCTGCAGCCCGGGCATCACCATCTGTTTGCGCTTCGCACTCGGCGTCGACGGGTCGAGAGCGTCACCGCGATTGGCAAGCGTCACCGCCTCCTCGGTCGCGCGCACCGAAAGGCCCTCGGCCACGATGCGGGCCGCGAGTGCCTCCTGCGCCGCGCTGCCGCCTTCGAGAGACAGCAGGGCGCGGGCGTGCCCGGCGGACAGTACTCCCGCCGCGACCCGGCGCTGGACCGGGATGGGTAGCTTCAGGAGCCGAATCATGTTGGTGATGAGCGGCCGGGAGCGCCCGATGCGCGTCGCCAGCTCCTCCTGCGTCACGTCGAACTCGTCGAGCAGCTGCTGGTAGGCGGCCGCCTCTTCCAAGGGGTTCAGCTGTGCGCGGTGAATATTCTCCAGCAGCGCGTCCCGGAGCATGTCGCCGTCGGGCGTCTCCCGGACGATTGCCGGAATGGTTTCAAGGCCGGCCTCCTGGCTCGCGCGCCACCGGCGCTCGCCCATGACCAACTGGTACTCCACCTGTCCCTGGGGGGACGGCAGCCGGCGCACGACGATCGGCTGCATAAGACCGAACTCGCGGATCGAGTGCACGAGTTCGTTCAGTGCCTCTTCGTCGAAGACGGTGCGCGGCTGCTGTGGGTTGGGTTGAATCTGTGCCGGGCGCAGCTCGCGGTACACGGCGCCGACACCGTCCGCCTCCGTGCCTGTTGCCGTCGCGCTGGGATCGACAGCGGTACCGACGCCGGTTCCGATGACGACGTCCGCCGCGGCGGCGCCCATGCGTTGAGTTCCCATCGAGGTGCTACCCGACGAGGTTTCATCCTCGGCTGGTCCGGTCGGGATCAGGGCGGCGAGGCCCCGGCCCAGCCCGCCTTTGCGCTGATTGTCTCGGCTCATGGTCAAGTCCTCCTAGCGCGCCGTGCCGTCGGTCGATGCACCCGCGAGCGCGAGTTCCCGAGCAGCATCCACGTAGCTCATCGCCCCGCGTGAACCGGGGTCGTAGTCGATGATCGTCATCCCGAAGCCGGGTGCTTCGGATACCTTCACACTTCGAGGAACGATGGTCTTGAGCACCTTGCTCGCGAAGTGCCGGCGCACCTCCTCGGCCACCTGATCAGCGAGCTTCGTCCGGCCGTCGTACATCGTGAGGAGCACGGTGGAGACGTGCAAATCGGGGTTCAGATGCGCCTGGACCAACTCGATGTTGCGCAACAACTGCCCAACGCCTTCCAGCGCGTAGTACTCGCACTGGATGGGAATCAGAACCTCGCGGGCCGCCACCATCGCGTTGACGGTCAACAGACCGAGCGACGGCGGGCAATCGATGAAGACGTAGTCGAGATCGAACTGTGCGAGCGTCTCGGGCGAGAGCGCGTTCTTCAACCGGTTCTCACGGGCGACCAGCGACACC
This sequence comes from Gordonia araii NBRC 100433, assembly GCF_000241265.1. Taxonomy (GTDB): domain Bacteria; phylum Actinomycetota; class Actinomycetes; order Mycobacteriales; family Mycobacteriaceae; genus Gordonia; species Gordonia araii. The sequence goes on from NZ_BAEE01000087.1 coordinate 17,994, forward strand.
AGCTCGATCTCGGCGCCGGCCAGGTCCAGCGTGGCCGGCACGCAGTAGAGGTGCTCATGAGCCGGACTCTGCTGGACCGCGGACGCCAGCGTCGCTTCGCCGAGGAGCAGTTCGTAGACCGACGAGATGTCCGGCTGCCGATGATCGATGCCCAGCGCGGTGCTGGCGTTCCCCTGGGGGTCGAGATCGATGACGAGAACACGCAGGCCGTGGATCGCCAGCGCGGCGGCCAGATTCACCGCTGTCGTCGTCTTGCCCACCCCGCCCTTCTGATTCGCGACGGTGATGACGCGCGGCTGTGACGGCCGGGGGAGGGGCGGGGTTCCACCGGGGGTGAGGATCTCGCTCGCGCGGGCCGCCGCCGCCGCGATCGGGGTATCGACGAAGGCCGATGCTTCCTCCTGGCCCGACGTTTCACGTGAAACATTCGGTTGATTAATCGGCACGTTCGTCCATCCTTCGATCGTTCATCGTTACTACATTCTGCGCTGTGCCCCCGACACGGACAACCGCGGGGCGCCCTGCCCGTCCGGCATCCGAGTCGTCGTCGGGATCCGCACGCATTGGGGTGGTCAGTGACTCTGTGTCGTGTTGTCCCGCCGGTTCGAGGAGCGGGCACGTCGTCGCTCGTCGCCGCGCTTCGCCACCTTGCGCCCGACCACCACGGTCGTCGGTTCCGGTAGCACTGTGCCCCCAACCGTGGTGACGGAGAGTTCCGCGATGCCGGCTCGGGCGCATGCGGCACGGTGCTCGTCGATCTCCGCCTGCGCGCTCGAACCCTTCATCGCCACCAACCGCCCCCCGGCCGCGATAAGGGGAGCCGACCATCGGACCAGTCGATCGAGTGGCGCGACGGCCCGGGACGTGACGGCATCGGCGTCGCCGTACTCGGCGACGATGCCCTTCTCCTCGGCCCGGCCCCGAGCCACTTCCACGTTCTCCAGCCCGAGGTCTGCGACGACCTCGGAGAGGAAGGTCGTCCGGCGCAGGAGCGGCTCGACGAGAACCAGACGAAGATCGGGGCGAGCAATGGCGACCGGTATCCCGGGAAGCCCGGCGCCGCTGCCGATGTCGACCACGCGAGCATCGCGGTCGAAGAGTTCACCGATGACCCCGCAGTTGAGGATGTGCCGCTCCCAGAGTCGCCCGGACTCGCGCGGCCCGATGAGTCCACGAGTCACGGCAGCATCGGCAAGCCAGTCCCGATAGGCGACGGCCAACGGTGTGCGATCCCCGAACACGCGGGTGGCTGCCTCCGGTACCGACACACCTATCCTCTCGTCTCGCCATGTTTCACGTGAAACATCGTCGCCCTTCGCTCATGTTTCACGTGAAACATGGCGACTTACATCGATGTGATTCACGTCCCGTGAACCGAGAAAGGCCCCGGCTTTCGCCGGGACCTTCCTCACTCGAATGTCGCTCTTAGCTTACGCGACCGCCCCTCGACCGGGACAGCCGCGCAACGCTACGAAGTCTTGATCACGACGACTCGCCGCTTCGGCTCCGCACCCTCGCTCTCGCTGACCACCCCGTCGACGGCCGCGACGGCGTCGTGAACGATCTTCCGCTCGAACGGGGTCATCGGGTCCAGTGCCTCGCGCTCGCCGGTCTCGCGGACTCGCTCGGCCACCTCGGTGCCCAGTCCCGCCAGCCGTTCGCGACGGTCCGCCCGCCACCGTGCGATGTCGAGCATCAGCCGGCTGCGGTCCCCCGTCGCCTGCTGAACGGCAAGGCGGGTCAGCTCTTGAAGCGCGTCCAGCACCTCGCCCCGTCGCCCGACCAGCTTGGCGAGATCGCGGCCGCCGTCGATGCTGACGACGGCCCGATCCCCGTCGACATCGAGGTCGATGTCGCCGTCGAAGTCCAGGACGTCGAGCAACTGCTCCAGGTAGTCGCCGGCGATCTCACCTTCTTCGATCAGCTGGTCCTCTTCGTCGATGTCGTCGGTCTCGGCAACGAGTTCCGGTGTATCGCTCTCGGGAGCCGCGTCATCGGGAGCCGCGTCATCGGCGGTCTCGGCAACGGCATCGTCGGCGGTGGTCTCGGGCTCGACGAACTCGTCGTCGGGAACCTGCGCGTCTGCAGTCATGATGGTTCTCCTCTGTGTCTATCGAAATGTCTTGGGGGAGGAGCTCAGCGGCTCTTCTTCCGTTTCTGGGCGGCTTGCCGGTTCTTCTTGGAACCGGCGGCCTTGCCCTTCGCCGCGGGGCCGCGCGGCGCCGCCCCTCCGCGCTTGGGAGACCCGCCCTGCTTGGGTTTGGATCCGCTCTCGGGCGCATCGCCGTCCGTTGCCTCATCACCGCTTGCCTCAGAACTCTCGTCCGTCGGTTCGTCACGTTTCGTGCGGTCCGGCCGGGCACCGGGTTTGGGGGCGTTCGCCTTGTTCTTCTCTTCCTTCGCTTGGCGCGCTTCTTCTTCCTCGCGCTCCATCCGACCGAAGACGATGTGCTGTTGACCGTAGGTCCAGATGTTGTTGCTGACCCAGTAGAGCAACACCGCCACCGGGAAGAACGGCCCGGAGACGAGGATGCCCAACGGGAACACGTACTGCGACAGCATGTTCATGATCCGCGTCTGCTGGCTTTCCAGCGCAGCGGCGGGCTGGCGCTTCACCGCGGCGCGGGCGTTCAGGTAGGTCATCAGCGAGGCGATGATCATGATCGGCACGACGACGAGCACGATGCCGAGGCGCGTGTAGGACGGGGCGCCGTGCATCATGAACGCTTCCCACTGCGGCTGGCCCGGACCGGGCATCGTGATGAACGACGCCAACGGCACACCGAAGAAACGGGCCTCCAGGAAGTTCTGGACCTGTTCGGCACTGAAGAAGTAGTTGGCCGTCTCCGCGTTGTCCTTCACGCTCATCGGCTCCATGCGCATGCCGAACTGGCCGCCGGTGCGGTTGAACGAGCGCAACACGTGGAACAGGCCGATGAAGACGGGGATCTGCATGAACATCGGCAGACACCCGAGGAGAGGATTGAAGCCGTGCTCGCGCTGCAGCTTCTGCATCTCCTCGGCCATCTTGACCTGATCCTTGCCGTACTTCTTACGGATGGCCTGCATCTGCGGCTGGATCTCTTGCATCTTCTTCGTCGTCTGGATCTGCTTGACGAAGGGCTTGTAGAGGATGGCTCGCAGGGTGAAGACGAGGAAGACGACCGACAGCGCCCAGGCGAAGCCGTTCCAGTTCGGCGAGTCCGGGGTGATCTTGTCGAACACCCAATGCCAGAGCCACATGATCCCGGACACCGGGTAGTAGATGATGTTCAGCACTTTGCTTTCAATCCCTCACTGCTGGGGTTCCGCCGCGGCGGAACCGGGTCGTATCCAGGCTTGTGCCACGGGCCGCACTTGGCCAGCCGTGCCACCGACAGCCAACTGCCGTAAAACAATCCGTGTTCGGTCAGCGCTTCGACCGCGTAGGTACTGCACGTCGGTTCGAAGCGGCAGGACGGCAACCGGGTGGGCGAGATCCAGACTTGGTAGAAGCGGATCACCGCGATGAGGAGTCGGCTCATGCCTTGCTCACCACCCGACGAAGTTGCTCGGCGAACTCGGCCGACGATCGCGACGCGGCGGAGGGGCGAGCCCGGATGACGAAGTAGGACTCCGTCGAATCGATCGGCAGCACCGCCTGCCGGAAGGCCGCACGGATCCTCCTGGCCACCCGATGCCGGATCACCGAATTGCCGACCTTCTTGCTCACAACCATTCCGAGCCACGGGCCGCCGAGCAGGGCGACGTCTGCGCGCGAACGATCAGGCCACGACGAAGCGACCTCGAGTCGATGGACGTCGAGGTCGCGCGTACGCATCCGCACTCCTTGCAAAAGGGTGCGCTGGAAGTCGGATCGCCGATGGATCCGGTGAGGGGAGTTCATCGTCGAACGAGCATCGGAGTCCGCTCCGATGCATGGTCGAACTGAACTCAGGCGCTCAGCTTTGCGCGACCCTTGCTGCGACGACCGCTGATGATCGAGCGGCCGGCGCGGGTCCGCATACGGAGACGGAAGCCGTGCTTGCGAGCGCGACGACGGTTGTTCGGCTGGAAAGTCCGCTTGCCCTTGGCCATCGGAGTGACTCCTTCAAGTAGGTGCCCGCTGCCGCAGGCTGTAACAAGTCCTGTTTCGCCGCACGGTGCCGAGACTTCTCGGATAGTCTGGTCAACTGTTGGCGTGGTGTTCCACCAGAGCCCGACCGGAAATCCGCGTGACGGTTATGACCTGTCGAGGGTACTGACTTCCACCACCACAATCAAACCGCCGACCTGCTGAGACCCGCAGTCCACGTACACCCCTTTGTGCACACTTGTGAATAACTGTGTGGAAAACTTGGCCACTCGATCTTCCCCGTGGCATGCTAGGAAACCCGAGCACGGCCAGGTAGGGGGAGCGATGACATTCACCGGTGAGTCTTTTCCCGACGTGTGGATGACCATCGTCGACGAACTCAACGACGACACCCGGGTGAACCCTCCGCTGACTCGCCAGCAGAAAGCCTGGCTTTCGCTGGTCCAACCCCTCACCCTCACCGAGGGTTTCGCGTTGCTGTCCGTGCCGAACCGAGTAGTCCAGGAACAGATCGAACGCAATCTTCGCGACGTCATTTGCAACGCCCTGTCCCGACAGCTCGGTCAATCCGTCGATCTGGGCGTGCGCATCCAGCCGCTCACACCGATCGACACCGATGCTGTCGCAAGCGATCCCGGCGCTGGCGAATCCTCCGCCGACGACGAGGAGGAACCGGCCGACGAGCCCGCCGACGACGATTGGAAATCTCGGCGCCGGCACTTCGGCGGCCGCGACGACAACGGCGACTGGTCCGATTCGTTCAGCCCCGGCGCCGAGTCGACCGCATCCTCGTCGGGAAACCTTCACCCCCGATACACCTTCGACACATTCGTCATCGGCGCGTCGAACCGCTTTGCCCACGCCTCCGCGGTCGCCGTCGCCGAAGCACCGGCCCGCGCGTACAACCCGCTCTTCATCTGGGGAGAGTCCGGTCTGGGAAAGACCCACCTGCTCCACGCGGCCGGGCACTACGCGCTGCGCCTCTTCCCGCAGATGCGAGTGAAGTACGTGTCCACCGAAGAGTTCACCAACGACTTCATCAACTCGCTGCGCGACGACCGCCGCGTCCAGTTCCAGCGGCGCTACCGCGACGAAGTCGACATCTTGCTCGTCGACGACATCCAATTCCTCATGGGTCGCGAAGGAACGCAGGAGGAGTTCTTCCATACCTTCAACACGCTGCACAACGCCGACCGGCAGATCATCATCTCCTCCGACCGCCCACCGCATCAGCTGGCCACGCTCGAGGACCGTCTGCGGACCCGCTTCGAGGGAGGTCTGATCACCGACGTCCAGCCGCCGGACTTGGAGACTCGCGTCGCGATCCTGCGCAAGAAGGCGCAGATGGACAAGATCGACGTTCCCGACGACGTGCTCGTGCTCATCGCCTCTCACATCGAGCGCAACATCCGCGAGCTCGAGGGCGCTCTCATCCGCGTCACCGCCTATGCCTCGCTGACCAATACCGAGCTCACCCGCTCGCAAGCCGAGATCGTGTTGCGCAACCTGCTGCCCGAGTCCGGTGCGCTCGAGGTCAGCGCGCCGCGCATCATCGCGGTCACCTCCGACTACTTCAGTGTCTCGATCGACCAACTCACCGGACCGTCGCGGAAACAGGAGATCGTCACTCCACGACAGATCGCCATGTATCTGTGCCGCGAGCTCACCGATCTCTCCCTGCCCAAGATCGGCGAGGCATTCAACCGCGACCATTCGACAGTCATGCACGCCGAGCGCAAGGTCCGCAAGGACATGACCAAGCAGCGCGAGATCTACGACCACGTCCAGGAACTCACCGCTCGGATCAAGCGCAGTCCCGGACCGCCCTGACCGTCGAATCTGACAACCCTCAACCAGACGACGAGAGTTCAGCCATCGACACGTCGATGCGATTCGCCGGTTGCCGCGGCCGCCATCGGCCTGTGGATCGTCGGCGGATAACCCACCGTGTGATGTGGACAGCCGTTGGACAACCGCTGAACAACTTTTCGCCGGTCCACACCGCAACGCGGTCCCCGCAGCTTTACCCACATCCCGTCCACAACACGAAGAGTATTGCTACCTGCGGAAATAGCAGTTACCCACAGTTTCCACCGTGCCTACTAACACTTCTAATCTCTCTAAGAGAATTTCCTCTAATAGTCGGCGTGTGCACAACCGGCCAGCCGTCGCCGGCCCGACTCGCCGTCGTCGCCGATCTTTTCCAACCCCGACCGCCACAACCGGCCTGGACGCTTTACAGTGGCGAGCATGAAGTTTCGTGTCTCACGCGACGAGTTCGCGGAGTCGGTGGCGTGGGTTGCCCGCAGCTTGCCGGCCCGTCCGCCGGTTCCGGTCCTGGGTTGTGTCGTGCTTACCGCTGGTGAGGGCGGATTGACCGTGTCGGGCTTCGACTACGAAGTCTCCGCCGAGGAGTCGATCGCCGCCGAGGTGGCCGAATCAGGCCGGGTGCTCGTGTCGGGCCGACTCCTGGCCGACATCACCAAGGCGCTGCCTGCCAAACCCGTCGACGTCGGGATCGACGGATCGCGGGTCTCGATCAGTTGCGGCAGCGCCAAGTTCTCGCTGCCGACGATGCCGGTCGAGGATTACCCGGAGATGCCGTCGATCCCATCGACGACGGGCACGATCCCCTCGAGCGTCTTCGCCGAGGCGATCTCCCAGGTCGCGGTGGCGGCTGGCAAGGACGACACGTTGCCGATGCTGACCGGCGTGCGGATCGAGATCGACGGCAAGATCGTCGTTCTCGCGGCCACGGACCGATTCCGGCTCGCGGTGCGCGAGCTCGAATGGCAGCCGAGCGATCCGGCCGCGTCGGGCGCCGTCCTCGTGCCGGCCAAGACACTGGCGGACGCGGCGAAGACGGCCGGCGGTGAAGCCGAAACCGACGTCACCCTCGCGTTCGGATCCGGTGCCGCGATCGGAGACGACGGAATCTTCGGAATCCTGGGGGGCGGAAAGAAGACGACGACACGTCTCCTCGACGCCGAGTTCCCGAAGTTCCGCCAATTGCTTCCGGCCAGCCACACCGCGGTGGCCACCATCGAGAGCGCACCGTTGCTCGAGGCGATCAAGCGCGTAGCGCTCGTCGCCGACCGCGGAGCACAGGTCCGGATGGAGTTCACCGAAGGTTCGGTGTTGCTGACGGCAGGTGGTGACGAAGCGGGTAAGGCGGAGGAACAGCTGCCGGTGACGTTCCGCGGCGAGCCACTCACCATCGCGTTCAATCCCGGATATCTGCAGGACGGTCTGACGGCGATCGGCGTACCGACCGTCGACTTCGGATTCACGACTCCCAGCCGTCCGGCGGTCCTGCGGCCGTCGACCGGCGAAGATCCCGTCGCCGATGAGAGCGGCGCGTTCCTCGCGCCGGATTCGGTATTCAGCTACCTGCTGATGCCGGTGCGCCTGCCTGGCTGATCGGTGTTCGTCCGCCAGCTGTCGTTGAGGGATTTCCGGTCGTGGCATGAACTCACTCTGGAGTTGACGGCGGAACCGGTAATCCTGGTGGGCCGCAACGGCTTCGGTAAGACCAATGTCCTCGAGGCGCTGTACTACCTGACGAATCTGCGTTCACATCGGGTGAGTTCGGACGCCGCGCTGGTTGCGGATGGGGCGCAATCGGCGCGCATCGGCGCAACCGTGCACAACGAGGGCCGTGAGCTGTCCGTTGAAATCACGCTCGTCGCGACCGGTGCGAACAAGGTGGCACTCAACACGAGGCCGGTGCGCCGGCACCGCGAGGTCGTGGGCGTGCTCCGGTCGGTGATGTTCGCGCCCGAGGATTTGCTGCTGGTCCGTGGGGAGCCGGCGGACCGTCGGCGGTTCGCCGACGACCTGGTGGCGGGCCAGGGTCCGGCGGCCGTGGCCGCCAAAGCGGATTACGACCGAGTGTTGCGCCAGCGGGCGGCGTTGTTGAAGACGGCCGGCGCGGCCATGCGGCGCGGTGGCGCGGACGCCGACTCGGTGGTCAGCACCCTCGACGTGTGGGATGGGCAGCTCGCGAGATTCGGTGCCCAGGTCACCGCGCACCGGATCACCACCGTCAACGAGTTGCAGCCCCACTTCGCGGCGGCCTACGCCGCGATCGCGCCGCATTCGCGACCCGCGTCGGTGACTTACCGCAGTGCCATCGGTCCCGAGGTGGCTGACGAGAGTGGCGTGGCGCGACCGGTCGAGGAGATCGAGGAGTTGCTCCTCGGCGCATTGTCGGAGTCGCGCGGCAAGGAGATCGATCGGGGTGTCTGCCTGATCGGACCCCACCGCGACGACCTCGACATCCGTCTCGGCGATCAGCTCGCCAAAGGGTATGCGAGCCACGGCGAGTCCTGGTCGCTGGCTCTCTCGCTGCGGTTGGCGACGGTGGAACTGGCCAGGGCCGACGGTGTCGAGCCCGTCATCATGCTCGACGACGTGTTCGCCGAGCTGGATGCCCGGCGCCGGGAGCATCTCGCCACCTTCACCGCGGAGGCGGAACAGTTGCTGATCACGGCGGCGGTGCCGGAGGATCTGCCCGCGGCCGTTCGCGGCCGCCGACTGTCGGTCGAGATGCGCGAGGACGAGGACGGCTCGACGCTTCGACGCCGGTCGGTGTTGGTGGCCGACGATAAACTGGCAGTCGATGACTGAGGCAGAGCCGAGCGGGTACGAACTCGCCAAGAAGGCGCTCGAGGATGCGAGGGCCAAGTCTCGCTCGCGCCGCGCCGCGCTCGGCAAACAACGACTCGACGGTGCGCCGCGCAACCGGTCCCGTCGACGGTGGTCCGGTCCGGCAGCCGACCACCGCGATCCGCAATCGTTGGGATCGCTCGTGGGGCGATTGGCCCAGACGCCGGGCTGGCAAGCCAACGTCGGTGCGGCAACCGTCCTCAATTCGTGGGATTCCATCGTCGGCGCCGACATCTCGGCTCATGCGAAGCCGACCCAGCTCACCGACGGCGTCCTGTACGTCGCGGCAGAGTCCACCGCGTGGGCGACGCAACTGCGGTACGTGCAACGCCAGATCTTGGCGAAGATCGCCGCACTCGTCGGGGACGGCGTCGTCACGCAGTTGAAGATCACCGGACCCCAGGCGCCCTCGTGGCGTAAGGGTCCGCGTCACGTTCCTGGACGGGGTCCGCGCGACACGTACGGGTGAGGCGTCCGGCGCGGTCGGCACGGTACGGCACAGGAGACCCGGAACGCCGCCGAATCGATTTTTTCCACAATCGGGCCACAAGATTGTCGAAAAAATCGATCTGTGAGCGTTCTAGCGGCCAGGCATCCCCGCTCTAGTGTGACTGACCCAGTACGATGTACCCGGTGCCCGAAATAGGGCTGTCGAGGGCTGAAACGCCCGCGGGACGGAATTTCAGCGAGTTACCTGAAGAGGGAGCGACGAGGCGCGTGGCGGAGAAGAAGAAGTCGACGAAGAAGAACGGCGAGTACGGCGCGGATTCGATCAGCATCCTCGAAGGCCTGGAGGCCGTGCGCAAGCGGCCGGGCATGTACATCGGTTCCACCGGTGAGCGCGGCCTGCACCACCTGCTGCAGGAGGTCGTCGACAACTCCGTCGACGAGGCGATGGCCGGCCACGCGACCCGTGTCGACGTGACGCTGCTCGCCGACGGCGGTGTCGAGGTGATCGACGACGGCCGCGGTATCCCCGTGTCCCGCCACGCCACCGGCATTCCGACCGTCGAAGTGGTCATGACCCAGCTCCACGCGGGCGGCAAGTTCGACTCGGACTCCTATGCCGTCTCCGGTGGCTTGCACGGCGTCGGCATCTCGGTGGTCAACGCCCTCTCGACCAGGGTCGAATTGGAGATCGCCCGCGACGGATTCGTCTGGACCCAGGACTACGAACGCGCGGTTCCCGGCCTGCTGAAGAAGGGCGAACCCACCAAGCGCACCGGAACCACCACGCGGTTCTGGCCCGACGGCGACATCTTCGAGACGACGACGTTCAGCGCGGAGACGGTCGCGCGCCGGCTGCAGGAGATGGCCTTCCTCAACAAGGGTCTGACCATCACTCTGACCGACAACCGGATCTCCGACGACGAAGCCATCGCCGAGGCCGACCTCGACGGTGACGGCACCGACAAGGCCGAGACGGTCAAGTCCGAGGAGGAGAAGAAGGCGCAGGCCGCCGTCGTGCGGACCCGCACCTATCACTACCCGGACGGGCTGGTCGACTACATCAAGCACCTCAACCGCACGAAGACGCCGATCCATTCGTCGGTCATCGGCTTCTCCGGCAAGGGGGAGGGCCACGAGGTCGAGATCGCGATGCAGTGGAACAGCGGGTACGCCGAGTCGGTCCACACCTTCGCCAACACGATCAACACGCACGAGGGCGGCACCCATGAAGAGGGCTTCCGTGCAGCGCTGACCGCGACGGTCAACAAGTACGCCGCGGACAAGAAGCTGGTCAAGGAGAAGGACGGCAAGCTCACCGGTGACGACATCCGCGAGGGTCTCGCCGCCGTCATCTCGGTGAAGGTGTCCGACCCCCAGTTCGAGGGTCAGACCAAGACGAAGCTGGGCAACACCGAGGTCAAGAGCTTCGTGCAGAAGGCGTGCAACGAGCATCTCGGCCATTGGTTCGAGGCGAATCCCGCGGAGGCGAAGACGATCATCCGCAAGGCCGTCGACTCCGCGCAGGCCCGCATCGCCGCCCGCAAGGCCCGCGAACTCGTGCGCCGCAAGACGGCGACCGACATCGGTGGCCTGCCCGGCAAGCTCGCCGACTGCCGCAGCAACGATCCGACCAAGTGCGAGGTCTACATCGTCGAGGGCGACTCGGCCGGCGGCTCGGCCAAGTCGGGCCGCGACTCGATGTACCAGGCGATCCTGCCGATCCGCGGCAAGATCATCAACGTCGAGAAGGCCCGCATCGATCGCGTGCTGAAGAACGCCGAGGTCCAGTCGATCATCACCGCCTTCGGCACCGGCATCCACGACGAGTTCGACATCAAGAAGCTGCGCTATCACAAGATCGTTCTGATGGCCGACGCCGACGTCGACGGTCAGCACATCGCGACGCTGCTGCTCACGCTGCTGTTCCGGTTCATGCGGCCGCTCATCGAGAACGGTCACGTCTACCTGGCGCAGCCGCCGCTGTACAAGCTGAAGTGGCAGAAGGGCGCCGAGCCGGAGTACGCCTACACCGACCGCGACCGCGACCGGCTGCTCGAGGCCGGTCGTGCCGAGGGCAAGAGGATCAACACCGATGACGGCATCCAGCGCTACAAGGGTCTGGGCGAGATGAACGCCAGCGAGCTGTGGGAGACCACGATGGATCCGTCGATCCGCGTGCTCAAGCAGGTCACCCTCGATGACGCCGCTGCGGCCGACGAGCTGTTCTCCATCCTCATGGGCGAGGACGTCGCGGCCCGCCGCGGATTCATCGCCCGCAACGCCAAGGATGTGCGGTTCCTCGATGTCTGATCACGGATGACACGAAAATCCCTGCACTGCACCAACTTTGGTGACGGTCACCGACCGGCGCCAGAACCGAAGAGGACTCCATGACTGACACCACGCTGCCGCCCACCGAGGACGAGGGGCACGACCGCATCCTTCCTGTCGACATCCAGCAGGAGATGCAGAACAGCTACATCGACTATGCGATGAGCGTCATCGTCGGTCGTGCGTTGCCCGAGGTCCGCGACGGCCTCAAGCCGGTGCATCGTCGGCTGCTCTACGCGACCAACGACGCCGGCTACCGGCCGGATCGCCCGTACGTGAAGTCGGCCAAGCCCGTCGCCGAGACGATGGGCAACTATCACCCGCACGGTGACACCGCGATCTACGACGCGCTGGTCCGCCTCGCGCAGCCGTGGTCGATGCGCTATCCGCTGATCGACGGGCAGGGCAACTTCGGGTCGCGCGGCAACGACGGTCCCGCCGCCATGCGTTACACCGAAGCCCGGCTGACGCCACTGGCGATGGAGATGCTGCGCGACATCGACGAGGAGACCGTCGACTTCGTCCCCAACTACGACGGCAAGACCGAGGAGCCCACGGTTCTGCCCGCGCGCATCCCGAATCTGCTGATCAACGGTTCGGGCGGTATCGCGGTCGGCATGGCGACCAACATCCCGCCGCACAATCTCAACGAGGTTGCCAACGCGGTGTTCTGGGCGCTCGAGAACCCGGAGGCCGACGACGAGACGATGCTCGCCGCCTGCATGGACTGCGTCAAGGGCCCCGACTTCCCGACCGCCGGGCTCATCGTCGGCGGTCAGGGAATCCGCGACGCGTACACGACCGGCCGCGGTTCGATTCGCATGCGCGGGGTGGTGGACATCGAGGAGAACAAGGGTGTCACGACTCTGGTCATCACCGAGCTGCCGTACCAGGTCAACCCGGACAACCTCATCCAGTCGATCGCGGAGCAGGTCAACGAGGGCAAGCTCAAGGGCATCAGCCGGATCGAAGATCAGTCGTCGGACCGCGTCGGCATGCGCATCGTCGTCACGCTGCGCCGCGACGGCGTCGCCAAGGTCGTGCTGAACAACCTATACAAGCACAGCCAGTTGCAGACCAGTTTCGGCGCCAACATGCTGTCCATCGTCGACGGGGTGCCGCGCACGTTGCGCCTCGACCAGATGATCCGGTTCTACGTCGCGCACCAGATCGACGTCATCGTGCGGCGCACCCGGTACCGGTTGCGGAAGGCTGAAGAGCGGGCCCACATCCTGCGCGGTCTGGTCAAGGCGCTCGATGCGCTCGACGAGGTGATCGCGCTGATTCGCGCCTCGGCTAACACCGAGGAGGCGCGCAACGGGTTGATGGACCTGCTGGACATCGACGAGATCCAGGCCGACGCTATCCTCGCGATGCAGCTGCGGAGGCTGTCCGCGCTCGAGCGGCAGAAGATCGTCGACGAGCTGGCTGAGATCGAGCGCGTCATCGCCGACCTGCAGGACATTCTCGCCAAGCCCGAGCGGCAGCGCGCCATCGTCCGGGACGAGCTCGCCGAGATCGTCGACAAGTACGGCGACGAGCGTCGGACGAAGATCATTGCGGCAGAAGGGGATGTGGCCGACGAGGACCTCATCGCCCGCGAGGACGTCGTCGTCACGATCACCGAAACCGGGTACGCCAAGCGCACCAAGACCGATCTGTACCGCAGCCAGCGTCGCGGCGGAAAGGGTGTCCAGGGCGCCGGCCTGAAGCAGGACGATATCGTCGCGCACTTCTTCGTCTCCTCGACCCACGACTGGATCTTGTTCTTCACGACGAAGGGCCGCGTGTACCGGGCCAAGGCCTACGAGCTGCCGGAGGCGGCGCGCACCGCGCGCGGCCAGCACGTCGCCAACCTTCTCGCCTTCCAGCCGGAGGAGCGGATCGCGCAGGTCATCCAGATCAAGTCCTACCAGGACGCCCCGTACCTGGTGCTCGCCACGCGCAATGGCCTGGTGAAGAAGTCCAAGCTCGAAGACTTCGATTCGAACCGCTCCGGGGGCATTGCCGCGATCAACCTGCGCGGCGAGGACGAACTCGTCGCCGCCCGGTTGTGCAGCGCCGAGGACGACCTGCTGCTGGTGTCGGCGCACGGGCAGTCGATCCGGTTCAGCGCGACCGACGAGGCGCTGCGGCCGATGGGCCGGCAGACGTCGGGAGTGCAGGGCATGCGCTTCAACGAAGGGGACGCGCTGCTGTCGATGGTCGTCGTCGACGAGGACGACTATTTGCTCTGCGCCACCTCCGGTGGTTACGCCAAGCGCACCCGGATGGCGGAGTACCCGGTGCAGGGTCGAGGCGGCAAGGGTGTGCTGACGATTCAGCACGATAAGAAGCGCGGCGAGCTGATCGGTGCGCTGCGGGTCAACGACGACAGCGAGCTCTACGCCATCACATCGTCGGGTGGTGTCATCCGCACGTTGTCCAAGCAGGTGCGACGCGCCGGACGTCAGACGAAGGGAGTTCGTCTGATGAACCTTGATGAAGGCACTACGCTGTTGGCGATCGCCCGAAACGCCGATGAGCCCGACGAGGACTCGACGGACCAACGCTAGGAATGCCACGTGACGACTGAAGAACCAGATCCGAAATCCTCCGAGGCGACCGCTGACCAGGCGAAAGCCGAGGGGGAGAAGGCTGAGTCGTCGGCCGGCGCGGCCCAGGCCGCCGCCGGTAGGGCGGCCGATCTGGCCAAAGCCGCTGAGCAGGAGGCCGAGTCTCTCGGGGCAGATTCGGCGGCGGAGCCGAAGACGGGCGGCAGGGCGTCCGGTGCTGCGAGGTCGACGTCGCGCAGATCCACCGCGCGTAAATCGACGGGTGCCAGGTCCGGCGCCGGCCGGTCGTCGGCGACGAAGACGAAGACGGCTTCTGCCGAAGCGGCCGGTGGAGCGCCTGCTGCGGGCAACCAGCCCTCGGGCGATTCGGCAGGGCAATCGGATTCGGGAGGGCAGTCGTCGGGTCAGCCGGCGGCTCAGCAGGGGAACCAGTCGGCGGCTCAGGGCGGGAAGCCCGCAGGTCAGCCCGACGGCCAACCCGGCGGTGGAAAGCCGGGAGTGAAGCCGCCGTGGCAGCGGGCCGACGAGCTCGCACCGGATACCGCGGGCAACGGTGACGTTCCGCCACCGCCGCCGCGCAAGAAGCCGATCATCACCGGAACGGCGGCGCCCAAGCTCACCGAACCGGCGCCCGAGCCCGGCGGCGGCGATCGGTTCGTCGAGTCGCCGACTCGCAACACGCCGCCGGTGAAGTCGAAGAATCTGCCCAACCTGGACGAGATTCACGTGCCCGCACCGGGCGCGGCACAGCGGGGCGGTCCATCGCTGGGTCAGCGTTCGGCACCCACCCATGTGGGAGCGGCGGGAGCCGTCGGGGCGCGGGCCCTCCGTGCCACCGTCCAGATCCGGCGGATCGATCCGTGGTCGACGCTCAAGATCTCAGCCATTCTGTCGGTGATCGGGTTCTTCATCTGGATGATCGCCGTTGCGGTGCTCTATCTGATCCTCGAGGGAATGGGCGTATGGGCTCAGCTCAACTCGTCGGTCGGGACGTTGACGACCGACGGGGGAGGTGCCGACGCACTCGGTGCGGGCACCGTGTTCGGCTGGGCCTTCATGCTCGGAATCGTGAACGCGATCTTGCTGACGGCTCTCGCCTCGGTGGGCGCGTTCATCTATAACCTGTGTGCCGACTTCATCGGCGGTGTCGAAGTCACCCTCGCCGATCTGGACTAGCCAACCTGGATCAGCCACCCCATATCAACCGGCCCGACCGACCAGTGTGGCACGACGTCTGTTGGGTGGTCGAGCGGCTGTATCGAGACCCCGCGCGAGCAGGTTGGGGGTTGGGGTTGGGTGGTCGAGTGAATCCCGAGCTTGCGAGGGATTTGTATCGAGACCACGGCGAGCGGGTCTGGGATCGTTGCTGGTGGCGGTGATCTCGATACGCCCGCGTCGCTGCGCTCCTCGGGCACTCGATCACCCAAACTGAGCACTCGATCGCCCAATTTGGCCACTCGATCACCCAGGTGGGTCACCTGTTGACGACCACCCGGGTGCTCGGCGGATGCTCGCGATCTGGATCAGGCCCTGACGAACTCGCTTACGGTCACCGAGGTCGTGAAGTCTCGACTGGCCACCTGGGTAAACCTGGCCGGCCGGTAGGACATGGCGAACAGGGGCTTGCCGGCGCCGAGAACGACAGGGTGGCGTTTCAGGACGAGGCGGTCGATCTCGTCGACCAGCTGGCCCGCGAGATTCGATCCGCCACATAGCCAGATGTCCCCGGTGTCGCGTTCCTTCAACCTGCGGACCACCGCGACCGGATCGTCGTCGGTGAACGTGACGTTCTCGGCCGGCTCGTGATCGCGGTGGGTGAAGACGTACTGGTCAAGGTGACGGTAGGGACTGGTCACGTTGGGCAAGCCCATCGCGTAGGTGTCGGCGCCCATGACGACGGCACCGAACCGCCCACGGCTCTGGTCCAGGCCCATGTGCTCGGCGAAGTGGGTGGGCAGCGCGTCGGGATAGTTGTCGAACAAATCCTGCATGTGATCGCCCTCGGTTGCGAAGGTGTCGTACTGGTGATCGGGACCGGCGATATAACCGTCCAGACTCACCGCGACGAGATAGACGAGTTCAGCCACGAGCGGCTCCTATCTACAGCAGATGTAGTGGTTAAGACTGACTGGATGAGACTACGACGGCTGTCGTGGTTTCGTCTAGTCTGTTTCTCGTGGCCCGTAACGAGGAACGCCGGAACAGGCTCGCCGACGCCGGATTGGCGATCCTCGCTGCCGAGGGAAGCCGAGGTCTCACCCATCGCGCCGTCGACCGAGAAGCGCATGTCCCGATCGGCACGACGTCGAACTACTTTCGCGACCGGCGGGCGCTGATCTCCGGACTCGTCGAACGGATCGGGCAGCGTCTCGCGCCGACGGCCGACTTCCTCGCCGAGCGGGCAGACCGGCCGCCGACGCGCGAACTCTTCACCGAGTATCTGCAGAACATCGTCGACCGGCTGCTCGCCGATCCGCAGGTGACCGTCGCCCTGTTGGAGCTGCGCCTGGAGAGCACTCGCCGACCGGAGGTGGCCGAGTCGCTGGGTCAGTGGCAGCGGACGAGCTTCGACGCCGACGTCGAATTCAACGTCGCAGCGGGATTCCCGGGCGCAGAGACGGAAATCGCGCTCTTCCACTACGCGATCGACGGGTTGGTTCTGGACCAGCTCACGACGCCGCTGCTGCCAGGCACCTCGACCGCGGCGATCGTCGACCGCCTGGTCGCAGGGCTGCTGCCGCCGGAATAGCCGGTACCGCCGCTATCGTTTTGTGTCGGTAGCTGCACATACGGTAATGTCTGCTCTCGGTTCACGGGCCTATAGCTCAGGCGGTTAGAGCGCTTCGCTGATAACGAAGAGGTCGGAGGTTCAAGTCCTCCTAGGCCCACCACCCACACTTGCCAGACCCGCGAAGTACCTCGTGAACTGGCGATCGGGGCCTTAGCTCAGTTGGTAGAGCGCCGCCTTTGCAAGGCGGATGTCAGGAGTTCGAATCTCCTAGGCTCCACCCTGTGATGAGTCGCGACATAGGTCTCATCTGAGTCGCGACATGTGTCACGTAGGAGCCCCTGGCCGTCGGCCAGGGGCTCTTCGTGTGTTTCGCCAGTAGTTCTTGGGTTGGGTCGAGGGTGGAGACACGGACATAGGACACGGCCCGAAGCGGGGATAACGGACTCTCTGTGGTGGTAGTAGTCATGCCCAACGCTTCGGGGCCCAT
>NZ_BAEE01000086.1 GCF_000241265.1 Gordonia araii NBRC 100433
TCGGGGTGTTCACGGCCTGGTCGGGGGTCCAACCCGAGCTGAGTTTTCCTACTGCTATCTCCTTTGCACGTTGGTGCAACGCTTCCGCGAACGTATTGATTGATGCTGTCCATGCACGCTGGACGATTTTGCGAACATCCGCAGTCTCGGTGCCCTCTGGCGCCGTATACACCAGGACACGCTTGGAGTCGCAGCGAGCATCGATGTTCGCTGCGATGGCAGGGAGACGCCCGTCGAGCTTAAGCGTGCTGAGGAGCTTCATGAATTCGGGATCAACCCACATCTCGCATAGGGAAGTTGCCTCTGCAAGGCGGGCACAGCCGGGCTCGGAGAGGTTCTCAACGAGGCTCTTTAGGTCGGGGTGGACTTGGCTCGCGTGCTCAACCAGGTCAGGAAA
>NZ_BAEE01000085.1 GCF_000241265.1 Gordonia araii NBRC 100433
TGTACCCGGCCGGAAGGTTGGTGACACTCCGGTCGGATAGTTGACGTGAAGAAGGCCTCCGGGTGCGGTGGTGGTTGCTACTACTATCACCGACACATCGGAGGCCTTCGTGTCCCACCGTAATGCCCGACTTACCGTTCGTGGCCGTCAGCTTCTTGTCGATCGAGTCTGTGTTCAGGGCTGGGCGGTCGCCCATGCTGCCAAGGCACAGGGCATCTCCCGTCAGTGCGCGCACCGCTGGGTCAAACGATTCCAGGCCGAAGGTGAATCCGGACTGCACGATCGATCCTCGCGTCCTCACCGGTGCCCCACCCGAACGCCACCAGAAATCGAGAACGCGATCGTGAAGATGAGGGCGCAAGAGCGTCGCGGCCAGGACTGGATAGGGCCTGAACTCGGTGTCCCGGCGCGCACCGTCTCGCGGGTCCTGCGCCGCCACAACACACCGTATCTACGCGATTGCGATCCGCTCACTGGAGTGGTGATCCGTGCCTCGAAGACCACCGCGGTGCGCTACGAACGTGAACGCCCCGGCGAACTGGTCCACGTCGATGTAAAGAAGGTCGGCAAGATCCCTGACGGCGGCGGCTGGAAAGCGCACGGCCGGCAGATGGGCAAGACCTACACCCAGAAGAAACCCGGATCGGCTACGACTACGTCCACTCGATGGTCGATGACCATTCCCGGCTCGCCTACTCCGAGATCCTGCCCGACGAGAAGGGCCCAACGTGCGCCAGCTTCATCGAACGAGCCGCCGGCTACTTCGCCACCCACGGAA
>NZ_BAEE01000084.1 GCF_000241265.1 Gordonia araii NBRC 100433
TTGTGTTCGGCGGTGTCCTACTCTCCCACACTGGTTAGGGTGCAGTACCATTGGCGCTGGAGGGCTTAGCTTCCGGGTTCGGAATGGGGCCGGGCGTTTCCCCTCCGCTATTGCCGCCGTAACTTTATGAAACTGTCCGCTGCCCGACCACTTGGTGGTGGTGGGTGGGGTGTTGTTTCAGAGTTGCATAGTGGATGCGATTTTTTGTGGTGTTGGGTGTTGTTGTAAGTCCTCGGCCGATTAGTACCAGTCACCTGAACACATTGCTGTGCTTACAGTTCTGGCCTATCAACCCCATGGTCTGTGGGGGGCCTTAACCCCGCTGAGGGGGTGAGAAACCTCATCTTGGAACAGGCTTCCCGCTTAGATGCTTTCAGCGGTTATCCCTTCCGAACGTAGCTAACCAGCGGTGCTCCTGGTGGAACAACTGGCACACCAGAGGTTCGTCCGTCCCGGTCCTCTCGTACTAGGGACAGGTTTCCTCAAGTTTCTTACGCGCGCGGCGGATAGAGACCGAACTGTCTCACGACGTTCTAAACCCAGCTCGCGTGCCGCTTTAATGGGCGAACAGCCCAACCCTTGGGACCTACTCCAGCCCCAGGATGCGACGAGCCGACATCGAGGTGCCAAACCATCCCGTCGATATGGACTCTTGGGGAAGATCAGCCTGTTATCCCCGGGGTACCTTTTATCCGTTGAGCGACACCGCTTCCACTTGCCGGTGCCGGATCACTAGTCCCGACTTTCGTCCCTGCTCGACATGTACGTCTCACAGTCAAGCTCCCTTGTGCACTTACACTCAACACCTGATTGCCAACCAGGCTGAGGGAACCTTTGGGCGCCTCCGTTACTTTTTGGGAGGCAACCGCCCCAGTTAAACTACCCACCAGGCACTGTCCCTGAACCAGATCATGGTCCGAGGTTAGAGGTCCAATACGGTCAGAGTGGTATTTCAACAATGACTCCACCCACACTGGCGTGCGAGTTTCACAGTCTCCCACCTATCCTACACAAACCGAACCGAACACCAATACCAAGCTATAGTGAAGGTCCCGGGGTCTTTTCGTCCTGCCGCGCGTAACGAGCATCTTTACTCGTACTGCAATTTCGCCGAGTCTGTGGTTGAGACAGCAGAGAAGTCGTTACGCCATTCGTGCAGGTCGGAACTTACCCGACAAGGAATTTCGCTACCTTAGGATGGTTATAGTTACCACCGCCGTTTACTGGGGCTTAAATTCTCAGCTTCGCCAACAAAGTTAGCTAACCGGTCCTCTTAACCTTCCAGCACCGGGCAGGCGTCAGTCCGTATACATCGTCTTACGACTTCGCACGGACCTGTGTTTTTAGTAAACAGTCGCTTCTCTCTGGTCTCTGCGACCACCCCCAGCTCAGACCGCAAGGATCGTCACCGGGCGTGGTCCCCCTTCTCCCGAAGTTACGGGGGCATTTTGCCGAGTTCCTTAACCACAGTTCTCTCGATCGCCTTAGTATTCTCTACCTGACCACCTGTGTCGGTTTGGGGTACGGGCCGTGTACCAGCTCGCTAGAGGCTTTTCTCGGCAGCATAGGATCATGGATTTCGCCGCTACGGCTACGCATCACCTCTCAGGACATGTGGAACACGGATTTGCCTATGTTCCTCCCTACAGGCTTACACCAGCACTACCATCGACTGGCTCCACTACCTTCCTGCGTCACCCCATCGCTTGACTACTACAACCGAGGTCCCATGCAGCACCCGCCGGCCACCCGAAGGCGGTCCATAGGGATTTGGATGGTTAGTACAATTGATTCGCCACTGGGCGCGGATACACGGGTACGGGAATATCAACCCGTTGTCCATCGACTACGCCTGTCGGCCTCGCCTTAGGTCCCGACTCACCCTGGGCGGATTAACCTGGCCCAGGAACCCTTGGTCATTCGGCGGCAGAGTTTCTCACTCTGCTTTCGCTACTCATGCCTGCATTCTCACTCCCACACCCTCCACAACTGGATCACTCCGCTGCTTCCCTGGATGCAGGACGCTCCCCTACCCACCCACACCACTACACACCCACCCGCAGGCAGGCATGGATGTCTTGTGTGAGTGCCGCGGCTTCGGCGGTGTACTTGAGCCCCGCTACATTGTCGGCGCAGGACCACTTGACCAGTGAGCTATTACGCACTCTTTCAAGGGTGGCTGCTTCTAAGCCAACCTCCTGGTTGTCTTCGCGATCCCACATCCTTTTCCACTTAGTACACGCTTAGGGGCCTTAGCCGGCGATCTGGGCTGTTTCCCTCTCGACTACGAACCTTATCGCCCGCAGTCTCACTGCCCCGCTCTCACTTACCGGCATTCGGAGTTTGGCTGACGTCAGTAACCTAGTAGGGCCCATCGGCCATCCAGTAGCTCTACCTCCGGTAAGAAACACGGGACGCTGCACCTAAATGCATTTCGGGGAGAACCAGCTATCACGGAGTTTGATTGGCCTTTCACCCCTACCCACAGCTCATCCCCTCCATTTTCAACTGAAGTGGGTTCGGGCCTCCACGACGTCTTACCGTCGCTTCACCCTGGCCATGGGTAGATCACTCCGCTTCGGGTCCAGACCCAGCGACTCAAATCGCCCTATTCAGACTCGCTTTCGCTACGGCTACCCCACACGGGTTAACCTTGCCACTGAGCACTGACTCGCAGGCTCATTCTTCAAAAGGCACGCCATCACCCACCACCCAAAAGGTGCGCAGGCTCTGACGGATTGTAAGCGTCCGGTTTCAGGTACTATTTCACTCCCCTCCCGGGGTACTTTTCACCTTTCCCTCACGGTACTAGTCCGCTATCGGTCACCAGGAAGTATTCAGGCTTACCGGGTGGTCCCGGCAGATTCACAGCAGATTTCACGGGCCCGCTGCTACTTGGGGACACGTCTCAAACGAGGCCGCACACTTTCAGCTACCGGACTCTCACCGTCTACGGCAGACCATTCCAGGCCACTTCGCCTAGCATACGACTTTCTCACTCGCCTCCAGCACGGCAGCACCGGACAAGACAACCCCACAACCCCACACACACAACCCCTGCCGAGTATCACATGCGCATGGTTTAGCCTCCTCCGCTTTCGCTCGCCACTACTCACGGAATCACAATTGTTTTCTCTTCCTATGGGTACTGAGATGTTTCACTTCCCCACGTTCCCTCCACACCCGCTATACATTCACAGGTGGGTAACACGACATCACTCGTGCTGGGTTTCCCCATTCGGACACCCTCGGATCACAGCTCGGTTGACAGCTCCCCGAGGCTTATCGCAGCCTCCCACGTCCTTCATCGGCTCCTGGTACCAAGGCATCCACCGAACGCCCTTACACACTTACAACAACACCTACAAACCCACCCCAACCCACACCACATGCACCCACCACCCCACAACAAGCAGGACAACAGACACACAAGCGCAGACTCAGGCACGAATGTAGACGCACAACACTTACAAAAACCAATAAGAAATTGCAGCACCCCAACAAACACACACACCCCACAACAGTGAAGTGTTTGCATTCACTAGATGCTCGCATCCACTATGCAATTCTCAAACAACACACACCAACCAACCCCACACCCACATTCTGGGCGGTAGCCGGCCAGCACCAAGACAACACACCAACCCCCACAAAAAGGGACTGTTACCCGTGTGTTCCCTCAGAACCCCGATAGTGTGCCACACCCACCACCTGACCCACCCCACACAGGAGACAAGACACGCAATGACGTTTTGTTTGACGTTTCACCCATGAACATCAACCCCGCCGAACCACACTCGGGCCCGAAACAGGACATGTTGATAGCTCCTTAGAAAGGAGGTGATCCAGCCGCACCTTCCGGTACGGCTACCTTGTTACGACTTCGTCCCAATCGCCGATCCCACCTTCGACAGCTCCCTCCCACAAGGGGTTAGGCCACCGGCTTCGGGTGTTACCGACTTTCATGACGTGACGGGCGGTGTGTACAAGGCCCGGGAACGTATTCACCGCAGCGTTGCTGATCTGCGATTACTAGCGACTCCGACTTCATGGGGTCGAGTTGCAGACCCCAATCCGAACTGAGACGCGCTTTAAGGGATTCGCTCCACCTCACGGTCTCGCAGCCCTCTGTACGCGCCATTGTAGCATGTGTGAAGCCCTGGACATAAGGGGCATGATGACTTGACGTCATCCCCACCTTCCTCCGAGTTGACCCCGGCAGTCTCCTGCAAGTCCCCGGCATAACCCGCTGGCAATACAGGACAAGGGTTGCGCTCGTTGCGGGACTTAACCCAACATCTCACGACACGAGCTGACGACAGCCATGCACCACCTGTACACCAACCACAAGGGAACAACTATCTCTAGCTGCGTCTGGTGTATGTCAAACCCAGGTAAGGTTCTTCGCGTTGCATCGAATTAATCCACATGCTCCGCCGCTTGTGCGGGCCCCCGTCAATTCCTTTGAGTTTTAGCCTTGCGGCCGTACTCCCCAGGCGGGGTACTTAATGCGTTAGCTACGGCACGGATCCCGTGAAAAGGAACCCACACCTAGTACCCACCGTTTACGGCGTGGACTACCAGGGTATCTAATCCTGTTCGCTCCCCACGCTTTCGCTCCTCAGCGTCAGTAACTACCCAGAGACCCGCCTTCGCCACCGGTGTTCCTCCTGATATCTGCGCATTTCACCGCTACACCAGGAATTCCAGTCTCCCCTGTAGTACTCAAGTCTGCCCGTATCGCCTGCACGCCTACAGTTAAGCTGCAGAATTTCACAGACGACGCGACAAACCGCCTACGAGCTCTTTACGCCCAGTAATTCCGGACAACGCTCGCACCCTACGTATTACCGCGGCTGCTGGCACGTAGTTGGCCGGTGCTTCTTCTCCAGGTACCGTCACAAAAGCTTCGTCCCTGGCGAAAGAGGTTTACAACCCGAAGGCCGTCATCCCTCACGCGGCGTCGCTGCATCAGGCTTGCGCCCATTGTGCAATATTCCCCACTGCTGCCTCCCGTAGGAGTCTGGGCCGTGTCTCAGTCCCAGTGTGGCCGATCACCCTCTCAGGTCGGCTACCCGTCGTCGCCTTGGTAGGCCATTACCCCACCAACAAGCTGATAGGCCGCGGGCCCATCCCAAACCGCAAAAGCTTTCCACCACCAGACATGCATCCAATGGTCATATTCGGTATTAGACCCAGTTTCCCAGGCTTATCCCAAAGTTTGGGGCAGATCACCCACGTGTTACTCACCCGTTCGCCACTCGAGTACCCCGCAAGCGAGGCCTTTCCGTTCGACTTGCATGTGTTAAGCACGCCGCCAGCGTTCGTCCTGAGCCAGGATCAAACTCTCCATGAAAGAACACCAAAACAAACCCACCAAAGCAGGCCGTTTCAAAACAATGAATTCCTCACAGAGGCAAAAACCCCAGCAAAAACAATCCAAAAAACAAACTGGCATCAAAAAACAGACACCACTCAAAAAATGGCATCAAACAAAACAAAAATGTCACACACTATCGAGTTCTCAAAGAACACACACC
>NZ_BAEE01000083.1 GCF_000241265.1 Gordonia araii NBRC 100433
CTAGCTGTACTTCCCCGACACGTTGTGAACATCTGAAGTAGGACGAAGACCTCCGGGCAGGATGTGGGTTACCACACTCACCATCGAGCCACGGAGGTCTTCGTGACCCACGCTAACGCACCCTTGACGCCCGAGGGGCGTCGCCGTCTTGCTGTCCTGATCGTCGATGAGGGCTGGGCGCTCCGGCGGGCAGCGGAACGGTTTCAGTGTTCACCGGCCACAGCCAAAAGATGGGCTGACCGCTATCGCGTCGGCGAGCCACTGACCGACCGCAGTTCCCGGCCACGGACCTCACCGGCACGTCTGCCGCGGCGTACCGAGCGACGGATCATCGGCCTGCGTTGCACCCGCCGGTGGGGGCCGCACCGGATCGCCTACCACCTGCGTATACCCCGGTCTACCGTGGGCCGAGTCCTCGACCGCTACCAGATGCCGCTGCTGACGAATGTCGATCAGGCCACCGGATTACCGGTCCGAAAGCCGAGACCGAAGCGGTACGAGGTCGAATGCCCCGGACAACTGGTGCACGTCGACATCAAGAAGCAGGGCCGGATCCCCGACGGTGGTGGCTGGCGTGCCCACGGCCGCGGATCGGCCGCAGACCGCAAGGCCGGGGCTGCCCGTGATCGGGCGTCACGCTCGGGTGCGCCGGGCTCACGCGGTTACCGGTACCTGCACCACGCCGTCGATGACCACTCGCGGGTGGCGTACTCGGAGATCCTCGACGACGAGCGGAAAGAGACTGCGGCCGCGTTCTGGCAGCGTGCGAACACCTTCTTCGCTGATCTCGGTGTGAAGGTGACCGCGGTGATGACCGACAACGGTGCCTGCTACCGCTCCCACGTCTTCGCCGCGGCCCTCGCCGAGACCGGAATCAAGCACAAGAAGACCAAGCCGTATCGGCCACAGACGAATGGGAAAGTTGAACGCTTCAACCGGACCCTCGCCGCCGAGTGGGCCTACGCCCGCCCCTACGCCAACGAGACCGCGCGTGCGGCCGCCTACACCGACTGGCTACACCACTACAATCACCACCGACCCCACACCGGCATCGGCGGCCAAGTCCCCTCAGCCCGCGTTCACAACCTCACGGGGAAGTACA
>NZ_BAEE01000082.1 GCF_000241265.1 Gordonia araii NBRC 100433
GCCCGTGCCGGGACCCGGGCCCGGTGAACCACCCGCATTCGGACCGTTACCGGGTGCGCCCGGAGTGGAACCCGTCGGTGGGGGCGTGTTCTGCGTCGGCTGAGGCGTGTAGGTCGGCACGTTGATGCACGGCCAATGCGGGCCGTGTTCGAGACGCATCTGATCGCACAGCGCATCCGCGTGGGCGGTACCCGAACCACCGGACACGACCGCAAGAACGACACCGATCGCGGTCCCAGCCGTGAGGAGCAGGGCGGCGAGCCCGGCGGCCCACCGCCAGCGGCGCGGAGATACGGCCGCAGGGGTGCTGGCCACGGCGGTTGTGTCGTCCGATCCGGCCGTGGCCGCACTGGTGGTCATGCTTTGCCTCGGATCGCCGAGATGATGGCGTCGGTGCCGGCCCAGAACCAGCGCCCGGCCAGCGACATGACCAGGAAGAACCCGAGGAACACGGGGATGCTCCCGTAGCGGCCGGCCCACTCAGACAAACGCGGCAATGCGACGGCGGAGACAACGAGCAAGACACACCCGGCCAGCCAGGCCACCAGGGTGGCGGTTGGAACACCACTGTTAGCCGCGGGTTCAGCAGATCCCCCCGGCGTCACCGGCGTGGCCGGCTCGACCGGTGACTGCGGCTCGGGAATCGTCGCTCGATCATCAGGACCGACGACGGTGATCACGTCAGTGTCGGTGTTCGGCGTGCTCATGTGGTGGTCCCTTCTCGCATCCGGTGTCTAGAGGTAGTGGGGTTTGCCGTAGAGGTGGTAGGTGTCATCGTTGGTGGGGGTGGACAACGCGACACGCACGTAGGCACGCACCGAGACTGGGCCTAGGCAGCTCGACACTTTGGCGTGTACCCCTTCCAACCCGAGTCCTGCTTTCGGGCCGGCGAGTGGTTTGGTACCGAAGGAGATGTCGTAGATCGCCCCCGGTCGGATCGTGGTGGAAATGTTGCCCAGAGCTTGACCGCCGATAATCGCCGCCGGCGGATACGAGATCGACATCTGCGCGGTCGGACCGGCAATCACCCCTAAGGTCAGACCGGAGGAAATGTCGGTGTTGCAGGCGATCTGAAACCCACTACTGACCGTGCCCGCGTTCACCGGGATGCGACTGGCCCCGGTGATCGACACACTGCCCCGCAACGTCAGGAAACTCTCGCGGGTCCACGGGCTCTGATCCAACGGCGGGACACTCCGAACCCGCTCCCGCTTCTTCGACAGTTTGATCCGCCACCCGTCCTCAGTCACCCGCACAATCGAACGATCAGCAAACGAATTGGCGGCGCTCGCCGACGCCGGCGTCGCGAGACCGGCCAGGGTGGTGACCGCGAGCAGGCCGACGACTGCGGCAGCCCCTTGCTTCCCCCTCATCAACACATTCTCTCTTTGTGTTATCAAATGTCCAGTTGTGTCTGATCATTGCACACACTTCACTATCTTGCACAACAATCAAGGCGACGAGCCGGGGTGACGTAGCGAACTTTGCTTCAACCGCGGCGTGTCGCCACGTCGAGACGCAGGTAACTGGGGACGCGCTTGGGCGCGCACGATCAGCGACGCCCACACCATCGAAGCGGCCGTCCTTCTTTCTTGAGTTCAGAATGACGGCAAGGCCAGGCCCGACTCATCGCAGCGTTCACTCGCCGACAAGCGGGCACTCTGCGCGGGGCTCGTTGATACACGGAGTCCGCGCATAGTTGACGGCATACGAATAGGGCGACTCGGCGAGTGACGGTTACGGCTCCTCGGATGGTTCGCCCACCGCGGTGATCCGCACGGTCCGCACGCGCAGCCCGTCCATCGCGACGACTTCCAGAAGGTGACCCGGAACCGGTACGGCATCCCCGACGCGCGGCACCCGCTCCAGCTCGTGCTGAAGGAAACCGCCAATCGTCTCGTAGGGGCCGTCGGGCAGGTGGGCACCGGCGTCCGCGGCGACCTCCTCGAGCGTGCGCGCACCGTCAACCGTCACGCCGATCCCGTCGTCGGTGACGGCCTCGTCGGTCGGGTCGTACTCGTCCTCGATCTCACCGACCAGTTCTTCGACGAGATCTTCGAGGGTGACGATGCCGTCGGTCCCGCCGTATTCGTCGATGACGACGGCGATGTGGATGCGCTCGCGGCGCATCGTGGTGATCGCCCCGAGGACGGCGTTGGTGCCCGGCAGCACGACGATCTCGCGGACCAGTTCCGCGACCAGCCGGGTGTCGTCGGCGGCGGCGGCGAGCAGCAGGTCGCGCACGTGCACGAATCCCTGGACGTCGTCGAAGTCGTCACCGATCACCGGATAGCGGGAGAACGGATGGGCGGCGATCTCGGGCACCACGTCGGCGAGGGTCCGTTCGGCATGCAGGAAGGCCACCTCGTGCCGGGGCCGCATGACCTCGCTGACCGACCGCTCCGTGGCGCCGAAGACATCGCGCAGAATCTGCCGCTCGTCCTCCGGCAGGCCCTCGTGAGCGATGACCAGGTCCCTCAGCTCCTCTTCGGACATCTCCTCGCCCGCCTGCTTCGGGTCGACGCGCAGCAGGCGCAGCACCGCGTTCGTCGTCACCGACAGCAGCCAGATGACCGGGCGCATCAGAGTCGCGAACCGGGCGAGGGGCGGTCCCGCGGCGAGGGCCACGGCGGACGATTTCTGCAGTGCGAGCCGTTTCGGGACGAGCTCACCGAGGACCAGCGAGCCGAACGCGATGAACAACGTCATGACCAGCAGCGCGACGGTGTCGGCGACCTGTGGGCCGAGCCCGACGGCCTCGAACGCCGGCACGATGTCGGGCGCGATCGTCGAAGCGCCGTAGGCCGCCGAGAAGAAGCCGGTCACGGTCACGCCGATCTGCACCGCGGACAGGAAGGTGTTCGGATCGCGCGCGATCCCGGCGACCCGCTCGCCGCGCCGCCCGCGCGTCGCGAGCCGGTCGATCTGCGATTCCCGCAGCGAGACGAGTGCTATCTCCGTTCCGGCGAACAAGCCGCCGACGAGGATGAAGAAGAGGACGAGCCCGATGTTCATCCAGGTTCCCGCGTCCATCAGCCGTGCACCGCCGGCTCGATCGGACGCGGGCAGGGACTTCGATATTCGTCCATGCATCCATGGAATCGGACATTCGGCACGATGTCTAGCGCGATACGCGTCGACGTCGTCGATCGCGGTTCGCCGGGTCGTCGCCCGGTCGCGTCTCGACCGATCACGCTCCGTAAGGGGAGATGCTGCTGCGGTGCTCGTCGATGTGGAGCGGCACGCCCAGCGGCGGGAAGGCCCGCTGCGGGCATCTCTCCCGCTCACACACACGGCACCCCGAGCCGATCAGCGTGACCTTGGCTTGCGGACCGATCTCCAGGCCGTCGGAGTAGATGACGCGCCCGGCGTGCCGCAGCTCGCAGCCCAGGCCGATCGCGAAGGTCTTGCCCGGTTGCCCGAACCGCGCCGCGCGGCGCTCCACCGTGCGCGCCACCCAGAAGTAGTCCCGTCCGTCGGGCATCTGGGCGACCTGCGTGAGGATCTTGCCCGGCGAGCCGAAGGTCTCGTACACGTTCCACAGCGGGCAGGTGCCCCCGCTGGCGGAGAAGTGAAAACCGGTGGCGGACTGTCGTTTCGACATGTTGCCCGCCCGGTCGACGCGGACAAACGACCACGGGATGCCGCGCAGGTTGGGGCGCTGCAGCGTCGAGAGGCGATGGCAGATCGTCTCGTAGGAGAGCGAGTAGAACGCGGAGAGGCGCTCGATGTCGTAGCGGAAATCCTCGGCGGCGCCGTGGAACTGCTCGTAGGGCATCGCGGCCGCCGCGGCGAAGTAGTTCGCCAGCCCGGACATCGCCAGCGCACGGGCGTCCGCCGAGGTGAAGTTGGCCTCGTCGACGAGCTGCGTCATCAGATCGCCGTATTCCAGGTAGGCCAGCTCCGAGGCCAGCTTGAACGTCCGCTGTCCGGGGCCGAGTGCCCCGGAGATCTCCAGCCTGCGCGACTGCGGGTCGAATCGGTGGAGCAGGTCGTCGCCGAGATCGACGCGGCGAACGATCTGGACGCCGTGCACGGTTTCGAGCCGGTGGGCGATCTCCGCGCGCACGTCCCCGGAATGCATGCGCATGCGGGTGACCATCTCCTCGGCCGCGACGTCGAGGTCGTGCAGATAGTTGTGGTGGGCGGAGAAGAAGTCGCGGACCTCCTCGTGGGGGGCGCTGATGGAACCGCGCATGCTGCGGTCCCCGCGCTCGTCGGTGGCCGCGGCGAGCTGGTCGGTCGCGACGCGGTACCGCCGGTGCAGGTTGACGACGGCCTCGGCGATCGCCGGGTGATTGGCCACCATGTCGGCGAGCTGCTGCGGGTCGGTGGCCGAGTCGGGTGCCTCGACATGCTCCTCGATCAGCGCCTCGCGCAGCTCGGCGACGAGGCGGATGTTGTCCTGCGGGTCGAAGAATTCGGCGTCGACGCCGAACACCTCGGAGATGCGGGCCAGCACCGGTGCCGTGAGCGGGCGCGTGTCGTGCTCGATCTGGTTCAGGTACGACGGCGAGATGCCCAGTTCGCCGGCGAGACGGACCTGGGACAGCCCGCGCTCCGAACGGAGCTGCCGCAGCCGAGACCCGACGTAGTGCGCCGTGCCGCGACGTGTGTCCGCGTCGGGTTTGGAGCGCGCCGATGTGCTGGTCATGGCGTCCCCGGTACGGTGTCGCGCATGGGTTCTCCAAGAACGTGGTCGGCGGTCGTCGCGCTGCTGGCGGCCGTCGGGCTGGTGGGCTGTTCCTCCACGGTAGACCTGGCCCCACCGGAACCGGGGTCCATGCTGTTGGCCCCGTCGGCCCTGCCGTCGGGATTCAGCCCGGTCACCACGACGGTGGACGAGTTGGTGAGGGCGAATGCCGGACCGTTGGATGCGGTCGCCCGGATGAGGTTCGCCCCCCCTGATTGCCGGCCGACCGCCGACGCCGAACTCAACAACCGCATGTCGGACGAGAACGCCGCCGTGCTGGCCGCGCGCAGTCTGGATGCGTCGCTGACGAACATCGTCGTCGCGGGAACCCGCGATATCGACGCCGACGTGCGGGAGCGAACCGGCAACTGTGCCACGACGCGCACGACGATCACCGAGGGAACGCGCACCGGTGCGGTCATCACCGCGGAACACCGCAAGCTGACTCCGCCGAAGCTCACCGGCGAGCGCGCCGGCCGGCTGGGGTTGCTGGGTCGGCTGGAGGTGACCCAGATGTTCGTGTTTCGCACCGATACGACGACGACGATGCCCGACGGCGCGACATCGCGCTCGGTGTCCTTCGCCGGGTACGCGGCGGCGCACACCCCGGGCCCGGACGACGGCAAGAATCGGTTCACCGTCGCGGTCACCGTCGCCGGAGCCGCGACGCCGTTCGCCAAGCCGTTCCCCGAGGTGTCCGAGCCGGTCACCGACAAGGAATTCGTCGAGTTGTTCGGCCGGGCGCTGTCGGCGGCCGGGCGGCTGTAACCGGACCGGATCGCCGCGGAGCCGCGCTGTGACTCCGCACACAAGGCGCGCGCGGCCGGGCGGCCACGGCGGGCGCGAGACGCCGAACCGGGCCCGAGCGCGGCTCGCCGTCGCCGCCGCGAAATCCCAGTACGCGCGTACTTTTTTCTGCGGCGCACGGCGACTTTCACATCCCCAGTTTCGCAAACTTTGCAAAAATGCGCGTCGAGATGGTCTGAATTTGCAGGTCGCAACGATTGGACCTGCGGGTTTGTACTGTGGCACCCTTGCATCAGGCACCGCCTAGAGGCAGCGGATTCTTCGCAATCCGCAGACGCCTTTTCGTAAGTAGAAGAAAGCGAATGCACTAATGAGCAACGTCGGAAAGCCACGTACCGCCGCCGAGATCCAGCAGGACTGGGACACCAACCCGCGCTGGAAGGGCATCACCCGCGACTACACCGCCGAGCAGGTCGCCGAGCTGCAGGGCACCGTCCTCGAGGACCACACCCTCGCGCGTCGCGGCGCCGAGATCCTGTGGGAAGGCGTGACCAAGGGCGACGACAGCTACATCAACGCGCTGGGCGCCCTGACCGGCAACATGGCCGTGCAGCAGGTTCGCGCCGGCCTCAAGGCCATCTACCTCTCGGGCTGGCAGGTCGCCGGTGACGCGAACCTGTCGGGCCACACCTACCCCGACCAGTCGCTGTACCCGGCCAACTCGGTGCCGGCCGTCGTGCGCCGCATCAACAACGCGCTGCTGCGCGCCGACGAGATCGCCGCGGTCGAGGGCGACAAGGCCGTCGACAACTGGCTCGTCCCCATCGTCGCCGACGGTGAGGCCGGCTTCGGTGGCGCGCTCAACGTCTACGAGCTGCAGAAGGCCATGATCGCCGCCGGCGCCGCTGGCACCCACTGGGAGGACCAGCTCGCGTCGGAGAAGAAGTGCGGCCACCTCGGTGGCAAGGTGCTGATCCCGACCCAGCAGCACATCCGCACCCTGACCTCGGCCCGTCTGGCCGCCGACGTCGCCAACACCTCGACCGTCGTGATCGCCCGTACCGACGCCGAGGCCGCGACGCTGCTGACCTCCGACGTCGACGAGCGCGACCGCCCGTTCCTGGACGGCACCCGTACCTCGGAGGGCTTCTACGGCATCAAGAACGGCATCGAGCCCTGCATCGCCCGCGCCAAGGCCTACGCGCCCTACGCGGACCTGATCTGGATGGAGACCGGCAAGCCGGACCTCGAGGTCGCCAAGCAGTTCGCCGAGGCCGTCAAGAGCGAGTTCCCCGACCAGCTGCTGGCCTACAACTGCAGCCCGTCCTTCAACTGGAAGCAGCACCTGGACGACGACACCATCGCCAAGTTCCAGAACGAGCTGGGCGCCATGGGCTTCAAGTTCCAGTTCATCACGCTGGCCGGCTTCCACGCCCTCAACTACTCGATGTTCGACCTGGCTCACGGCTACGCCCGCGAGCAGATGAAGGCCTACGTCGACCTGCAGGAGCGCGAGTTCGCCGCCGAGGAGCGCGGTTACACCGCCACCAAGCACCAGCGTGAGGTCGGTGCCGGCTACTTCGATCAGATCGCCACCACCGTCGACCCGAACACGTCGACCGCGGCGCTGAAGGGCTCGACCGAAGAGGGCCAGTTCCACTAGGAACCCCCCCCAGCCGACGAATGTGGGCTCGCCTCCATTCGTCGAAGGCAGTGCTCAAGGAGCCGGGGCGGTGACGGTCCGCCGTCACCGCCCCGGCTCTCGCGCATCTCGCCCGACCTTGACCGCTTCCCTAGTCTTGAAGCATTAGTTTTCACCACCCGTAGAACCCACAATCCGTAGCCGTTAACCAGCTTTGAGGAGCCGTCCCATGGCAAGCCAGAAGATCACGCGAGTCGGTGTCATCGGTGCCGGCCAGATGGGCGCCGGTATTGCCGAGGTGTGTGCGCGCGCTTCGGTCGACGTTCTCGTGTACGAGTCCACCCGCGAATTGGCCGCCGCCGGTCGCGCCCGCGTCATGCGGTCGCTGGATCGCGGCGTCTCCAGCGGAAAGCTGACCGAGCGGGAACGCGAGCAGGCGGCCTGGCGGCTGCGCTTCACCTCCGATCTCGGCGACTTCGCCGACCGGCAACTCGTCGTCGAAGCGGTCGTCGAGGACGAGGCCGTCAAGACTGCGATCTTCGCCGAACTGGACAAGGTCGTCACCGACCCCAACGCCGTGCTCGCGTCGAACACCTCGTCGATCCCGATCATGAAACTGGGCATGGCCACCCAGAACGCGGCGCGCGTCGTCGGCATGCACTTCTTCAACCCGGTTCCGGTGCTTCCGCTCGTCGAACTGGTGACGACGCTGATGACCAGCCCGGAGGTCTCCGAGCGCGCCGAGTCCTTCGCCCGCGACGTGCTGGGCAAGCAGGTCGTCCGCTCCGCAGACCGCTCCGGGTTCGTGGTCAACGCCCTGCTGGTGCCGTATCTGCTCTCCGCGATCCGCATGGTCGAGTCCGGCTTCGCCACCGTCGAGGACATCGACAAGGCCATGGTTCTGGGTTGTGCGCACCCGATGGGGCCGCTCAAGCTGACCGACCTCGTCGGCCTCGACACCGTGAAGGCGATCGCCGACAAGATGTACGAGGAGTTCAAGGAACCCCTGTACTCGCCGCCGCCGCTGCTGTTGCGCATGGTCGAGGCCGGGCGCATCGGCAAGAAGGCCGGTCACGGGTTCTACCAATACGACGCGAAGTAGCGGGCCTGCGCCATGACTAGCCCGGACGGCATCGAATACGGTTCGTCGATCCTGGGGTACCCCCGAATCGGCGCCCGCCGCGAGCTCAAGTTCGCCCTCGAGGGGTATTGGCGGGGGAGCATCGGCCGCGACGAATTGCTGGCCACCGGCCGGGAACTCGCCGACAGCGTCTGGCTCGAACTCGCCGCGACCGGGCTCGAGCAGGTGCCGGGCAACACGTTCTCGTTCTACGACCATGTTCTCGACACCGCGGTGCTGTTCGGCGCGACGCCTCCGCGTTTCGCCGACCTCGCCGACGAGCTGGAGCCGATCGACTACTACTTCGCGATGGCGCGAGGCAAGCCGGGCCATCCGCCGCTGGAGCTGATCAAGTACTTCAACACCAACTATTTCTATCGGCAGCCCGAGATCGATCCGGCAACGGCGTTCTCGCTGCACGCGGAGACCCTGCTCGACGAGCATCGTCGCGCCAAGGCCGAAGGCATCGAGCTGCGCCCCGTCGTCGTCGGTCCCGTCTCGTTCCTGCTCCTCTCGAAAGCGGCACCCGGCTCGCCGGAGGGTTTCGCGCCGATCGACCGGCTCGACGATCTGCTGCCGGTCTACGCCGAGCTGATGGAGAAGCTCGCCAAGCAGGGCTGCAAGTGCATTCAGTTCGACGAGCCGTGCTTCACCAGCGACCGCACCGACGCCGACCTCGCCGCGCTGCGTCGTGCCTACACGGCGCTGAGCGGCGTGCCGACCGCGTCACGCACCCGGATCCTCGTCACCGGACCGTATGGCGATCTCGGTGAGGCGCTGCCGATCCTGGCCTCGACGAACGTCGAAGCGATCGGGGTCGATCTGGTGAGCGAGCCGATGACCGCCGCCGAGCTGGCCGCGGTGCCCGGGCTGAAGCGCAAGCGCCTCTATGCCGGTGTGATCGACGGCCGCAACGTGTGGAAGGCGGCGAAGGGAGGCAAGCTCGACTTCCTGCTGGAGATCAAGGAGCAGATTCCCGACCTGGTCGTCTCGACGTCGTGTTCGCTCATGCACGTTCCGGTCGACGTCCTCATCGAACCGGACCTGCCGGGCGATGTCGCCGACCGGTTGTCGTTCGCCAAGCAGAAGGTCGCCGAGGTGGTCGCCCTGGCGAAGGCGATCACGCACGGCGCACCCGAACACTGGTACACACGTCCGGCGACCGTGCACTTCAAACTCAAGCACGACGTGCGGCAGCGGGTCGCCAACATCCGCCCGGATCAGCGGCAGCGCTTGCCGTACGACCAGCGGAAGCCGCTGCAGGACAAGGCACTGGGTCTGCCTCCGGTGCCGACGACGACGCTCGGGTCGTTCCCGCAGACCGGTGAAGTGCGCCAGGCCCGCTACTACTACGGGCAGGGGCGGCTGACGTGGGAGGAGTACGCCCAGCGACTGCGCGACGAGATCAAGCGCGTGATCGAGCTGCAGGAGGACATCGGGCTCGATGTGCTGGTGCACGGCGAGGCCGAGCGCAACGACATGGTGCAGTACTTCGCCGAGCTGATGGAGGGTTATGTCGCTACCCACCAGGGGTGGGTGCAGGTCTACGGATCGCGTTGCGTGCGGCCGCCGATCATCTACGGCGACATCAAGCGCAAGCATCCGATGACCATCGAATGGACGTCGTACGCGCAGTCGTTGACCGACAAGCCGGTCAAGGGCATTCTGACCGGTCCGGTCACGATGCTGGCGCGGTCGTTCGTGCGTCAGGACCAGCCGATGTACGAGACCGCCGAGCAACTGGCGCTCGCGGTGCGCGACGAGATCGCCGACCTGGAGAAGGCCGGCATCAAGATCATCCAGGTCGACGAACCGTCGATCCGTGAGCTGTTGCCGTTGCGGGAGCGCGGTCGAGACGGTTACCTCGACTGGGCCGTCAACGCGTTCCGGCTCGCCGTCGGCGGTGCGAAGCCGGAAACGCAGATCCACACGCATCTCGGGTACTCGTCGATCGCCCGCGTCGTCGAAGCGTTCGAGGCGATGGACGCCGACGTCGTCTCTATCGTCGCGACCCGCAACATCGAGTGGGTCTTCACCCAGCTCGCGAAGGGGACGGCCCTGTCGCACGGCGTCGGGCCGGGGGTCTACGAGAGCCGCAGCGCGCTGATCCCGGAGATCGACGAGATCGACGAGCGGATCCAGCGGGCGACCAGGGCGATCGATCCGGAGCGACTGTGGGTCAACCCCGACGGCGGTCTGAAGACGCGCCACTATTGGCAGCTCGAGCCGTCGTTGCGCAACATGGTCGCCGCGGCGCGGCGGGAGCGTCGCCGGGTCGAGTCGGGCGACGACGACTGACCTCTCGCAGTAGTCGCCGAGTGGGCACCTCACCCCCGCCGAGTGGGCACCTGACCTCCGCCGAGTGGGCACCTGACCTCCGCCGACTGGGCACCTCACCTCCGTCGACTGGACCCTCACCCCCGTCGAGTGGGGAGTTACTGGGCGGATAAGACCGGCTTGCGATGGTCTCGATACACCCGACTCGGCTGGCGCCTCGTCGGGCACTCGACCACCATTCAACGCCGAGTGGGCACCTCACCTGCATCGAGTGGGCAGCGAGTCCCCGGGTGTACGGATGAAAACCGGTTGCGAATCGTGGGCGACGGTCTGAATCTGGATCGCGTGGATGTCACCTTCGTCAAGCGCCGAAACGGATACGACGTGCGGATCAGCCGCGCGGCGGGTCCGGAGCTTGCGCCGCGCGGAGGACCGGGCGGCCGACCACCGGTTCCGCATGACGCGGCGCATCTGATCGTCGAGACCGAGGCGGGCCTGCGGGGCGGGGTCTTCGGTCGGCTGGCCGACGCCAACGGTCTTGACGGATTGTTCTGGCCGGTCGATCCCGTGGAGCGGCGCAAGGCCTCTCGGCGGAATAGGAAGCCGACAGCGGCGCAGTCGGCCGATATGGCGCGGTCGGAGTATCTGGCCTCGATGACGGCGGCGCTGTGGGAGGTCGAGCGCGGGCATCGGAAGCCCGATCCTGCGTGGCCTGGACCTCGCCCCGACGCCGAGATCCCACCCGAACTGCGTGAGCGCATCTTCGCGCGATACGACGACTTCGCTTCGCGCTGGGCCGCACTGCCCGAGGGCGGCGCGTTGACGCTGACGTGGATACATCCCACACGCTGACGCCATCCGCGCTGGCACGGGTTGGATGCCCAGTCGGCGCCGGTGAGGTGCCCAGTCGGCGGGGTTGAGGTGCCCAGTCGGCGGGGGTGAGGTGCCCACTCGGCGGGGTTGAGGTGCCCACTCGGCAGGGGTGGGGTGCCCACTCGGCGGATCTACAGGGCGGCTACGCGCGCCTTCTCCTTCTCGACGTCGAAGGTCGCCTTCGGCCACCCCAGATCGAGGCCATCGAGCGCATCGATCAGCAACTCGCACACCGCCAATCGCGAGAACCATTTGCGGTCGGCGCCGAGGACATACCAGGGCGCGTGTGGGGTGTCGGTGCGGTCGAAGATGGCCTGGTAGGCCTCCAGATAGTCGTCCCAATGGCCGCGTTCGTCGACGTCGGACGGGTTGTACTTCCAATGCTTGTTCGGGTCGTCCAGACGATCGCTGAGTCGCTGCTTCTGTTCCTCCTTCGACACCACCAGCGCGACCTTGACGATCGTCGTGCCCGCATCGGCGACCTCGCGCTCGAACTGGTTGATCGCGTCGTAGCGCTGCGACCACACCGACTCGGGCACCAGGTTGTGAACCCGCACGGGCAGGACATCCTCGTAGTGGCTGCGGTCGAAGATCCCGATCCGCCCGGCCGGCGGCAGCTCGCGGTGGATGCGCCACAGGAAGTCGTGCGCGAGTTCCTCCTTGGTCGGCGGGCCGAATCCTTTGATCCGCAGTCCCTGCGGGTCGCATAGGCCGCCGACGTGGCGGACGATGCCGCCCTTGCCCGCGGTGTCCATGCCCTGGATGACCAGCAGCACGCTGCGATGATCGCCGCTGCGCCCGTTCGCGAACAGCATCTCCTGCAGGTCGGCCAGCAGCTCGCCGCGCGCCGCCAGGGCGGCCGTCCCAGTCTCCTTGTCGCCGCTGTAGCCCGGTGTCGACGACGGATCGTAGGCGGCGATCGGTCCCGCATTCGCCGCGCGCAAGGTCTCGCGGGGTGCTGCCGACCATCCGTCGGGCAGTTGCTCCGACTTGCCCATGGCTTACTCCTTCGGGGATTCGGCCGGCGGCGGGAACAGGGGTCCGCCGCCGAATACCGCTCGATGCGAGTCTGGCACGGTTGTGCCGTCGTTGTTCGTGATCCCGTGCCGTGCGCCGTACTCGGCGGTGACGACGGTGTGGCCGTTCAGCGCCCCGAGTTCGGGATCGTCGGCCAGGGCGGCGACGACCCGGCCGACGAACTCCGGGTCTTCTGCCCGGTCCACCGAGAACCCCGCGAAGTCGGTGAGCCCGCTTCCCAGGAGCAGCGGCGTGCGGATGAGCCCCAGCCACAGCGAGACGGCGGTGACCCCGGTTCCGTCCAGTTCGGCGCCCATGTCGAAGGCCATCTTGTCCAGCGCGGTCTTGCCCATCCCGTACAGCACGGAGTGGAGGTGACCGCGACTCCCGAACGACGACGTCGACGCGATCAGGCCGCTGCCCTGGGGGACCATGATCTGCGCGGCGTGGACCGCGGCGACGTAGTGGGCCCGTACGCCGATCCCGATCAGCGAGTCCCAGTCCGAAACCGGCCGTTCGTAGAACTTGGCCGTGAACCCGGCGAAGCCGGGCGG
The DNA here is from genome assembly GCF_000241265.1 of Gordonia araii NBRC 100433. Taxonomy (GTDB): domain Bacteria; phylum Actinomycetota; class Actinomycetes; order Mycobacteriales; family Mycobacteriaceae; genus Gordonia; species Gordonia araii. The sequence goes on from NZ_BAEE01000082.1 coordinate 12,924, forward strand.
GGAGGCCCACGCGTTGTTCACCAGGAGATCGAGCCGACCGGCCTCGTCGGCGACGCGGGCGAAAGCGGCGGCGACGGGCTCGTCGTCGGCGTGGTCGACGGCCAGCGCGACGGTCCCGTCCGGGCCGGTACCGCGCCGGGACGTGCCGTAGACGCGCCAGCCGGCGTCGCGCAGCGCACTCGCCACACCCCATCCGACTCCGCGGCTCGCTCCGGTAATGAGGGCGATTCGTTGTTCGACAGCGGGCACTCGCCCAGCCTAGTGCCGCGCGCATCGCGGTTGTCGCGCGGACAGCCTAGATCCTCGTGGGGGGGAATCAGCCGCGCGCACGTGGTCGGTCACACCGCGACACCCGTCGTTCTAGCGGAGGGGCTCGGTGTGCCGGATAGAGTCGACTCAGATGAGTTACCCAGTCCACATTGTTTCGAACTGAAGTAGCGACACCCTATGCACGTGAACACAACAAGCATCGCCAGGCGAGAGAGGCTCCACCGATCTGAGGTGGGACCGATTGAACTGTTCTTCGATCTGGTCTATGTCTTTGCAATAATTCAACTCTCACACCTGCTCCTTCATCATCTGACCTGGTTGGGTGCGTTGCAGACCGCCGTCTTGTTCTTCGCGGTGTGGTGGGCATGGAACTACTCGGCGTGGGCGATGAACTGGCTGAACCCAGGCAATGGTGCCGTGCGCATTCTGAACGCATCGCTTATGCTGCTAGGCCTCGGCATGGCGATCGTGCTTCCAGATGCCTTCGGTGACAAGGGGCTTCTCTTCGCATGTTTCTACGTGGCGGCCCAGGTCATCCGGCCGCTATTTATGATGTTCGCTTTTCGCGGTGAGCAGTTGGCGGCTAACTATCGCAACCTCCTGGCCTGGTCGGCGAGTGCCGGGTTGCTCTGGTTGTTCGGCGGTCTTCTCGAACCGGATCTCCGGCTAGTCGTCTGGATCTCCGCGCTCTTCATCGACTATTTCGCACCTCGCGCCGGTTACCGGTTCCCGTTACTGGGATCGGCGCCTATGCGCATGTGGGATGTCGACGCCGAACACCTTGCTGAACGCAATCGACTCGTCTTCATCATTGCTCTCGGAGAGTCCATCTTGGTGATGGGCTTCACGCTCAGTGGGCTCTCCGTATTCACTCCTGTGGTCATCGTGTCGGCGATTGTGGGCTTTGGATGCCTCTATGTCCTGTGGTGGAACTATTTCGCACTCGACGAGGGAGACACTCGTCACGGCGGGAAGGCGGACACTGGCGTGCTGCGCTCGGCGTACGCCTACGCCCACTCCCTCATGGTCGCCGGGGCGATCGTATTGGCGGTCTCCATCGAGATGCTTTTGACGCGAGAGCAGACCGACCGGGCTTTTCTTGTTGTCAGCGTGGCCGGTCCGATGCTCTATCTGATGGGCAACGTGCTATTCCTACGCTCGCGATCTGATGCCCTTGCCTGTTCGCGTTATGGCGCCATGGGAGTGCTCCTGCTGACCGTCGCTACGTCAGCCTTATTCGGGGAGGACATGTCGCCGCTCGTTCCCGCCGCCGCGATCTTCGTGGTCATGGCGGCACTCGGCATCTACACGCAGTATGTGGGAGCACGGACGAACGGTGCCGAGGCGGTGTAGCCCGCCGACCGTAGTCCTGATCGGCGGAACCTGATTCGTTGCGAACAAGTTGGGCATGCGTATGGAACCGAATTTCCCGGCCAGTGGCATGCCCGCAGGTAAGTAGGAAAGACTGGACGCTATGTCTTCGCCAGTAATGTCACCGGGTTCGGCACCGGACGCGTCGAGTCCGCCGTCGTCGCCGGCGTTGAGCGCGCTCGGCGCGCAGGCCGACGAACAGCGCCGCCGCGACCTGCGGAAGATGAAGCTCGTCGCGACCGGGTTTCTGGTCTTCGCCGCGTGCGTCTACTTGTTCACCCGTTACCTGGAGGCGCGCGACGGGGCGAACCTCGCCGGCTGGGTTCCCTACGTGCGCGCCGCGTCGGAAGCCGGAATGGTGGGTGCGCTCGCCGACTGGTTCGCGGTCACCGCGCTGTTCCGCCACCCGCTCGGCCTGCCGATTCCGCACACCGCGCTCATCAAGCGCAAGAAGGACCAGATCGGTGACCAGCTCGGCGGGTTCATCGAGGAGAACTTCATGGTGCCCGAGCTCATCGAGCAGCGGGCCGCCAGTCTCGAGCTGCCGCGTCGGGTGTCGACCTGGCTCGCCGACCCGGTCAACGCGCCGCGGGTGGCCGACGAGGCGTCCCGGCTGCTGTCGCTGGCCGCGGAGATGCTGGAGGACGAAGACGTCGAACGGTTCCTGATGGCGGCGGTGAAGTGGGCGGCCGAACCGCAGTGGTCTCAGCCGATGGGGCGGATCCTGGAGCAGCTCGTCGAGGAGAAGCGGCTCGAACCGATGCTGCAACTGGGGTGCGACCGGGCGCACGAGTGGGCGCTGGGCAGCCTCGACCTGATCGACCGGTTGATCGACCGCGACGGGCCGCAGTGGATGCCGAAGTTCGCCGCGAACTTCGTCGGCGACAAGATCTACAAGGAACTCGTCGAGTTCACCGCGAAGGTGGCCGCCGATCCGGATCACGAACTGCGCCGCGCGATGCTCGGCGCGATCACCCAGTTCTCCCACGACCTCCAGTACGACCCGGAGACCATCGCCAAGTTCGAGAACCTGAAGACCGAGCTGGTGGGGCGCGACGAGGTGACCGGCGCGGCGTCGACGGCCTGGAAGGCGGGCAAGGCGGTCATCGAGAAGATGCTCGACGACCCGAACGACACGTTGCGCAACACCATCACCAACTCGGTGATCCAGGTGGCCGAGCGCATCCGTTCCGACGAGCAGTTGCAGCAGAAGATGAACGGCTGGGTGGCGCGCGGCGCCCACCACGTCGCGTCGAACTACGCCAACGAGATCATCTCGGTCATCACCGAAACCGTCCGCGGGTGGGATGCGCAGGAGACCAGCGACAAGATCGAGTTGCAGGTCGGCCGCGACCTCCAGTTCATCCGGATCAACGGCACCGTCGTGGGCGCCCTGGCGGGCCTGGCGATTTACACCGTCTCGGTTCTTATCTTCCATTAGCCGGTCCCGGCCGGAATCCTTGTTGCCGTCGACGACGGTTCGTCAAAGACGCTTCTGAGCAGCGGGATGTGGCATTGCTAACAGGGCGCTTGCTTTTGCTAGCACGGGCGGTGATACTGAGTCGGTCGACCGACAACCCAAGGTGGATCGCAATGACCAACGACACGGCTCAAACGCCCCCGGCCTCGCCGGACGGCTCGGCCACGACGATCGACGCGGTGACCAATGCCGCATCGGACATCGGGGCTTTCATCCGGTCGCAGCGCGTCGCCGCCAAGGTGTCGCTGCGGCAACTCGCCGAGCGTGCCGGAGTCAGTAACCCGTATTTGAGTCAGATCGAACGCGGGCTGCGGAAACCGTCGGCCGATGTGCTCGCACAGATCGCCAAGGGGCTTCGCGTCTCGGCGGAGGTCCTCTACGTGCGGGCGGGAATCCTCGAAGAGCGCCCCGCCTCCCCGGTGCGTGACGCGTTGATTGCCGACGAGTCGATCAGCGAACGACAGCGGCAGATGCTGCTGGAGATCTACGAGTCGTTCCGCAACGAGAATCAGGCCAACCACGCCGAGTAGCACCCACGTTTCCCTCGAAACACCGACCTCAGAAATAGGAGACCCGCATGACCGAGAACCCCTTCAACAACGCCGTCGCGCAGGCGACTGCCGTGCTCAACCAGCTTCGCGAGCGCAGCGAGGCCACCATCGAGCAGGCCCAGAGCCGCTTCGAGGACACCCGCGACACCGCGCAGGGCCGTTTCGACGAGACCTGGGAGCAGGCCGTCGCCCGCTTCAACGAGGCCAAGGAGCGTCTCTCGGCGCTGCCCGTCGAACTCCCCACCGACCTGGACGAGCTGCGCGCCAAGTTCAGCCCCGAAGAACTGCGCAAGGTCGCCGAGAGCTACCTGGCCGTCGCCGCCGGCGTGCTGAGCTCGCTCAGCGAGCGTCGCGACGAGGTCGTCGAGAAGCTCAAGGAGTACCCGCTGGTCGAGGAGAACCTGCCCAAGCTGGAGAAGGTGTACAACGATGCCCGCGGCCTGACCGAGGAGGCGCTGGGCACTATCTCCGACCAGTCGCTGAGCGTCGGCGAGCGCGCCGCCGCGCTGGTCAACCTGCCTGCTGACCAGGCCAAGAAGGCCCCGGCGAAGAAGGCTCCGGCCAAGAAGGCCGCCGCCAAGAAGGCTCCCGCCAAGAAGGCCGCCGCCAAGAAGACTCCGGCGAAGAAGGCTCCGGCCAAGACCGCTGCGAAGTCGACCGCGGCCAAGAAGGCCCCGGCGAAGAAGGCTCCTGCTAAGAAGGCCGCGCCGAAGAAGTAGTCCGCGCAGACCGCGTCTGACGAAGTCCACGCCCCGCTCTCGCATAGAGTTGGGGCGTGGATTTCGTTAGCGCCGTCGATTTTGTTGGTTCGCTGGGTCTCGCCCAGGTCTACGTCATACGCACGCTGGGCATCGTCGCGGGGCTGGCCGGCATCGTGACGGTCGTGCATGCCGCACTCCAGCGCCCCGACGCCTTCACCGCGGTCGACCGCCAGACCAAGGGCTTCTGGGTCGGCATTCTGGCGTTGTCGACGCTGTTTCTCGCCTTGTTCGGTGTCGCAGCGGGCGGCGGGCCGATCATCGGCATGATCTGCCTCCTCGGCCTCGTAGCGGTCATCGTCTATCTCGTGGACGTCCGCCCGAAGGTCGACGAGGTCCAGGGCAAGCGCTGGTTCCGGAAACTCTGACCGTGGCCGAGTACCGAATCAACGACCTCGCCCAAGTCTCGGGCGTGTCGGTTCGCAACATCCGCGTCTACCAGGACCGCGGATTGTTGCCGCCTCCGGTCATCAAGGGCCGCACCGGCTGGTACTACGACGAGCATCTCATCCGGCTGAATCTGATCTCGCGGATGCTTGAGCGCGGCTACACCTTCGCCACGATCAGCGAGCTGCTGGCGGCCGCGCACCACGGTATGACCGTCGAGCACGTGCTGCGCGGGAGCACCAAGCGGAGCCGGTTCCAGACGTTCAAACGCGCCGCGACGATCACCATCGCCGAGCTGCGCAAGTCGCTGGGCGCCAGCGACAAGACCATCGCGCTCAGCCAGAAGCTCGGCCTGCTGGCCAAAGAGGGCGCCGGCTTCGCGGTGACCAACCCCGAACTCCTCGAAGGTGCCGAGGCGCTCGTGAAGGGCGGCGTCGACATCGACGTTCTGCTGGACCGGTGGCTGCGCGTGCAGGGGGATCTCGAGGACGTCGCCCACAGCTTCGTTTCGATCATCACCGAACGGTTCGTCGACGAGCGCCTGCTCGGGCTCGACGACGTGCAGGTCGGTCAGATTTCCGAGCTGATCCGCCGGGTACGACCCCTTGCCCACGAGATCGTGGACAGCACCTTCACCAAGGCGCTGGACCGCGAGATCTCCAACGCGCTGGCCGAGGTCACCAAGATCCTCGAATCCGATACCCCCGGTGGTTCGGCCCAATCGGGCGCAGAGCAGGATTGAGGCATGAAGTTCTCCCGTGTAATCGCTGCGGCCGCACTCATCGGCGGCGGTGGCGTGGCAGCCGGCGTCACCCGTCTTCTCGGCGGCACGATCGTCGAGGCGCTCCGCGGGGCGCCGGTTCCGCACGACGTACCCGACCCGGCCCTGGCCACCCCGCCCGCCGCCCCCTACCGCAGTCACGTGCACACCGCCGACGGGGCGGAGCTGAACGTGCTGACCTACCCGGCGAGCGACCCGGGGGACACCTCCGACATCGTGGTGCTCGTCCACGGCTGGACCTGCAACACCGCCTACTGGAATCCGCAGATCAACCATCTCCTCGGCAAGCGCACCATCGTCGCCTACGACCAGCGCGGGCATGGCGAGTCCAGGCTGGGCAGCGCCCGGCCGACGGCGGCGCTTCTCGGGTCGGACCTCGAGGCGGTTCTCGCCGCTTCGGTCCCGCCCGGCCGCAAGGCGGTCCTGATCGGTCACAGCCTCGGCGGCATCACGATCCAGGCGTGGGCCGACCAGCATGCCGACGAGGTGAACGAGCGCATCTCCGCCGTCGTCCTCCAGTCCACCGCCGCGACCGACATCCTCGGCCGCCACCGGCTGTTCCAGGACGACCGCCCGGCCTACACCAAGCCGTTCGAGCACATCACCGGCGTCCTGTTCGCCAGCACGCCGCTGCCGCTGCCGGCGACCAAGGAAGGCCCGCGCGTCGCGCGCTACATCACCATGTCGGAGAACGCGCGTGGCGCACACGTCGCCTTCGTCGACGAGATGGTGCGCGCCTGCTCGCCGCTGGCCCGCGGCCTGCTGGGCAGCGGCATGGTCGGCTTCGACGTGCGTACCGGCACGGCGGCGCTGACCGTTCCGACGACCGTGATCGTCGGGACCGAGGACAGGCTGCTGCCCCCGGTCCACTCGCAGGAGATCGCCGACATCCTCGAGCGGGTCGGCGCGCTGCGGCGCCACGTCGTCCTCGACGACATCGGGCACATGTTGAGCATCGAGGCCTCTGACGCCTTCAACGAGGTCGTCGACGAAGCGGTCGGCCTGGGTGCCCAGGCCCCGGCGAAGAAGGCTCCCGCCAAGAAGGCTCCCGCGAAGAAGGCCGCGGCGACCAAGACGCCCGCGAAGAAGGCGGCGACCAAGACGCCCGCGAAGAAGGCGGCTGCCAAGAAGCCGGCGGCCAAGCCGGCCGTCGCGCAGGCTCCTGCCGAGCAGGCGCAGGCGAAGCCCGCCGACAGCGCTACAGACGGCAGTTGACGAAGACCGGTTCCGGGGTCAGCGCGACCCCGAACCGGGCATGCACGCCGTCGCGGACTTCGCGCGCCAGCGCCAGCAGGTCGGCGGTCGTCGCCGAGCCCCGATTGGTCAGTGCGAGCGTGTGTTTGGTCGACAGGCGGACGGGCGCGTCCGGACCGGGGTAGCCCTTGGTGAAACCGGCGCGCTCGATCAGCCATCCGGCCGAAAGCTTGGTGTCCTCACCGGACGCGAACTGGGGAATGACGACCTCGGGTCCGACGACGACGGCGATCTGTGCGATCACAGCCGCGATCTCGCGGGCCGAGACGATGGGGTTCGTGAAGAAGGATCCGGCGCTGTAGGTGTCCGGATCGTCGGCGTCGAGGACCATGCCTTTCGACCGGCGCAGGCGCAGAACGGCCTCGCGCACGTCGTCGGCGGCCGCGGTCTGGCCGTCGTCGCGGCGCAGTTCTCGCGCCAGCTCCCGGTAGGTCAACGGCGCCGACACCCCGCCGGGCCGCAGCCACAGCGAGACGCGGGTGACGATGCGGTCGTCGCGGAACTTCAGGTTGGAGTGCCGGTAGCGCAGGTCCAGGTCCCGCGGTTCGTGCCAAACGAGGCTGCGGGCCGCGCGGTCGTAGATCTCGACGGCACGCAGCGCGTCGGCGATCTCCACGCCGTACGCGCCGACGTTCTGCACGGGGGTCGCGCCCGTCGATCCCGGAATCCCCGACAGGCACTCCAACCCGCCGAAACCCTCGGCGATGGTGCGCGCGACCAACGCGTCCCACGTGACCCCGGCGTCGGCGGTCACGAACGGCCGGTCGTCGTCGGTACCGAACTCCACCGTGTCCGACCCGATTCGCACGACTACACCGTCGAATCCCTCGTCGGCGACGACGAGGTTGGACCCGCCACCGACGACCAGCACCGCGTCACCGGCATCGTCGGCGCGCGTCAGCGCCTCCTCCATGGCTTCGGTGGTGGTTGTTTCGATGACTTCGCGGGCGGGTCCGCCGAGTCGCAGCGTCGTCAGGTCGGCGATGATCGGGGAGCTCACGGATAAGACGCTAGCGCACACGGTGAACCGGTCCCGGTTGTGATGGGATAGAGCCCATGGCAACGAATCTGGAGCACACCGTCTCCTTCCCGTTCGGCACCGAACGTCTGTGGGAGGTCGTCACCAGCGAGAAGTATTGGCGCGACCTGCTCACCGCGATCAATCGCGACAAGGGCGTGCTGGAATCCTTCGACGTTACCGGCGACACCGTGACGGTCGTGTGTAAGCAGGTCGTCGACGAGGGGAAGCTGCCGTCGATCGTCACCAAGATCCGCTCGGGCGACCTGGTCATTCCGCGCCGGACGGTCCTGCGGCGCGTGGGCAACGAGATCACCGGCGATCTGGAGGCCACCGTCGAGGGTGCGCCGGCCAAGGTGAGCGGAACCCAGGTGAGCAGCGGTGATCCGTCCACCACTCGCTACACCGCGTCGGTGTCCGTCGGCATTCCGCTGGTGGGCGGAAAGATCGAGAAGGCGATCGGCGAGCAGCTCATCGCGCTGCTCGACGCGGAGCGCGACGAGACGCTCAATTGGGAAGCGGGCAACCGCTAACGGTAGCCTGACCGTCATGGCACGACGGCTCAGCTATTCGGCCCGCTACCCGCAGCCCGCCGAAAAGCTCTACCAGGCACAGATGGAACGGCAGTACTGGGACGACATGATGGCGGGGTTCCAGATGCTCTCGCCGCACTGCGAGGTCGCCGACTTCACCGCCGACCCCTCCGTCGGGATGCGCGTGGTGCTCAAGCAGACCATCGGTCGCGACCAACTGCCCCCGCTCGCGCAGACCGTGATGATGAAAGACATGATCATCACCCGCGAAGAGTCGTTCGGCGTCTTCCACCCCGACGATGTCACGTCCGGCAGCTACAACGCGTCGATCCCCGCGGGTCCGGGCAGCCTCAACGGCGTGCAGGAACTCTTCGCCACCGACACCGGCTGCACCATTCGCAAAACCACCGAGGTCAAGGTCTTCGTCCCGTTCGTCAACAGCAAGCTCGAGCAGCTCATGCTGGTGAATCTCGTCGACCTTTTCCGCGCCGAGGCGGAGTACGCGAAGGACTGGATCGACAAGAACCTCTGACTAGGCTGGTCGCCATGCGCGTAGCGATGGCACAGATCACGGCCGGGACCGACCCGGCCGCGAACCTGGAATTGCTCGCCGAGCGGGTCGCGCTCGCCGCCGACGGCGGAGCCGACCTCGTCGTGTTCCCGGAGGCGACCATGTGCCGGTTCGGAGTGCCGCTGCGCGGCATCGCCCAACCGCTCGACGGCCCGTGGGCGGCCGGTGTGCGGGACGTGGCCCGCCAGCACGGGATCGCCGTCGTCGCCGGCATGTTCACGCCCGGCTCGGACGATACCGCGAACGCGCGCGTGCGCAACACCGTCGTCGTCGCCGACCGCGAGGGCGCATTGAGCGGCTACGACAAGATCCATCTCTACGACGCGTTCGGTTTCGCCGAATCCGCGACGGTCGAGGCGGGATCGTCCGCGCTCGTCGTCGACCTGCCGCTGGCGGACGGCACGTCGACGAGGCTGGGCGTGGCGACCTGCTACGACATCCGGTTCCCGGAACTGTTCGGCGTGCTGGCCGACGCGGGCGCCGAGGTGATCGCCGTTCCGACGTCGTGGGGCGCCGGTCCGGGGAAGGTCGAGCAGTGGCGCACGCTGACCGCAGCGAGGGCACTCGATTCGGGAGCCTACGTCGTCGCGGTCGACCAGGCGCCGCCCCCCGACGGCGGACAACAGGCGCCGACGGGAATCGGTCGCAGCCGCCTGATCGATCCGTTCGGTAGCGTGGTGGACGACGAATACGGCGAGTCGCCGGCACTGGGGGTCCATACCATCGACCCGGCCAGGGTGGCGACGGCTCGTGAAGCGCTGGGAATGCGGGCGAACCGACGCGACTTCGCCCATCCCGGCGGACCGACGACCCCGAGCGATCGATAGGAGACGGGGCCAGTGACCAATGACGACGAATGGACCGCTGCAGGCGAACCGCCGAGCGAATGGCCGACGAAGGCGAGGGGATCGGAGGCGCCCACCGAGTCGGTGGCTTCGCAGGATCCGACGCCGGCACCCGATTCGGGTCCAGCCGTGCGACCGCACAAATCCGCGGTCACCAAGGAGGCTCCCTCGCGACGCAACACCAAGCGCTGGGTGACGATCGGCCTGGTCGCGGCGCTCGTGCTGGCCGTCGTGGGACTGGGTGGTTCGGAGTTGTATCTGCGCCACCAGGTGACCAGCTGTCTCAGCAAGGCGTTCGCCTCGATCACCGGAGCGCCGACGAAGGTCAGTCTCAGCGGCAAGCCGATGCTGCTGCAGGCCTGGAGCAAGGAGATCCCGTTCGTCCAGGTCAACTCGACCGGCGACGGCGACTCGGAGGGCGAGCTGGATCTGCGCGTCGAGGACATCCGCAGCACCGGTGAGGCCTCGACGATCGGAAAGATCACCGGGACGGGGTACGTGCCCTTCGACCAGGTCGTGAAATCGGCCCAGGAGGGCGGCGGCATGCTGGGTTCACCCCCGGGCGGTGCCGGCGGCGCTGGCGGACCCGGACAGATCGAACGGATCAGCGGCAACGCCGACGGCACCTTCGATGTCGCCACGACCGTGACCGCCGTGATCATCCCGGTACCGGTGACGGTGACCCTGCGTCCCGGCGTCCGTGACGGGAAGGCCTACTTCGAGGTCGTCCGGGCCGACGTCGTCGGCTTCGGCATCCCGCCGGACTTCGCACAGAACATCGTCGACGAAGTCACGACCGCCACCTTCGGGTCGACGATGCGGAACCTGTCGCTGTCGAAGCTGGGCATGCGCGGCAGCGGAGGCATCGAATTCGCGGTCAACGGCTCCGACATCACCGTCGACGAGAATCTTGTCCGCCCGCGCACCGACTGCGCCGAAGTCACGACAGCGGCTGGCTGATTCACGCGGCGTTGAATGGTGGTCGAGTGCCCGGCGAGGCGCTAGCCGAGTGGGCGTATCGAGACCATCGCAGGCCGGTCTTGCTGGGTGAGTAGCTGCCCACTCGGCAAGGGTAGGGTGCCCAGTCGACGAAGGTGTGGTGCCCACTCGGCGTCTATTCGGTGGTCGAGTGCCCGGCGAGGCGCTAGCCGAGTGGGCGTATCGAGACCATCGCAGGCCGGTCTTGCTGGGTGAGTAGCTGCCCACTCGGCAAGGGTGGGGTGCCCAGTCGGCGTCTATTCGGTGGTCGAGTGCCCGGCGAGGCGCTAGCCGAGCGGGCGTATCGAGACCATCGCAGGCCGGTCTTGCTGGGTGAGTAGCTGCCCACTCGGCAAAGGTGAGGTGCCCACTCGGCGAATCGGTGGCCTAGTCGAAGACGACGGTCTTGTCGCCGTGCACCAGCACGCGGTCCTCGAGGTGCCAGCGCACGCCGCGGGCCAGCACCAGCGTCTCGATGTCGCGCCCTTGCCGCACCATGTCGGCGACATTATCGCTGTGGTCGACGCGGATGACGTCCTGCTCGATGATGGGCCCGGCGTCCAGGTCGGCGGTGACGTAGTGGCAGGTTGCGCCGATGAGCTTCACGCCGCGCGCGAAGGCCTGATGGTAGGGGCGGGCCCCGACGAAACTGGGCAGGAAACTGTGGTGGATGTTGATCGCGCGGCGCGCCCAGCGCTCGCACAGCTCGGCGGGCAGGATCTGCATGAACCGCGCCAGGACGATCGCATCCGGGTCGTGCTCGTCGACGATCGCCGCGACGCGCTCGAAGGCCTCGGCCTTCACCGAATCCCGCGAGGCGCCGGCTCCGTCGAAGGGGACCAGGTGGAACGGCACGCCGAACCGCTCGGTCAGATCGCCGAGAGCCGAGTGGTTGCCGATGACGGCGGCGATCTCACCGGGGAACTCGCCGCGACTCGCCCGTCCGAGCAGGTCGATCAGGCAGTGGCTCTCCTTACTCACCAGGAGCACCACCTTCTTCCGTGTGCCGGAATCGGTGAGACGCCATTCGGTGTCCGGGTGGAACTGCTCGGCGGCCAGGGCGGCGAACCGCTGGCGCAACTCGTCGATACCGCAGCCGACGGAATCGGCGCGCACGGCCTGCCTGGTGAAGAACCAGTTGGAGTCGGCGTCGGAGTGGTAGGCGGCCTCGGTGATCCATGCGCCGGCGTCGGCGAGGAACCCGGCGATCCGCGCCACGATGCCCGTCTCGTCCGGGCATCCGAGGGTCAGGATGAAACGGCGGTCGTCGGCGGCGGTGTCAGGATGCACCCGTCCAGTGTGTCAAGCTGGCCAGCATGACCGCACACGACCTCACCCGGGCGCATGTCGCGCAGCTCGTCGACCACACGTTGCTCAAGCCGGAGGCGACCCGCTCCGACGCGGAAGCGACGGTCGCCGAAGCCGCGGACCTGGGCGTCTATGCAGTATGCCTGTCGCCGTCGATGTTGCCGATCAGTACCGGCGACCAGCGACTGGCCGTGGTCGCCGGCTTCCCGTCGGGCAAGCACCACGCCCTTGTCAAAGCCGCCGAAGCCCGCATGGCGGTTGACCACGGCGCACAGGAGGTCGACATGGTGATCGACATCGGTGCAGCAGTCGACGGCCGCTACGACGAGGTGTTCGCCGATGTCGTGACCGTCGCGCAGGCCATCGGCGACGACGCGCTGCTGAAGGTGATCGTCGAGTCGGCCGTGCTGCTGCGCGACGCCGGCCCGGACGCACTGCAGCGCGTTTGCGAGCAGGCGGTGGCGGCCGGGGCGGGGATGGTCAAGACGTCCACCGGTTTCCACCCGGCGGGCGGGGCCAGCGTGGAGGCCGTCGCGCTGATGGCCGACGCGGTCGGCGGCAGCGCCGGAATCAAGGCGAGCGGCGGGATCCGCGACGCCGCCTTCGCCGCCGAACTGATCGCGGCCGGTGCGACGCGGCTGGGTCTGTCGCAGACGGCAGCGGTGCTCGACGGCTTCTGATCGCCCGGCCGTGACAGGCGATGTTCAGAAACCGTCACTACGCTGGCGTCAGTGAGCCAGTCAATGTCTGATCCAGGTCGCCGGCCGACCGGGCGGCAACCGAATCGCCGCACCGTGCTCGCCGCGGCCGGAGTGGGAGTGGTCGGAGCGGCCGTCGCCGCCTGCACGCGGTCCGATGATCGGCCGGAGGGTCCGCGGGAGCCGACCGTCAAGGTCGACTACTCGGCCGGAAAAGAACCGATCAACCCGACCGAGAAAGTGGCCGTCACGGTTCGCGACGGTGTGCTGAATCCCGATGTGAAGCTCCTGCGCCCGGACGGCAAAGCGGTGACGGGCAGTATGTCCGACGACCGGTCGACGTTCACCGTCGCGGGGCCGCTGGGCTACGGCAAGACGTACACCTGGTCGGGCAGCGCCACCGGGTACGACCGGGTCGGCGTCGAGCTGAGCGGAACCGTCGTCACGCTGACGCCCAAGGCGATCGCCGAGATGACCGTGAACATCGGCGACGGCCAGGAGGTGGGGATCGCCGCGCCTGTCATCCTCAAGTTCAACCGGACCGTCACCGACAAGGAGACCGTCGAGAAGGCCCTGACCGTCACGACGGATCCGCCGACCGAGGGCGCGTGGGGCTGGCTCGGAGAGGACAACGGGTCGCGGGTGCACTGGCGTCCGCGCGAATACTTCAAGCCGGGTACCAAGGTGCACGTCTCGGCGAAGCTCTACGGCGTCGACTGCGGCGACGGGGTCTTCGGCGACAGCGACGTCACCGTCGATTTCGCGATCGCGCGCTCGCAGATCGTCAAGGCGGATGCGAACTCGCACCAGATCGTCGTCGTGCGGGACGGCGCACCGATCATGACGCTCCCGTGCAGCTACGGCACCGGCGATCTGGATCGCAACGTGACCCGCTCCGGCATCCACGTCGTCACCGAGAAGTGGGCGGACTTCTACATGACCAACCCGGCCGCCGGGTACTTCCGGATCCGCGAACGCTGGGCCGTGCGCATCTCCAACAACGGCGAGTTCATCCACGCCAATCCGGAGACGGTCGGCGTGCAGGGGTCGTCGAACGTGACCAACGGATGCATCAACCTGTCGCTGGCGAACGCCGAACGGTACTTCCACACCGCGCTGTACGGCGATCCGGTCGAGGTCACCGGAACCCGGATACCGCTTTCGGAGAGCGACGGGGACATCTTCGACTGGACCTACAGCTGGCCGCAGTGGCAGCGGCTGTCGGCGATCCGCAACGACGTGCCGGTGCGGTCGGCCCCGGCCACGCCCTCCGGCGCTCCCGCGGTCCCGTCGAGGGCTCCCGCGCAACCGCGGTAGCGGGCTACGCTTGGACGGTGAGCTTCGTCCTCGAACATTCAGTGGAGATCGCCGCCCCCGCGGCGACGGTGTGGGCCGTACTCACCGACTTCGACAACTACGGCCAGTGGAATCCGTTCGTCCCCCGCGCCTCGTCCCGGCTGGAACCGGGCGCGCCGATCGACATGGATGTCGCACTGCGCGGCGGCAAGCTGCGCCGCCAGCGCGAGTTCATCAATCGCGTCGACCCCGGCCGTGCGTTCAGCTACTCGATGAAGCCGGCGCCGCTCGGTCTGCTGCGCAGTGTGCGCGAGCAGAGCGTCACGCCGTCGGGTCCGGGGACCTGCCACTACGCATCGCACTTCCAGATCGACGGCCCGTTGTCGCCGGTCGTCTCGGCGTTGCTCGGCAAGGATCTGCGACGCGGATTCGACGAGATGGCCGCGAGCCTCAAATCGCACGCCGAGCATCTAGCCGGCGGCGCGAAACACACCCCGCTGATCGGGCGCTGACCCGACGGGTGCGGCGCGCTAGCCCGTCTTGATGTTGCGGCGGGCGGTGGCCTGGTCGCGCGGCTTGATGACGATCTGGTCGAGGTTCACGTGCGGTGGGCGGGAGGCCGCGAACGCGATCACCTCGGCGACGTCGTCGGCCACCAACGGGGTCAAGCCCTCGTAGACGGCATCGGCGCGCTCTTGATCGCCGTCGAACCGCACCACCGAGAACTCGGTCTCCACCAGACCCGGTGCGATCTCGGTCAGCCGGATCGGCTTGCCCAGCAATTCCAGGCGCAACGTCCGGTGTACGAGCGCCTGCGCATGCTTGGCCGCGGTGTACCCGGCACCGTTGTCATAGGCTTCGAGCGCGGCGACCGACGTCACCGTCACGACGAGTCCGTCGCCGGACGCCTCCAGCGCGGGTAGCAGGGCCTTGGTGATCCGCATCGTCCCGATGACGTTGGTCTCCCACATCCATCGCCAGTCCTCTTCGACCGCCTCGGCGACCGGCGCCAGCCCCTTGGCGCCGCCGGCGTTGTTGACCAGCACGTCGACCCGGTCGAGGTCGGCGACGAACGCGGCGACCGATTCCGGGTCCGTCACGTCGAGGGCGCGGCCGATGCCGCCGATCTCCTCGGCGAGGGCGGTGATGCGATCGAGGCGGCGGGCGCCGACGACGACCAGGTAGCCGTCCGCGGCCAGGGCGCGGGCGGTGGCCTCACCGATGCCGGAGCTTGCTCCGGTGACGACGGCGACGCGGCGTTGGGCGGCTGTTTCCTGGGTAGCAGTCATGGTTTCGGTCTATGCCATGGACTGCGGGGCGCGCAACTCACGAGTGTTTGCGATCCGTGTGCGTGCTATCCCGCGCCGAGCGTGTCGGCGCTGCTAAGTTCAGCCCCATGGGACCGACCACCGGGGTGGTGCCGGCGGCGTTGCGCGTGGGCACGTCGCCGGCGGCGGTGGTATTCGCGCGCGTCCGAAACGCGGGTCCCGTCACGCGCGACCGCCTCGCGAGCAGCACCGACCTCTCCACGGCGACGGTCAACCGCCAGGTCCACGCGCTCACCCAGGCGGGTCTGGTCGTCGAGCGGCCGGATCTCGTCGACGGCGGCGGCATCGGCCGCCCCAAGGTGCCGCTGGCCCTCAATCACGACGGGCTGGCGGTCGCGGCCATGCACATCGGTGCCCGCCGCACCCTGCTGGCCGTCGCCGATCTGTCCGGCCGGACGCTGTACAGCCATGCGGTCCTGACTCCCGCGGGTGGTGCCGAAGAGGCCGTGGCCGAGCTGGCCGGCGCGCTGCGCGAGCTGGTCGGCCGGTTCTCCGGTCGACGATTCTGTTGGGCCGGCGTCGCGGTGGGCGGTGACGTCGACGAGACGACCGGGACCGTTGACCACCCGGTCCGGGGCTGGCGCTCCGCGCCCGTCGGGAAGATCGTGCACGAAGTGCTGGGGCTGCCGGTTTCGGTGTGCGAGCACGTGCAGGCGATGGCGGCGGCCGAGCTGGTGCTGGCGCCGTCGGCCTCTCCAGACCTGCGGGCACCCGGGCGGTCGTCGGTCTACTGGTACGCGCGCGAGACCGTCGGCATGGCGCTGACCGTCGACGGTCACGTCCACGTTCCGCGCACGGGGGCGGGCACCGTCGCCCACATTCCCGTGCGCGCCCCGCGGTTCGCCGGCGATACCGACGGCGTCGGGTTGCAGCAGGTCATCGGCAGTGCAGTGCTCCACGAGGCCGCGCAGCGCCACGGGCTCGCGGTCGATTCCTCCGAACTCCTCGACGAGCGGGCCCGTGCGCTGGGGGAGGCGATCGCGACCATCGGCGACGCCCTCAACCCCGACGCGATCATCGTCGCGGGTGATGCCTTCGCCGAGCACCCACGAGGGCTGGCACCCGTCCAGGCGGCGTTCGACGAGGCGCGACACCTGCCGCACCGACTGGAGCTGACCCCGACGCAGTTCGGGCTGGGCGTCCAGGAGGCGGCGGCGGTCGTCGTCGCTCTGTCGGTGATCTACGCCGACCCGATCACCTCGCTCGCCGAATAATCCTGTGCGTGCCGGTCGCGCGAGCGGCTGGTCGATACGGGGCGGCTAGGCCCGGCGGAAGTCCGCTACGGCGCGCAGCACCGCCCCGACCAGTTCTGGCCCGGCGATGCGGTAGCGCGCCAGCGTCGCGCCGTCGCCGACTTTGATGGCGACGTCGTCGGCGCCGCGAAGGTGGCCGAAGGCCTTCTCATCGGTCACGTCGTCGCCGAGGTACAGCACGGCGTCGGCCCCGGTCCGCTCGCGCAGCAGATCGAGCGCGTGGCCTTTGCTCGTCTCGATGACGGCCAGTTCCAGCACCGCCTTGCCCTCGGTGGCGTGCACCCCAGGGCGGGCGGCGGGTCCTCGGCGGGCTTCCTCCAGCGCCGATTCGGCGTCGGCCGCCGCGTCCACATTGCGGACGTGCAGCACCGTGCTGGCCGGTTTCGTTTCCACCATGGCGCCGGGGAAGCGGGCCGCGATCGCTTCCAGCTCCGTTACCAGGCCGGCCAGCAGCTTCTGCTGCTCGTCGGTGATCGGCGACGAGAATCCGTTGTCGAATTCGGAGCCGTGGCTGCCGACGAGGGTGGCCGACGCCGGGTCCGGCAGCGCGGCCAGGCGGGCGAGAGCAGCGGGGGTGAGCCGTTCGGCGAGATCGTCGCGCGCGCGCCCGGAGACGACGGCGATGGCGGTATCCGGCAGCGCGGCCAGGTCGACGAGGGCGTCGACCGCGGCGGGGTCCGGTCGCGCGTCGGCGGGGTGGGAGACGATCGGGGCCAGGCAGCCGTCGAAATCGGAGCCGACCACGACGCTCGGCAGCGCGGCGAAGGCGCGCAGCGCCGCGGTCAACTCGTCGGGTAGTCCGGCCATGCCGTGCGTCATCGGCCGTCGGTGTCGCGCAGCGTGTCGAGGAAGCTCTTCGCCCACTTCTCCACGTCGTGGGTGAGGACTTGCCGCCGCAGCGCGCGCATCCGGGCGCGACCGTCGGCTTCGGGCTGCTTCACCGCGGCTTCGATCGCGGCTTTCACACCCTCCATGTCGTACGGATTGGCCTGATAGGCCTGCTTGAGTTCGGCCGCTGCGCCGGTGAACTCCGACAGCACCAGGGCACCGCCCAGGTCGCTGCGGCAGGCGACGTACTCCTTGGCGACGAGGTTCATGCCGTCGCGCAGCGGCGTCACGAGCATGACGTCGGCGGCGACGAAGAA
Organism: Gordonia araii NBRC 100433; assembly: GCF_000241265.1. GTDB lineage: Bacteria > Actinomycetota > Actinomycetes > Mycobacteriales > Mycobacteriaceae > Gordonia > Gordonia araii. The sequence continues at coordinate 30,749 of NZ_BAEE01000082.1, forward strand.
GGCGAGGAGTTCGTCGCGGGGGATCGGCCGGTTCAGGTACTGGACCACCGGCTGGCCGACCTCGGCGAACGTGCCGTTGATGTGACCGACGAGCTGCTCGATCTCCGAACGCATCGCCACGTACGACTCGACGCGTTCGCGGCTGGGGGTGGCCAGCTGCACCATCACCGTCTCATGCGGATCGAGCCGGTTCTCGGCCAACAGTTCCGATACGGCCTTGAGGCGGACGTCGATGCCCTTCGTGTAGTCGAGGCGGTCGACGCCGAGCAGGATCGTGGTGGGACTGCCGAGTTCTTTGCGGATTTCGCGCGCGCGTTTGCGGATCTCCTGCGACTTCGACGCGGCGTCGATCTCTCCGGACGCGATGGAGATGGGGAAGGCCCCGACCTTGGCCACCCGGCCGTCGACCTCGACCGAGCCGAAGCGCGATCGCACGCCCACCGACCGTCGGGACGCGTCGTGGCCGCCCAGCCGATTCGCGAGGTAGAGGAAGTTCTCCGCGCCGTCGGGCAGATGGAAGCCGATGAGGTCGGCGCCGAGCAGGCCATCGACGATCTCCGCCCGCCACGGTAGCTGCATGAACAGCTCGACCGGCGGAAACGGGATGTGCAGGAAGAACCCGATCTTCAGGTCGGGGCGCAATTCGCGCAGCATCTTTGGCACGAGTTGCAGCTGATAATCCTGGACCCAGACGAGTGCCCCGCGCCCAGCCGTCTCAGCGGTGGCCTTCGCGAACCGTTCGTTGATGGCGACGTAGGTGTTCCACCACTCGCGGTGGTACTCGGGCTTGGCGATGACGTCGTGATACAGCGGCCACAGGGTCGCGTTGGAGAAACCCTCGTAGTACTCGGCGATCTCGGTGCTGCTCAACGGGACAGCGCGGACGGTGAGCCCCTCGATGTCGGGGTTGTCGTCGGAGTCGGGCACTCCCGACCACCCGACCCATGCGCCGGTGTGGTTGCGCAGAATCGGTTCGAGAGCGGTGACCAGCCCGCCGGGGCTGCGCTTCCAGCGCACCGAGCCGTCGGGAAGGACTTCTTTGTCGACGGGCAGTCGATTGGCGACCACCACGAACTCGGCTTGCGGCGTTGGGGCGGTCATGACCGGCTCAGGCGGTTTCGCCCGGTGCGATCCCCAGCATCGACAACAGCATCCGGCATTCGTCGGCATCGGTCGCGTACGCCGCGACGACTCGGCGGGCGGAGGTGGCGGTCTCGTCGGCCACGGGCTCCAACTCGTCGTCGTTCAGATCGGCGGTCTTCGGGGGCATGATGTCCTCTTCATTTCTCCCTGGATGATTCGACGACGATTCTACCCATCGGGTGCGCAACCGGCGTGCCCGGTGGTGCCGCAGTCAGTAGGACTTCCCATCGGCATACCGACGGCGACGCCAGGCGCGGCCGTTGCCACGGTTTCTGGACTTATAGGTCGGCAACTGCGAGTCACAGTTGGGGCACACCAGACGTAGGTTCTCGCGCCGATTGTTCGTGGAGTCCCCATCGACGTGGTCGAGTACGAAGATAAGTTCGCTCCCGTTCCAATGGTTGGTGATGCCGCATTGCGCGCAGCGACCACTCTGCGCGTCCAGCAGATGCAGCCGAATGAAGTGACGTCTCCGGGAATCCGGTTGCGTCGTGAGGTCCCCGGCGAGCCACAGTTCGGTCTTTCTGCGACGGTCGAGCTCTCGCTGGCACGCGTTGCTGCAGAACTTCGTCTGGTGGCGCCGTACCAATTCGGCTCCACAGCATTGGCAGTGTCCCATGCCGACAGGCTAGGGGTGGCAACCGACAGTTCGTGATCGAGAGCCCCCTGTCGGGATCGAACCGACGACGTTCCGCTTACAAGGCGGACCCTCTAGCCAACTGAGGTAAGGGGGCGTTGCGGGCCGTGCGACCCGCAAACGTGATGGTATCGCGGTGGCGTACCGGAGTAGAAACGCGCCGCCTCCTGGCCGTCGGCGTCGAGGTACGGCACGGGGTGGGCGTGACTCACCCCGGACTGATGATGTTTGCGCCGTGCGCCGTCGTTTCGCCACTAGCCTTGGGCGCGTGAACCTCACCGAACTCGTCGAGATCCCCGGCGGCACTTTTCACATGGGCTCCGACGCCCACTACCCGGAAGAGCGCCCGGTACACGAGCGCACGGTCGAGCCCTTCAGCATCGAGCGCCACCTGGTGACCAACGACCAGTTCGCCGAGTTCGTCGCCGACACCGGCTACGTCACGGTGGCCGAGGAGGAAGTGGATCCGGCTCAGTTCCCCGGTGCCGACCCCGCCGACCTGGTGCCCGGTGCGCTGGTGTTCACGAAGACGGCCGGGCCGGTGAACCTCGGCGACTGGCGTCAATGGTGGCGCTGGGAGCCCGGAGCCAGTTGGCGCAACCCGGAAGGCCCGGACTCGTCGATCGAGGGCCGCGGCGATCACCCGGTCGTCCAGGTCGCCTACCGCGATGCCGCCGCCTACGCCGAGTGGGCCGGCCGGCGGCTGCCCACCGAGACCGAGTGGGAGTTCGCCGCTCGTGGCGGAGTGGACGGCCTCGAATTCGCTTGGGGCGACGACCTGTTCCCGGACGGGAAGGTCATGGCCAACACCTGGCTGGGCAACTTCCCCTACGAGTCCACCGGCTGGGGAGGCACCTCGCCGGTCGGGGCGTACCCGGCCAACGGATACGGGCTCTACGACATGATCGGCAACGTGTGGGAGCGGACCTCCGACGCCTACGCGCCGCGTCACGTCGTCCCGGGCGATCAGCACGTCAGCGCCGACGGCCGGCCCGACCTGCTGGCCCCGACCGTCGACCCGCAGGTCATGCGGGTGACCAAAGGCGGGTCCTTCATCTGCGCGCCGGAATACTGCCGACGATATCGGCCGGCGGCACGCTCGGCGCAGTCGGACGATTCGGCGACCTCGCACCTCGGTTTTCGCTGCGCGCTCTAGTGTATGCCGACCCGGCTACCTGCGGTTCGCCACCGCGGCCACCGCGTCGCGGCGATTGCCGACGCCGAGCTTGCGGTACAGCATCCGGGTATGGGTCTTGATCGTGTTGACCGACAGTCCGAGTTCGGCGGCGATCTCGGTCATCGTCATCGAGGTGCGGAGGAAGCCGACGATCTGCTGCTCGCGCAGGGTCAGGCCGTCGACGGCGTGGGCCGGCGCGCGCAGGTCGGCGATGAACGACGTGTGGTTGGTGCCCCACCGGCTGTGCTCGGCGAGCAGATCGGCCAAGGCCGGATCCGGTTCGAGGAACGGCCTGGTCACCCCGGTGGGCGCGGCGACGTCCAGTGCTCGCTCCAGCACCTCGTGCGCCGCACCGTAGTCGCCGTCGGAGCGGTGGATCAGCGCGGACGTGACCAGCAGCGAGGCTCGTACGTAGTGGGCCATGGGCAGCGGTGCCAACTGCTTCACGATGGCGGCAGCTGCGTGCTTGCCGACGTGGCGGCGGATCAGCTCGACCGCGGCGGTCGCCGCCGCCGGGGCCTCACGGAGATCGTTGCGAATGCTCCGGACCAGCGATCCGGCGCGTTCGTGATCACCGTCGGCCTCGGCGAGCTTAGCGAAGGCCACGGTCCGGTACAGCTCCCACGGAACCCCGCGCACTTCCCGATCCGGTATCTGGCGTACCACCGCCACCGCGTCGCGCCGGTCGCGGGGCCCGCCGTCGATCGCCGCGATGGTCGCGAGGTACTGCCGGGCGATGCTGCTGAAACCCGCGGCCTCGGTGCGGGAATCGATCGCCTTGCCGAATGCTTCGCGGGCGGTGGCGAAGTCGCCGGTCCAATAGGCGATCCATCCGCGCGCCGTGACTTCTGGGACGCCGAGCTGGGTCGACCAATCGTCGGTCGTGCCCTCCACACTCTGGATACGGGCCAGCACCTCGCGCGCCGCCTCGAAGTCGCCGGTGAACGCATAGCAAAAGGAGAGCAGGCCGGCCGCGCGTCGGCAGAGCGTCGGTTCGCCCGCTTCCTTGGCGTGCCATTCGGCCGATTTCAGCAACGAGATGCCTTCGGGGACTTCGTATCTGAGCGTCAGGTGAATTCGTCCCAGCAGCAGCTGGACGGCCGCGTACCGCGCCGGGCCGAGGCTGCGGGCATGGGCCAGGTGTTCGTGGGCTGCGCCCAGTGCTTCGATCAGCTCGGTGCGCTTGTCGCAGAGGAAGAGGCGGGCGCACGCGTTGGTCAACGCGCCGCGCCAGGAATCGCCGGCGTCCTCGTGGGATCGGGGGCCGGTCCGTTCGATCGAGTCGAGAAGGGCCTGTCCTTCGGTGCGGCGGCCGGCCATGTCGACCGCGCATGCGGTGACGGCGAGAACATCGGGCCGGGTGGCGAACGGCTCGGGGAGTCGCGCGATCACCCGGTCCGGTGACTCCTCGGCCCGTCCGGCGAGCAGCAGCACCCACGAGTCGACGAGTATCCGGCACGCCAGTTCGGGGTCGCCGGCCACGAGTGCCTCGTCGACGGCGCGCAGCGGATCCTTGTCGGCCAGCAGCTCCGCGGCCCGGCGATGGAGTCCGCGGGAATGTCCGGCGTCGCGCAGGGCGACGAGCTGGCGGCACCGGCTCGCGAAGACGTCGTGCCACCGGTACTGCTGGACGGCGCCGTCGCCGAATCGCTCGAGGAACAGTCCTCGCCGACGGCACCGCTCGAGCACCGTCAGGGCGTCGTCGCGCCCGGTGAGGCCGATGGCCAGGTGCTCGTCGATGTCGGAGACGGTCGTGGCGTCGAGGACGAACGCGGCGAGATCCTTGGGCAGGCTGTCCAGGACATCGTCGGCGATGATCGACAGCAACAGGTCGTCCGTGCGGGCCGGCGGCCGGGAGCTGAGCGAGTTCGCCTCCGAGGTCGACATCAGCATGGCGAGACGGACCGCAGCGGCCCACCCGCCCGTGCGTTCGGCGACGGCCTCGGTGTCCACGGTCGTCCAGCCGAAATCCTGTGCGACGGCACCGATCTCCTCGGGCGTGAAAAGGAGGCTGGAGCTGTCGAGGCGGATCGCGTCGCCGGCGAGGACCTGCGACGAGATCCGCAGCTGGTCCGGGTCGCGGCCCAGCAACACGAGTCGCAGGTTCTGCGGACCCTGTTCGACGAGCGCACCCAGCACGCTGTCGATGACCCCTCCGCCGGCGAGATGCATGTCGTCGACGACGAGGACCAGGCGCACCTCGGCGAGCCGGACGGCCGAGCAGATGGCCGCGTGCAGTGCGGCGACGCTGGCCTCGTTGACGACGGCGAGCTCGGCGAGGACGTCGTCGCGGTCCATGCCCCACGCGGTGCGTCGCAGCGTGGTCGCGATCCCTTCCGAAAGCGCTGCGGGGTCGTCGTCGTAGCGATTCAACGACACCCAGGCGACGACGTCACCGCTTCGGCGGGCCCACTCGGCTGCGGCAACGGTCTTTCCGTAGCCGCTCGGAGCCGTCAGAGTCGTCACGCGATGGTTCTCCACCGCATCGGCCAGCGTGTCGTCCAGGCGATTCCGGTGCAGCAGACCGGCGAATTCCGGGACGGCGAAGCGAACGTCGAGACCACCGAGCGTCTGAGGGCCTACGCCGAGCACCCGATCCATTGCACGAGTGTATTCCCCGGGGAGTGGATCGGGTGCCGACGGATCGTACGCGGTCAATCGAGTGCGAAGGCGGCTGCCGCCTCCTTCTCCAGGTCGAGATACTGCTCTTCGGACACGTCGACGCCGACACCCAGCAGCTCGCCCCCGGTGAAGGGGAAGTTGCCCTCGTCCTTGTAGAGGCTGCTGACCGGATCCGCGCTGTCGAAGCCGACGCACAGCCCGTCGCCGGAGAGGGTGAACTTGCCGACCTGGACGCGGAGGTCCTTCGAGTCGACGGCCTCGGTTCCCACGTAAAGCGTTGCCGTTCCGAGGGATTCCCCGTATTCGCCGGCCTTCTCCCGCTTGAACTCCACGCCGAGGGTCAAGTCGCCGGTCGGCAGTTCCTTCGATTCGAGGATCTGTTCGTCGACGCCGAGGAAGTTGTACACGTAGTACAGCTTGTGGTCTTTGATGAACAACGAGTGCCCGCCGAACCGGGAGCCGTGGGCGAACAGGACGCCCTCGGAGTCCTCGGTGGCCCGCACGTCCGCGAGGATCTTGTAGTCACGACCGCGGATGTTGGCCGCGACGCCCTCGGGCACCGGCGAGGTGTCCGGATAGTAGACGTAGCGGGTGCGGGGCGGCTCGGACTGCGGGCGCGGTTCGGCGAGCATTTCGACGGCCGACCGGTCGTCGAGGGGCAGCACGTCGTTCTTCTCTGCCTCGGCGAACCACACCTGGATCAGCTTTTCCAGCTTGTCGGGGTGCTCGGCCGAGAGGTCCTTGGACTCCGAGCGGTCCGCATCGACGTGGTAGAGCTCCCAGCGGTCCTTGTCGAAGTGTCCCTTGTTGGAGATCGGCGCGTGGACCGCAGCGGCCTTCCAGCCGTCCTCCCAGATGCCGCGAGTGCCGAGCATGGCGTAGTACTGGCGCTTCTTCTTCGTCGGGGCGTCACCCTCTTCGAAGCTGTAGCGCATCGAGACGCCGGCCACCGGAATCTGCTTGACGCCGCGGTAGGTGTCGGGCATTTCCAGGCCGACGACGTCGAGGATCGTCGGCACGATGTCAGTCGCGTGGTGGTACTGGTTGCGGATCTCGCCCTTGGCCTTGATCCCCTTGGGCCAGCTGATCACCAGCGGGTCGCAGGTACCGCCCGAGTACTGCGAGTAGCGCTTGAACATCTGGAACGGCGTGGAGAAGGCGACTGCCCACCCGGTGGGGTAGTGGTTGTAGGTCGCCGCGCTCCCGAGGTCGTCGAGGTGGCTCATGTTCACCTCGAGCGAGTCGGGGTAGCCGTTGAAGAAGTTGTTCTCGTTGACCGATCCGTTCGGCGAACCTTCGCCGGAGGCGCCGTTGTCCGCGGCGTAGATGATCAGCGTGTTGTCGAGCTGACCGGACTCCTCCAGGTAGTCGATGATCCGGCCGGCCTGCGCGTCGGTGTATTCGGAGAACCCGGCGTACACCTCGGCCATCCGGGAGAAGAGCTTCTTCTCGTCGTCGTTCAGGGTGTCCCACGGGCGTACCGCATCGCCGGGGTTGGCCTGGTCCTCGGGCATCGGGTTGAGCGGGGTCAGCGCGGTGCCCTCGGGGACGATGCCCTTGTCGATCATCTTCGCCAGCACATGCTCGCGGTAGGCCTCGTAGCCGTCGTCGAACTTGCCCTTGTACTTCTCGATGTAGTCCTGCGGGGAGTGGTGCGGCGCGTGGTTCGCGCCGGGGCACCACCACATGTACCAGGGCTTGGACGGATTCGACGAGTTCTGGTCGCGCAGCATGCGGATGGCCTGGTCGGCGAGGTCCTTGGACAGGTGGTAGCCGTCTTCGGGGCCGTACGGCTGCTGGATGAAGCGGTTGTCCTCGACGAGGTCGGGGTACCACTGGTTGGTCTCGCCGCCGATGAACCCGTAGAAGCGGTCGAAGCCCTTGGCGAGCGGCCACTCGCTCTTCGACCCGCCGGAGCACACGTCCTCCTCGGGCACGTTGTGGTTCTTGCCGACCCAGAAGGTGCTGTAGCCGTTGTCCTGCAGTACCTGCCCGATCGTCGCGCATTCGGCGGGCAACCGGCCGGAGGCGCCGGGGAAGCCCATGGTGCCCTCGGTGATCGAGGCGCAGCGGTTCTGGTGGTGGTTGCGCCCGGTCAGGAACATCGACCGGGTAGGCGAGCACAGCGCGGCGGTGTGCCACTGGGTGTAGGTGAGACCGTTGTCGGCCAGCTTCTGCATCGTTGGCATCTCGATGCGGCCGCCGTAGGGCGACCAGGCGGCCAGACCGGTGTCGTCGTACAAGATCACGAGGACGTTCGGTGCGCCCTCGGGAGCCTCTTTGAGCTTGTACGGCTCCCAGTCCGGGGTGGAATCGCGGACGTCGAGTTTGATGACTCCGTTGAACGGCTTGGTCATTCGATGCTCCTCAGGATCGGTCGGGCGGGCGGTGAATCTGACGCTGCCACCGGGATCACCCGTGCCCGCGCCGAGTTCACCCACCAAGGGTGAGCCACTTCACCGCCGGCGACCGGGATTCGGGCGAATCGTCGATGACGCAGACGGGTGACGCGCATGCGTTCGCGTAGGTCGGCGGCCACACCGACGCGGTCATCTGCCATAGACTCGACGTCATGCCGGTACGTCGAGATCGCTCCGAGTCGCTGCCCGACCAGGGCTTCCCCCACACCGCAACGGTCACCGCCGGATCGTTGTTGTTCACCGCGGGCATCGCCGCCATCGACGCCGACGGGAACGTGGCACCGGAGGGTGACGTCGTGGGCCAGACCAAGGCCTGCCTGGCGAATCTCGAGCGCGTCCTGGACGAGCGCGGCGCGGGCCTGCCGGATGTCGCGAAGCTGACCGTGCACGTCGCCGAGCGGCTGGCCGTCGACCTGGCCGTCGCGTGGGACGCCGTCGTCGAGGCATTCGGCGGCGACGTTCCGCCGGCCAGTGTCGTGGGGGTGACGGTGCTCCCGCTGGACAATCAGCTCGTCGAAATCGAGGCCGTCGCCTCGTTGGAGGAATAGGGCGTAAAACACGTCGTGAGACGGATCTAGTGATTCGTCCCACGTTATTGCGAACTTTATTCGCTTGGTCACACATCGGGTCGGGGCCTTGGTTGCGTCGGAAACTTCTGCATAGGTTGAGCACGTTTGTTTCCGCCAACCGATGGAGAGTCCCGTGCGCTTGTCTCTGCGCCGAATCGCGGTCGGTGTCCTCGTTGCCTGTTCGGCGACGACGGCACTGGCCACCGCCCCAGCCGACGCCGCGCCGGTCGACCGCTACCTCGACCTTCCGCTGATCAACCGTGACGCGTCGCGCGGACCCGGCGGTGTGCACCCGGTACTGCCGACCGACCCGAAGAAGCTGCGGGCGCTCCTGGGACAGGCACGGGCCTCGGGTGTCGCCCCGACGCGCTATCAGGCACTTCTCTGGCAATACTGGCTCGCCGACACGACGACCGCCGCCGGGATCAATCTCGCCGCGTGGAATCCGCGAGCGGGGGTCAGCGCGAACCGCGCGAATCTGGTGAAGTCCTACCGGTTCTACGAGAACCTCCAGCTCAAGCACCGGGAACTGCAGTGGGCCGGAATGGGCGGTCTCGTCGGCGCCGACTTCGGCGGCGGCCTACTCGACTTCGAGCTCGCGACCAACGTCTACGACTTCGCCCGCCTCGCCCCGGTCGCCAACGCGATCGTCGGCCAGACCAACCAGGTCCTCGGCCCGGTCTTCGTCGACCGGTTGCCGCGCGGGCTGCGCGCGCTGGCACGCGTCGGCGCGACGATCACCGCCGCCGACCTGCGCAAGATCCAGGGCGACATCCTGGTCATGCAGAAGAACATCTTCTCCGACCTCATGCCGATGCACCGCGCCTACGTGGTCGGCGGACTGCCCGCGCTGACCGAGATGAACCGGGCGGGACTCTTCTCCGACGAGATCCTCGCCGCGTGGACCGGCATCGCCGGAAAGACGCCCGACGGGGTGGCCGCGGGCAACGCCCGGCTGCTGCGCCGCGAACAGGGCGAGATCATCAAGAAGCAGTGGGATGCCACTCGCGCCTACAAGGGCGACGTCGGCGAGGCCATGACCTACGCCAGCACCGCGGCGGGATCGCCGTCGGTCGCCGGCGTCGTCGCCCCCCGCTCGTTCCGTCCGATCCAGATCCACGGAACCGCGCCCGACGGCCGTCGCGCGATCCTGACCGTGCCGCTGCCCAGCTGGAACTGGTCCGTTTTCGACGGCCGCTGGGCCTACATCACCGAACAGCTGCTGCCGAAGTACCGGTTCCAGGTGGAGCAGCGCTGGCCGGCGCTGCGCGCCGAGCTGCTGCGCCCCTATGACCAACAGATCGAGTCGCACCGCCCCATGTGGAACATCCTTCCCACGATGCAGTCGGCGCTGGAGACCCTTGAGGTGAAGTACCAATGACCCGCCGTATCTCTCTGTTCGCCGCCGCTCTGGCCGCTCTCGTCGGCCTCGGTGCGATCGCCGCGCCGGCCACCGCGGCGCCGCGCACGCCGCCCAACCGGACGCCGCAGATCGGCGAAGTGTTCAACGGCTACGTGATCGGCACCTTCCAGAAGGGGCGACTCGCCAGCCCCGAGGAGATCATCAAGCCGCTGACCTCCGGCGACTCGTTCTATCGCGAGCCGAAGCTCACCGGGCACGAGAAGCCGGGCACGCTGCTGAAGGCCAAGAAGGTCGACGTCCAGTTCACCGGCTTCCGCCCGGGGAACGTCGACGCGTTCAAGCTGATGTACGTCACCACCGGGCTGCGCGGCGAACGCGAGATCAGTACCGGCATCGTGATGATCCCGCGCGACGGTCGCCGCAACAGCGAGCGCAAGGTCGTCGGCTACCAGTTCGCCAACGACAGTGTCGGCGCCTACTGCCACCCGTCGACGATGTGGACCGGCGGCGACCCGCTCGACGGTGCGTCCTGGTCGGCGCTGGGCCCCCTGGCGCAGATGTTCGCCAAGGGGTACGCCGTGGCGATCAGCGATGTCGGCAACGACGGCGATCCCAAGCCGCACGGCGTCTTCGCCGGCAAATACGCGGGCAACGCCATGTCGGACATGCTGCGCGCCACCCTCGGCTATCAGCGGCTCGGCCTGGACAAGCAGGCCCCGATCGGGCTGTTCGGCGTCGCCGGCGGCGGCGTGGGTGCTGCCTTCGCGGCCGAGAACGCCGCCGACTATGCGCCGGAGCTGAACATCGCCTCGACCGTCCTCGAAGGCATGGTCATCAACCAGCGCAACTTCATCCGCACGGCCAGCGGGTCGGTCGGATCCGGTTTCGCGTTCGCGACGCTGCTCGGCCTGGAGCCCAAGTACCCGGAGATGCGCGTCGACGACCACCTCACTCCGGTGGGCAAGGCCCTCGCCGACGTCTACCGCACGCAGTGTCAGACGCCCGCGTACTTCACGCTGCCGTTCGTCCCGCTGCAGACGTTGTTCAAGAACAACCAGCACCCGGCCGACATCAAGGCCTTCCAGCGTGTCTACGACGACAACCTGCTGGGCCGCAAGGCTCCCAAGGCGCGCGTGCTGATCGCCTCCTGCGTCGCCGACGACTCGCCGATGTCGCTGGTGCCGGCCGAGGACTCGCGCCGACTGGCCCGCCAATACCGCAGGGGCGGAACCAAGGTGTCCTACCACCCGACCGACTGCAGCATGGTCAAGTTCCTCACCGACATGTACGGCTGGGGCACCGACCTGTTCGGGATGCAGACGATCGACTGGCTGGACTGGTCCCTGCGCGCACCGCGCTGACGCTTCCCGGGGTGTAGGGCGGCGTCCGGTGTCGGGGCGCTGCCCTACACTGGCCGCGTGCCAGCCCGACCGAGGATCACCGACGCGCAGCGCCGCGCCCGGCAGTGGCACCGGCAGCTGCTCGGCCGACACGAGTCGCCGCCGACCGTCGCGGACGTCGCCGACCGACTCGTCGCGCTGCACGCCACCACCGCGTCGACGGTCTATCTCTCGACGTGGGCGCGAACCCCGGCGCTGAAGATCGCCGATGTCGACGCCGCGCTCTACGCCGAGCGCAGCGTCGTGAAACACCTCGGCATGCGACGAACGCTGTTCGTGACGTCGCATCCCGTGCTCGACGAAGTGCTGGGCGCGGTGAGCGAACGCGTCGCGGCGTCGGAGCGGACCAATATGCTGCGCGACTTGCGGCGCAGTCCGGACGTCGACGATCCGGTGGCGTGGATCGACGAGGCGTGTGCCGCGGCCCTGGCGCAGTTGGCGAACGGGGAACCGCAGTCCACGGCACAGTTGCGCGATGCCGTGCCGATCCTCGGGCAGCGGATCGTCGTGTCCCCGGAGAAGTCGTGGGGCGGCCCGGTCGCCATGGCGCCTCGTGTCATGAACTATCTCTCGGCATCCGGTCGCGTCGTCCGCGGTCCCGACGACGCGGCCTGGTACAGCTCGCGGATCACCTGGCTGCCGATGGACCGATGGCTCGGGCGGAGCCCGCGCGAGCTGTCGGTCGACGACGGGCACGCCGGGCTGATCCGACGCTGGTTGCGGGTGTTCGGTCCCGGCACCGAGACCGACATCGTGTGGTGGCTCGGGTCGACCAAATCGGCCGTGCGACGCGCCCTGGCGGCGATCGACGCCGTCGAGGTCGACCTCGACGACGGTCAGGTCGGCTACGTGCTGCCCGATGACGTCGACACGAACGACCCGGATCCCGACGACGACGCGGTCGCGCTGCTGCCGGAACTGGACCCGACGACGATGGGCCACAAGCAGCGCGGGTTCTACCTCGGCGAGCTGGAGAAGCAACTGTTCGACAGCAACGGCAACGGCGGTACGACGGCCTGGTGGCGGGGGCGCGTCGTCGGCGGCTGGTACCCGCACGAGAACGGCGTGGAACTCGCCCTGTGCGAGGACGTTCCGGCGCGGGTCGAGCGCGAGCTGCGCGCCCGCGGCGAGGAGCTGGTGGCCTGGTGCGCACCGTCGCCGGTGCCGCGCGGAATCTACCTCGGCCCGATCCAGAAGCGGGGCGTCGCATCGGGCCGAGCGGGCTGACAGGTTTCTCACAGCTTATTCGCAGGCGAGGGTTGCCGGGGCGGTTCACACTGGGACCCATGAATGCTGCGAAGGATGCCCGGGTGCTGGTCGTCGACGACGAGGAGAACATCCGCGAACTGCTCAGCGTCTCGCTCAAATTCCAGGGGTACGACGTGCAGACCGCGGCGAACGGGCCCGAGGCGCTCGACCTGTGCCGCACGAACCGTCCCGACTTGCTCGTGCTCGACGTCATGATGCCGGGCATGGACGGGTTCGGGTTGCTCAAGCGGTTGCGCGACGACGGTATCGAGGCACCCGCGCTGTTCCTCTCGGCCCGCGACTCGGTGGCCGACAAGGTGAACGGACTGACCATCGGCGGCGACGACTACGTCACCAAGCCGTTCAGCCTGGAGGAGGTGGTGGCGCGCCTGGAGGTAATGCTGCGGCGCTCCGGTTTCGTCGACCCCGCCGAGCGGTCGACGCGCATCGTCTTCTCCGACATCGAACTCGACGACGAGACGCACGAGGTCTGGAAGAACGGTGAACTGGTCGCGCTGTCGCCGACCGAGTTCACGCTCCTGCGGTACTTCATGGTGAACGCGGGCACCGTGCTGTCCAAGCCGCGCATCCTCGACCACGTCTGGAACTACGATTTCGGCGGCGACGTCAACGTGGTCGAGTCCTACGTCTCCTACCTGCGCCGCAAGGTCGACACCGGCGAGAAGCGGCTCATCCACACGTTGCGCGGCGTCGGGTACGTCATGCGCGAGCCCCGCTGAGGCGCGCCGTGTCCCGCCTTCCGCTCCGCGTCTCGCTGGTGGCCCTGACGATGCTGCTCGTCATCGCGGGCCTGACGGTGTCGGGTTTCCTGGTGAGCCGCGCCATGAGCGACGACCTCTACCGCCGCGTCGATTCCCAGCTGACGCAGGCCGTCGAAACCTGGGCCCGGCCGCGCGACCCCAACGTCGGCAACCAGCGGGGGCCGGCGAACGCCCGGCGCCCACCGTCGCAGTACTACGTGCGCATCGCGCTGGGCGACGGCGTGATGGTGCGCAACAACGACTCCGGCTATGAGCCGGACGTCTCGATGGTCGAGGACAACGCCGCCGAGCGCTTCGGCCCGGTCACCGTTCCCTCGGTGGAGCCGGGCGGACCGGATTGGCGAGTCGTCAAGTCCAGCAACCCCGACGGCGAATCCATCGTGGCGATGCCGCTGACGATGCTCGACACCACCCTGTCGAGGCTGGTCCGTCTCCAGATGCTCGTCGGCGCGATCGTCGTGCTTATTCTCGGTGTGCTGGGTTACCTGCTGGTGCGGACCAGTCTCCGGCCGCTGCGCCGCGTCGAGGAGACGGCGCAGGCGATCGCCGACGGCGACCTGCACGAGCGCATCCCGGAATCACCATCGAACACCGAGGTCGGGAGTCTGTCGAACTCGCTCAACCAGATGCTCGCGCAGATCCAGCACGCCTTCGCCGCGACCGAAGCCTCCGAACGGCAGGCGCGTGCGTCGGAGGAAAAGATGCGGCGGTTCGTCGCCGACGCCGGCCACGAACTGCGCACCCCGCTGACGTCGATCAAGGGTTTCGCCGAGCTGTACCAGCAGGGCGCGGTGACCGACGCCGACGACGCTTTCCGACGGGTCAACGACGAGGCGACGCGGATGAGCCTGCTCGTCTCGGATCTGCTGATGCTCGCGCATCTGGATGCGGCGCGGCCCGTCGAGAAGGCGACGGTGAAGGTCGGCGACCTGGTGGCCGAGGCGGTTCTCTCCGCACAGGCCGCGGCACCCGACCGGGTCATCGACGTCGAAGTCCCCGAGGTGTCGCCCGTCGTCCTCGGCGATCACCCGCGCCTGATGCAGGTGGTGCGCAACCTGATCAACAACGCGGTCGCCCACACCCCGCCGTCGGCGACGGTGACGGTGACGGTCGCGCAGACGGCCGGAAAGGTGCGCATCGAGGTGCGCGACACCGGGCAGGGGCTGACCGCCGACGAGGCGGCGCAGGTGTTCGACCGGTTCTACCGCGGCGACACGTCACGGCACCGCGGCTCGTCGGGCGGCGGCAACGGACTCGGGCTGTCGATCGTGTCGGCGCTGGTCGCCGCGCACGGCGGCGAGGTCGGCGTCGAGTCGGAACCCGGGCAGGGCGCGACCTTCTGGGTCGAGCTACCCGCCATCGACGCGCAAGTTCACCAGTCGCTCTCGTCGTAGACGACCATGCCGCGGATGTTGTTGCCCTCCAGCATGTCGTCGTAGGCCTTGTTGATGTCTTCGAGACGGTAGGTCTGGGTCACCAGATCGGCCAGGTTCAGCATCCCCGCGCGGTACTCGTTGAGGAGTTTGGGCACCTGGGTGCGCGGCCCGGCGCCCCCGAAGATCGCGCCCTGCACCTTCTTCTGCATCAGCGTGAGGTCGAAGAGGTTCAGCTTGACGTCCATCGCCTGGAAGTCGCCCATGCCGACGACGACGGTCTGCCCGCCCTTCGCGACCATGGCCATCGCCTGGGCGACGTGCTCGCCCTTGATCTCGCCGACGGTGAGGATGACGGTGTTCGCCATCTGACCCCAGGTCATCTCGCCGACGGCGGGGAGGGCCGCTTCCATGCTCTCGAACGTGTGCGTCGCGCCGAGCTTCTCGGCCATGTCCCGTTTGAACTTCACCGGGTCGACGGCCACCACGTGCCGCGCGCCGGCCGCCTTCGCGCCCTGCACGGAGTTGATGCCGACGCCGCCGATGCCGACGATGACCACGGTGTCCCCGGGTCGGGTGCCGCCGATCTCGGTGGCCGAACCCCAGCCGGTAGCGACCCCGCAGCCCAGGAGCGCGGCCTCTTTGAGTGGGATGTCGTCCTCGATCTTCACCAGCGATGCCTGGTTGACCGTGATGTAGGGCGAGAAAGTGCCGAGCAGACACATCTGGGTCAGCCCCTCGCCGTTGAGGGTGACGCGGTGAGTCTTGTCCGAGATCGATAGCCCGGTCAGCAGTCCGGCGCCCTCGTCGCAGATGTTCTGCGCGCCCCGGGAACACGGCCCGCACACGCCGCAGGCGGGGATGAAGGCGGTGACCACGTGGTCGCCCTCCTGGAAGCGGGTGACACCGGCACCGACCTTGACGACGGTGCCCGCGCCCTCGTGGCCGCCGACGACGGGCATCGGTGCCGGGCTCTGACCCGTCCTCAGGTGGTGGTCGGAGTGGCAGAGACCGGAACTGACGAGTTTCACCTGCACCTCGCCGTCCACCGGGTCGCCCAGCTCGACTTCTTCGATCTTCCATTCTTCGTTGACGCCGTGGAGTACCGCTGCTTTCGTCTTCATAGCCGTAGTGTGCTCCGGCGCGTGGCGACTCATGGCCGGTTCGGCATAAGTCGTGCAAGGTTGCCCTTACCCGGTGCGGTGATTGACATCGCGGGCGTTGTCGGTTGGCATGGGGGCCATGCCTTCAGTCTTCTCGATGATCATCAACGGTGACCTGCCCGGCCGGTTCGTGTGGCGCGACGAGCGCGCCGTGGTCTTCCTGACCATCAACCCGGTGACCACCGGGCACGTGCTCGTCGTACCCGTCGACGAGGTCGACCATTGGGAGTCGGTCGAGGCCGGATTGTTCGATCACCTCACCGATGTCGCGCGCACGCTGGGGCAGGCGGTGAAGCAGGGTTTCGACGCTCCGCGCGCCGGTCTGATCATCGCGGGGATGGAAGTGCCGCACCTGCACCTGCACGTCTTCCCGGCGTGGAAGCTCGAAGACTTCTCGTTCGCCGCGGCGGACCCGGACCCCGATCCCGCCGACCTCGACCGGGCCGCCGAGACGATCCGGCAGACCCTGCGCGAGATGGGGCACGGCGAGTTCGTCCCCGACGCCTGAGTTCGCCGACAATTTTGTCGTCTCAGCGAGGGCTCGTGGACATAGTGACCACCAGGTGCCGGAGCGACGACAAAGTTGTGCGGGTCGCTATCGGATCCGATGTCGGCGGGGACGGGTGACGGCCCGGATGTCGGCGAGTACGGCCGGCCAGTCGTAGAGGATGTCGTCGTAGGTGAGGCGCATCGTCAGCCAACCGTTGACCAGGGCGGTCCGGTCGCGCCGCCGGTCGTTGCGATAGTTCCGCAAGCTCGTGTGGTGCAGCTTGCTGTCGCACTCGATCAGTAGCCGTCCGATGCGCAGGTCGACTCGGCCCACCCCGCGGATCTGTGGCTGCACGACGACGTCGTAGTGGAGTGACCGCAGACGCACACGCGCGATGGACTCCGTGCCCGATTGTGCGCGTCCGTCGCATCGGTCGAGCAGACGCCGGTTGGGTGGGCTGACCGTTTCGCCCAGAATCGCCCGCAGCTCGTCGACCGACTTTCCGCGCTGGTTGAGATACGAGTCGGCGGCGGCGATCCAGTCCTCGTCCGACATGCAGCGTGTGGCGCAGGCGAGGGCGAGTTCGGCCGAGTCGACGGCGGTGTCAACCGGGTACGGCCCGCCCGCGGGATGGCAGAAGTCGTGCCGCTGCAGGTGCTTCGACCCCCGCACGTGCAGCGAGCCGTATCCGGGGGCGACCCAGAGGCCGTGGTGGTCGAGCGCGCTCACGCAACTCATCGCTCCGCCTCGAATCACCGCCTCCACGACGTCGGTCCGGGCGCCGTCGTTCGCGTACCAGCCATGCCGCAGCCGACGCAGGTCGCCGTGCTGGACAGCGAGCCGGATCGAGCGATTGGTCTCGCCGGATCGAAGCAGTTGTTTGCGGGTGTAGACGCCGGTGTCCATGCCCACTTAGACGCACGGGCGCCGCGGGCGGATCCCTGGCGACCAATTTCGTCGTCCCAGCGGCGGCGCGTGGACATAGTGACCGCGCCGCCGTCCTCCGACGACGAAATTGTTCGGCGACCTAGACGCTGCGGTGGATGACCAACGGCAATACTGCTGCGGCACCGGCGTCGCGGAGCTGTTGGGCGGCAATAGTCACCGGCCAGCCCGAGCGCGTGTCGTCGACGACGAGCAGCACCGCTCCCGACGGTGCCTCTTGCTCGTCGAGAAGGCTGATGGCATCGCGCCAGTGAGCGGCCTCGGCCGCCGAATTGGCCTCGTCGGACGGACCGCCGGGACGCACCGCGACGGTCCCACCCGTCCGCTTGCCGATACGGCGCAACTCCTCGGCGAGGTCGGCGGCCAGCGTGTGCCCGGTCAGCCGCAGCGACCAAATCTGGTCGGGCCGGATGCCCGACTCCCGGCCCCACGGCCCGAGCGTCGCGACGGCCGCATCGGACAACTCGCGCAATGCCTGTTCGTCCCCGTGCTGCGCGGCGATCAGCACCTCCTGCCACTCCGGCGCATCGGCGTGAGCGAGGACGCGACCGGGTTCGGCCATCTGTGCCGGCTGGATGCGTCCGCGGGTGCCGAACGCGCCGCCCGGCCACATCTTGCGCGGCTCCAGCACCGTCGATGCGCCGCGAAGCTCACGCGTGATCGTCCGTACCGAGTCGTCGCTGACCGTCGTGCTCAAGTCGGCCGATTCCCCCGTGCCGGCCCGGCACACGCTGCACCGCCCGCACGGTTCGGTCAGCGGATCGTCGAGCGAGGCGGTGAGCAACTGCATGAGGCAGCGCTCGCCGCGGATGTAGGACCGCATGATGTCCGCCTCGCGGCGGCGGACGGCGAGGATGCCGTCGTAGTGCGCGGCGTCGTAGGTCCACGGCTTGCCGGTGCGAGACCAGCCCTCGGTTCCGCGTTCGGCGGCACCGTCGACGGCGAGCTGCTTGAGCATCAGGTCGATCTTGGTGCGGCGCAGTCCCGTCTGGGCTTCCAGGGCGACGACCGACGTCGGCTCGCTCTCGTCGGGCAGCGCGTCGAGCAGCGCCGACATCTGCCGCGGGTCGGGGATCGACGCCGTCGCGAAGTACTCCCAGATGCGGTCGTCGGTGCCGGAGGCGAGCAGCATCACGACGGCGGCGTCCAGGGCGCGGCCGGCGCGACC
This sequence comes from Gordonia araii NBRC 100433, assembly GCF_000241265.1. Classification (GTDB taxonomy): domain Bacteria; phylum Actinomycetota; class Actinomycetes; order Mycobacteriales; family Mycobacteriaceae; genus Gordonia; species Gordonia araii. The sequence continues at coordinate 49,249 of NZ_BAEE01000082.1, forward strand.
GACCTGCTGGTAGTAGGAGACCGGCGACGGCGGCGAGCCGACGTGCACCACGAATCCCAGGTCGGGTTTGTCGTATCCCATGCCGAGGGCCGAGGTGGCGACCAGCGCCTTGATCTCGTTGCGGCCGAGGGCGTCTTCGAGGCGCTGGCGCGAGGCGGCGTCGAGCTGGCCCGTGTAGGCGGCGACCGGGTAGTCCGGTCCCCTCACGGCCTTGATCGCGGCCACGAGGCGGTCGGTGTCGGCGACGGTGAGCGCGTAGACGATGCCCGAACCGGGCAGGGCCTCGATGTTCTCGGCCACCCACGCGTATCGCTGGATCGGCGAGAGATCGCTGATGACGTTGAGGTACAGCGACTTTCGGGCCAGCGGTCCGCGCAGAACGGTGGTGTCCGCGCCCAGTTGCACCGCCACGTCGGCGGTGACGCGTTCGTTGGCCGTCGCCGTCGTCGCGAGAACCGGGGAGTCGGGGTGGAGCTCGCGCAGCACGTCGGCGACCCGGCGGTAGTCGGGGCGGAAGTCGTGGCCCCAATCGGAGATCGCGTGCGCCTCGTCGATCACCAGCAGACCGAGCCCGGGGCTGTCGGGCCCGGCGAGCGCCGACAGCACGCGCCGCCCGAACCCGGGGTTGGCCAGGCGCTCCGGCGAGACGAGGAGGACGTCGAGGTCGCCGGCCCGAACAGCGTCCTCGATGGCCGACCAGTCGTCGAAGTTGGACGAGTTGATCGTGGCCGCGCGCAGGCCGGCGCGCGCGGCGGCCTCGACCTGGTCGCGCATGAGGGCCAGCAGCGGCGACACGACCAGCGTCGGGCCGGCGCCCGCAGCCCGGGTCAGTGCGGTCGTGACCCAGTACACCGCCGATTTTCCCCAGCCGGTCGCTTGTACGACGAGCACGCGGGCACCGGGCTCGACCAGCTTCTCGACGGCGGTGAGCTGATCGTCGCGCAGGCGGGCGTCCGGTCCGGCGAGGGCCCGGACCACGCCGTCGGCCTTTTCCCGTTGCGCTTCGTCGAGGGCCATGGCGTCGACCCTAGCGAGGTCTCCCGACACATCGTCGGCGACGCGGGATGGGCAGTCCGCAACCCGGCCCAGTAAGGTCAGCAGACGTGCGCGTACTCGTCATCGGCTCGGGCGGCCGTGAACACGCCCTGCTCCTCGGACTTGCGGCCGATCCGTCGGTCACCGAACTCTTCGCCGCACCGGGCAACGCCGGGACGGAGGCCATCGCGGCCAGCCACCCGGTCGACATCGCCTCCGGCGAGGCGGTCGCCGCGCTGGCGCGCAAGCTCGACGTCGACCTGGTCGTCATCGGACCCGAGGTGCCCCTGGTGCTCGGTGTCGCCGATGCCCTGCGCGACGCCGGGATCGCCACCTTCGGTCCAGGCGCCGCGGCCGCGCAGATCGAAGGTTCCAAGGCGTTCGCCAAGGAGGTGATGGCCGCCGCGGGCGTGCGCACCGCACACGCCGAGGTCGTCGACAACCCGGCCAATCTCGATGCGGCGCTCGACCGTTTCGGACCGACCTGGGTCGTCAAGGACGACGGTCTCGCCGCCGGCAAGGGCGTCGTCGTCACCACCGACCGGGCCAAAGCGCGCGACCACGCAGCCGAATGCCTGGAATCGGGCCACCCGGTCCTCCTCGAGTCCTTCCTCGACGGGCCGGAGGTGTCGTTGTTCTGCCTGGTCGACGGGGAGACGGTGGTGCCGCTCATTCCCGCGCAGGACCACAAGCGCGTCGGCAACGGCGACACCGGACCCAACACGGGAGGCATGGGTGCGTACACGCCGTTGCCGTGGCTGCCCGACGAGACCGTTGCGCAGATCGTCGAGGAAATCGTGAAGCCGGTCGCGGCCGAACTGGTCGCGCGCGGTACCCCGTTCAACGGCCTGTTGTACGCCGGCCTGGCGATCGGCGCCGACGGTCCGGCCGTCGTCGAGTTCAACGCCCGATTCGGCGACCCGGAGACGCAGGCGGTGCTAGCGCTGCTGAAGTCGCCGCTGGGGCAGGCGCTCTACGCCACGGCGACGGGCGCCCTCGCCGATCTGCCGCCGCTCGAATGGGACGAGGGCGCGGCCGTCACCGTCGTGCTCGCCGCGGAGAACTATCCCGCACGTCCGCGCACCGGCGATGTCATCACCGGTTCGGAGGGGGAGGGGATCCGGCACGCCGGAACCGCGCGCAACAGCGACGGGCAGGTCGTGTCCGCCGGCGGTCGCGTGCTCGCCGTCGTCGGGACGGGTCCCGACCTCGCCGCCGCGCGCGAACAGGCCTATTCGCGGCTCGCCGGCGTCAAGCTGCCCGGCGGGCATTACCGCGACGACATCGGCCAGGCGGCGCTGGAAGGCCGCATCACCGTGTGATGCCGCTGGTCAGCGGGTGAGGTTGCGCCCGAGGAACATCACGTGGTCGGGGAGCACGCTGCGCCAGTAGCGATTGCCGTGGCCGCCAGCCGTTGCGGCGAAGGCGGCGGGCGGATGTAGATCCGCCGCCCACTGGCGGGTGTAGGTAAAGAACTGGTCGCTGGTGCCGATCGTGATCATCAGCGGGATCTTGGCGAAGGCCTTCTGCTGGCCGAACAGCGAATTCGCCTGGTAGTCCTCGAAGGAGTCGAAGGCACGCGGCGGGAAGTTGTGCGGGTCGGCCCAGAGCGCGGGTGAACTCACCGAGATCGCGGCGACCCGGGGCGCTCCGACGAGGGCGCCGAGACGCAGCGCCCCGTAGCCGCCCATCGACCAGCCGTGCAGGCCGATCCGTTCGGTGGACAGGTTGAGTTCGGGGTTGCTCGCGAGCATCGGCAAGAACTCGTCGAGGACCATCGCGCCGGCGTCGGCCCCGGTGACGCGCCGGTGCCAATAGTTCTCGGCGCCGTCGACGGCGGCCAGCGCGAATGGCGGATTGCCCTCGTCGACGTAGGACTGCAGCACGTTCTGCATCTGCAGCTTCCGCCCGAAGATCGAGCGCTCGTTGGTATTGAGCGCGTGCAGCACGACGACGACGGGCAGCTTGCCGTTGACACCGTTCGGCCGTGCCACCGCCCACCGGGTCGGGCGGCCCAGCATCTTCGCGGACACGAAGCTGCCGGTGATGACCGGTGGACCGGGGACCGGCCGGGCGTCCTGGGTCTCCGACGGCAGCACGTCGTCGGCCTGGGCCTGTTCGTCGAGGTCCTGTTCGGCGGCGGCGGGTCTGGTCGCCTCGGACGACGAGCAGGCGGTGATGCCGGCCAGCGCGGCGGCACTCAGGCCGGCGATCAGCGCGTTGCGCCGCGACAGGACGAAGGCGCCGGAGTCGTCGGGCGCGGGGGCGGCCGACGGTTCGGGGAGGGGGGAAGTCGCAGTCATATCGAGATCAAAGAATACGCAGCCTTGCTGACAGCTAGATGAGCACGCGCCGCGCCGGTAAAGAAGTGACAGATGGTGATTGGCGTCGGGTCCCGCGATACCCGCGCCGTAAACTGTGAGCCAAGTCGCAAACATCTCGCCAGGAAGTCAGGTGCGCCGTGAAAGCGAACCATGTGGTCACCAACCAGGTACCCCCGCTCGAGGGAGACGACGTCGCCAACTACCCGCCGATCACCGAGTACCTCGACCGCGTCGGTGCCGGTGATTCGTTGCCGGAGGTACACGAGATCGGCCAGATGGCCGGGTCGGGCGAGTGGATCACCGTCGGCGATCTCGCCGAGGAACACTCGCCGATCCTGGAGACGCACGACCGGTACGGCAACCGCGTCGACCTGGTGCGCTACGACCCGTCGTATCACCGGCTGATGGACACCGCCGTGTCGTACGGCATGGCCGGGCGTCCCTGGGCCGTCGACGATCCGCACGCTCACCTGGTCCGATCCGCCAAGTTCAGCGTGTGGGCCTCGGTCGACGCCGGCCACGGATGCCCGATCTCGATGACCTACGCGGTGGTCCCCGCGCTGCGGCACAATCCGGAGCTGGCCGCGCAGTACGAGCCGGGTCTCACCTCGCTGGTGTACCAGCCCGAACTCTCGGTCCCCACGGCCAAGGCGGGGCTCATCGCGGGCATGTCGATGACCGAGAAGCAGGGCGGTTCGGATGTGCGCGCGAACACGACGACCGCGGTAGCCCAGTCCGACGGCAGCTATCTGATCACCGGGCACAAGTGGTTCACCTCGGCGCCCAACTCGGACCTGTTGCTCGTCCTGGCGCAAACGCCGGGTGCCGGGAGCGGCGCGAGCGGGCCCAACGTAGCGGAGGGATTGTCCTGTTTCTTCGTTCCGCGCATCCTGCCCGACGGTTCGCGCAACAACATCTTCCTGCAGCGCCTGAAGAACAAGCTGGGCAACCACTCGAACGCCAGCAGCGAGGTCGAATACCACGACGCCGTCGGCTGGATGGTCGGCGAGCCGGGCCGTGGCGTGCGCACGATCATCGAAATGGTCAACATGACCAGGCTCGACTGCGCGACCGCCTCGGCCGCTGTCATGCGCAACGGTACGACCGCCGCCGCACATCACGCCGCGTATCGCAGCGCGTTCGGCAAGCGGCTCGTCGACCAGCCGCTCATGGCCAACGTCCTCGCCGATCTGCACACCGAGGCCGAGGCGGCGACCCTCACCGCGCTGTGGCTCGCCGACCTCACCGATCGCGCGCTCCATGACGAGCAGGCCGCCCAGCTGCGCCGGATCAGTCTCGCCGTCAGCAAGTACTTCATCTGCAAACGTGCGCCCATGCATGCCGCGGAGGCGCTCGAATGCCTCGGCGGCAACGGCTACGTCGAGGATTCGCGGATGCCCAAACTGTTCCGCGAGTCACCCCTCATGTCGATCTGGGAGGGGTCGGGCAACGTCGCCGCCCTCGACACGCTCCGTGCCATCGGCCGCGAACCGCAGACTTTGGCCGTCCTGTTCGACGAGTTCGATTCGGCAGCCGGGTCCGACCGGGTCTACGACGACGCCCTGCGAACGTTGAAGGACGCGTTCACCGACCCGGAGTCCCTCGAGTACCGCGCTCGGCACCTCGTCGGACAGATGGCGACGTTGCTCTCCGCGTCGCTGCTGATCCGCCACGGTCATCCGGCGGTGGCCGACGCCTACGTCCGCAGCCGCCTCGACGGGTCGTGGGGTGCGGTGTACGGAACGCTCGGCGACGGCGTCGATACCGCCGCCATCATTGCCCGGGCCACTCCGAAGGTCTGAGTCATCCCGGCTCGCGACACCTCGCGGTGCGTTAGCCTGACTGCCATGTGGGGAAATACGACAACGAGGATTTCGGCGGCCGCTGCGGCGGTGATCGCCGCGGGTGCGCTGGCCGCCGTCGGCGCCACGGAGGCTGCCGCGGTGCCGTCCGGGCGCGTCGACCCGGGCGTCGGCTTCTCGTCGAACGCCTACGGCACCGGCTGCAGCTATTCGATGACCGTTCCGGTCGACTCGTCCGGCAAGGTCACCTTCTGGGAGAAGAAGCCCGGCCGGTTCCCGCCGCTCTACATCGGTACGGCCTACCCGGCCGGTGCCACGGCCGCGGTGACGTGGGTGCCGCAGCGCGAGGGCGTCCGTCAGGTCTACGCGGTCCAGCGCGGCAAGCGATCCAACTACACGATCGCGCGGGTGCACCGCGGTTACGGCGCCGGCGGCTTCTGCTTCGCCCTCTGACGCCTCGCGGATGGCCACTTATGGTCGCCTGAGCGGCTGGTCGAAACCGCCACGGAGCAGCGCGGCGCTTGGCACGATGTCATCCATGGCTGCCGCGACTCCCAAGGGGATGGCACGCCGGCAACTCCTCGCCGAGGCGGCCGGCGCTCTCTTGATGCAGCACGGCCAGGACGCCGTGCGGCACCGGGCGGTGGCCGAGCGTGCGGGGTTGCCGCTCGCGTCGACGACCTACTACTTCAACTCTCTCGACGATTTGCTCGCCGCCGCCGTCGAGTACACGTGCGAAGTCGACGCGCGGGAGATGACCGATCGCTGCGCCGCACTGCCGGAGCGGTCCCGAGGGGCGCGCGACACCGCCGCTGCGCTCGCGCAGGTGTTCGTCGGCGACGGGTCGTCGGAGCGCCTGGCCGCCCGCTACGAACTGTTCGTGCTGGCGGCCCGCCACCCGGAGCTGGCGAGCATGATCAACCAGCGCCAGCACCAGGTCGAGAAGATCGCCGCGGAGGTCCTGGCGAAGTCGGCGCGACACAGCGCCCCCGGCGGCGTGCACAAGCTCATCGCGTTCGAGAACGGCGCGCTGCTGGAGTCGATCTCGGTCGACGCCGAGCGGCGTGCGGATCCGGTCGGGGCCATTACCGATGCGATCGTCGACGTCGTGGACATGTTCGCACCGGCCTTGGCCGACGGCGGCTTCGCGTCGGCGCTCGGCGACGACGGGCTCGCGGGCCCACCGCCGCTGGGCAGGGACTCCGGCCACTAAACTGGGCGACGTGGGAAAACCCGAGATCGCCAATGTCCTCGCCGGTCGCTACGCGTCGGCAGAGCTCGCCGACATCTGGTCGCCGCGCACCAAGATCGCCGCCGAGCGCCAACTGTGGATCGCGGTGATGGCGGCACAGCGCGAGCTGGGCATCGACATCCCCGATGGCGTCATCGAAGACTACGAGCGGGTCGTCGACGAGATCGACCTCGATTCGATCGCCGACCGGGAGAAGGTCACCCGTCACGACGTGAAGGCGCGCATCGAGGAATTCAACGCGCTCGCCGGCCACGAGCACATCCACAAGGGGATGACCAGCCGCGACCTCACCGAGAACGTCGAGCAGTTGCAGATCCTGCAGTCGCTGCGCCACGTCCACGCGCACGGCGTCGCCATGCTGGCCCGGATCACCGATCGCGCGGTCCAGTACTCGTCCCTCGTCATGGCCGGCCGCAGCCACAACGTCGCCGCCCAGGCCACGACGCTGGGCAAGCGCTTCGCCAGCGCCGCCGACGAACTGATGATCGCGCTGCAGCGCCTAGAGGAACTCGTCGCGCGCTATCCGCTGCGCGGCATCAAGGGGCCGATGGGAACCGCCCAGGACATGCTCGACCTGCTCGACGGGGACGCGGGCAAGCTGTCGCGGCTCGAAGACCTCGTCGCCGGTCACCTCGGCTTCTCGTCGTCGTTGACCTCGGTGGGCCAGATCTACCCGCGCTCGCTGGACCACGACGTGGTGTCGGCGCTGGTGCAGACCGCGGCGGCGCCGTCGTCGCTGGCGACCACGATCCGGCTGATGGCCGGCCACGAACTGGTGACCGAGGGCTTCCAGCCGGGTCAGGTCGGTTCTTCTGCGATGCCGCACAAGATGAATACCCGCAGCTGTGAACGGGTCAACGGACTCGCCGTCGTACTGCGCGGATACGGGTCGATGGCCGCCGAACTGGCCGGCGCCCAGTGGAACGAGGGCGACGTGTTCTGCTCGGTGGTGCGTCGCGTCGCGCTGCCCGACGCTTTCTTCGCCATCGACGGGCTGATGGAGACCTTCCTGACCGTGCTCGCCGAGTTCGGCGCCTATCCGGCGGTGATCAACAACGAGCTGGACCGGTACCTGCCGTTCCTCGCGACGACGAAGGTGCTCATGGCCTCGGTCCGCGCCGGCGTCGGGCGGGAGACCGCGCACGAGGCGATCAAGGAGAACGCCGTGGCCGTCGCACTGGCCATGCGCGAACAGGGAGCCGCGCCCGATCTGCTCGACCGTCTCGCCGCCGACGAGCGAATCCCGCTGGATCGTGCCGGGCTCGACGAGGCGCTGGCGGACAAGACGGCCTTCATCGGTGCGGCGCAGGCGCAGGTGGCCGACGTCGTCGCGGCGGCCGAGAAAGTCGTCGCCCGGTACCCGGAGGCCGCGAAGTACGTCCCCGCCCCGATCCTTTAGAAGCCCGCGGCGTTCCCAAACGCCGACCGTGCCCACATTCCCGCCGACCGTGCCCACATTCCCGCCGACCGTGCCCACATTCCCGCCGACCGTGCCCACATTCCCGCTGACCGTGCCCACATTCCCGCCGACCGTGCCCAGTTGACGCAGGTGAGGTGCCCACTGGGCGCAGGTGGGGTGCCCAGTCGGCGGGGGTGAGGTGCCCAGTCGGCGAATTCAAGCGAGTCGAGAAGCTAGTTCGTCGAGCACGCGCCCGGCGTCGGCGATCGTCTGGAGCTCGCGGCGCAGGACAGCGTCCAGTGCGGGCTTGGCGGGGTCGTCGGCGGCATCGGCGAGTTCGGCGACGAAGCGCTGTGCGACGGTGGCGTCCTGCTGCTCGCCGAGCGCGTCTTGGAGCGCGGTGCGCTGCTCGATGAGCAGTCTGCCCGGTTCACCGAGGACCGGAAGGGCGAGTTCCGCCGCGTACCGGTGGCGCTTACCGGCCTTGCGTGCGGCGTGTGCGCGCTCGGGCCCATCGGCGCTTCCCTCGGCAGCGGCGCGAACCGCGAGGCCGATTCGCTCGCGCAGGATCCGGTCGGCGGCGTCGACGTACGCCACGACCGTGTCGGCCGGACGGCCGGCCCGCTTGCGCAAAGGAGGAGTCTCGGTCCAGTCATCGAGCAGCGAGCGCAGACGCGCGTATCGGGGCGAGCCCAACGCCGCACCCACATGCACCCAGGCCGTCCGCGACCGTGCGGCGGCCTCATCGTCCAGCAATGCGGCGGCCGCGACGGCGGATTCGCGTTCGGCGACGTCGTCCAGGGCCGCAGCGAGCCTGCGCGACTGGACGTCGAGGTCGCGCACCTCGCCCAGCACCGACCCGAACCATCGCAACTCGGCGCCGAGCACGTCGGCGGCGGACCGCTTGTATACGTCGAAGGTGCGCAAGGTCGAACGCAACCGGCGGACCGCCACTCTGGCGGGGTGGACGGCCTCGAGCCGTCCGTCGAGAAGCCGCGGCTCCGCGTCGAGCAGCACGGCGATCTGCGCGTCGACGTAACGACCGACGATCTCGGCGAGCGTCCTTGGTGCACCCACGGCTCGAAGATACGTCCGGCGGCCGGTTGCGGCCACCCGACGAGGACCGGCCACGGTCCCGTCTCGGGCGGGCACTACGCTCGACGCTATGCGTCCTGACCTGGATTCCTACGCGCTCATCGCGTCGGGCAAAGTCCGCGACATCTATCGAATCGACGAGCAGACGCTGCTCATGGTCACCTCGGATCGGATCAGCGCCTACGACTTCGTGCTCTCGACGCCGATCCCCGACAAGGGGCGCGTCCTCACCGCCACCAGCTTCTTCTGGTTCTCCCACCTGGGGGTGCCCAACCACCTCGCCGGCGGACCCGTCGACGAGCGGATCCCGGCATCGGTCCTGGGCCGGTCCATGGTCGTGCGCGACCTGCCGATGGTCGCCGTCGAATGCGTCGCCCGCGGCTACCTGACCGGATCGGGGCTGCTCGACTACCAGGCCACCGGCGCCGTCTGCGGCATCGAACTCCCCGCGGGACTCGGCGAGGCGAGCCGGCTGCCCGAGCCGATCTTCACCCCCGCCTCGAAGGCCGACCTCGGCGACCACGACGAGAACATCACCTACGACCAAGTCGTCGACCTGGTCGGCGCGGACCTGGCCGCCGACCTCAAAGCGGCGACTCTCGACATCTACGGCCGCGGCGCCGAGCTGGCCGCCGAGCGCGGAATCATCCTGGCCGACACCAAGTTCGAATTCGGGCGGGACGCCGACGGCTCTCTCGTCCTCGCCGACGAGGTGCTCACCCCCGACTCCTCGCGCTACTGGGACGCCGCAACGTATGTCGCGGGAAAGGTTCAGCCGTCCTTCGACAAGCAGATCGTCCGCAACTGGCTGACCGGCGAGGAATCCGGTTGGGACCGGCACGGCTCGGATGCGCCGCCTCCGCTGCCCGACGAGGTCGTCGCCCGCACCCGGGCCCGCTACATCGAGGCCTACGAAAGACTGTCCGGACAGCGTTTCGACGAGTGGCCCGGCGCTGAGGAGGCGATGTGAGCGAGCAGCCGATCACCCCGCCGGTCGCCAAGAAGGTTCCCGTCGAACGGACCCATCACGGCGATACCGTCATCGATCCCTACACCTGGATGGCCGACAAGACCGACCCCGAGGTCATCGCCTTCCTCGAGGGGCAGAACGAGTTCGTCAAAGCGCAGACAGCGCAACTGAAACCGTTGCAGGACACCATCTTCAACGAGATCAAGTCCCGCGTGCAGGAGACCGACATGTCGGTGCCGACGCGCAGCGGCGACTACTGGTACTTCGCCCGCACCGAGGAGGGCAAGCAGTACGGGATCTCGGCCCGGTGCCCGGTGCGGACTCCCGACGATTGGGAGCCGCCCAAGATCGACCCCGACCAGAAGCTCCCGGGCGAGCAGATCGTCCTCGACGCCAACGTCGAGGCGCACGGACACGAGTTCTTCAGCCTCGGCGGGGTATCGGTCAGCGAAGACGGCGTGTGGCTGGCCTTCGGCATCGACACCAAGGGCGACGAGCGCTACACCTTGCGCTTCCGGAACCTCGACACCGGTGAGGAACTCGCCGAAACCATCTCCGACACGACCGGAGGCGCCGTCTGGTCGCGAGATGCGCGGTACGTCTTCTACCAAACGGTCGACGACGCCTGGCGCCCCGACACCGTGTGGCGGCGCGAACTCGGCAGCGGCACACCCGACGTCAAGGTCTTCCACGAACCCGACGAGGGCTTCTGGGTCGGCATGGGCGCGACGCGCAGCCGCGAGTACCTGTTCATCGGCGTCGGATCGAAGACGACGTCCGAGGTTTACGCGATCCCCACCGCGGATCCGACGGCCGAGCCGGTCAGCCTCGGTCCGCGCGTGCCCGGCGTCGAGTACGAGGTCGACCACGCGATCATCAGCGGTGAGGGGTACTTCCTGTTCACCCACAACGGGCCGGCCCCGGACGGGGCGAAGCAGCAGAACTACGCCGTCGACATCGCTCCGGTCGCCGACCCGTCGCAGCGCACCGTGTTCATCGCCCACGATCCGGCGCGCCGCGTCGAGGACGTCGAGGCCTTCGCCGACTACCTGGTGCTCAGCTATCGCGCGGACGCTCTGCCGCGCGTCGCGATCGCCGATCTGCGCCAGATCGACGGGATGCCCACCGTCGACGATTTCGTCGAACTGCGCTTCGATCAGCCGTTGTGCTCGGCCGGTGCGGCGGGCAATCCCGAATGGGAGGCGCCCCGCCTGCGCATCGGTTACACGAGTTTCATCGAGCCGACCGAACTGATCGAACTCGACGTCGCGACGGGCGAACGCACACTGCTCAAACGCCAGATCGTGCTGGGCGGATACTCGCCCGACGACTACGAGCAGGAGCGCGGGTGGGCCACGGCCGACGACGGGACGCGCATCCCGGTGTCGATCGTGCAGCGCAAGGGCGTCGACCGAAGCGGCCCGTCGCCGACGCTGCTCTACGGCTACGGCTCCTACGAGCACAGCATCGATCCGTCCTTCTCGGTCTCGCGGCTCTCGCTGCTGGACCGCGGCGTCGTCTTCGCCGTCGCCCACGTGCGCGGCGGAGGCGAGATGGGCCGTCACTGGTACGAGGACGGCAAGGAACTGGCCAAGCGCAACACCTTCACGGACTTCATCGCCGTGGCACGGCATCTCATCGACAGCGGGGTGACGGACTCGACGCACCTGGTGGCCGAAGGCGGTTCGGCCGGCGGGTTGCTGATGGGCGCGGTCGCCAACTCGGCGCCCGAATTGTTCAACGGGATCGTCGCCGCGGTTCCGTTCGTCGACGCACTCAACTCGATCCTCGATCCCAGCCTGCCGCTGACGGTGATCGAGTGGGAGGAGTGGGGTAATCCGCTCGCGGATCCCACCGTCTACGAGTACATGAAGTCCTACACGCCGTACGAGAACGTGCGGACGGTCGACTACCCGGCCATCCTGGCGCTCAATTCCCTCAACGACACCCGCGTGCTGCACACCGAGGCGGCCAAATGGGCTGCCCGACTGCAGGATTCGACGACGGGCGATGCCCCGATCCTCTTGAAGACGGAGATGTCGGCGGGGCACGGCGGCGTCAGCGGGCGGTACAAGCAGTGGGAGCAGGCCGCCTTCGAGCTGGCGTGGATCCTGCAACAGGCGGGCGCCCCGTTCGAGCCGCTCGCTACCGCCGTCGGGACGTCGACCGAGGGAGCGTGACCATGACCGGACTCGACGAGATCCTCGATGCGTTGCGCGTCCCCGTCGTCGGTGCACCGATGGCCGGAGCCGCCGGCGGTCGACTGGCGTCGGCGATTTCCGCCGGCGGGGGGCTGGGGCTGGTGGGCGTCGGCAACACCGCCACCGTCGAACAGGTGCGTTCCGAATGCGAGATCGCCGCACGGTCGGGCGAGCGATTCGGCGCCGGCCTGATGTGCTGGTCGCTTCCGCAGAACCCGGCCCTGCTCGACGTCGTGCTGGAGTTCGAGCCGGTGTTGCTCAGCCTGAGTTTCGGCGATCCTCGGCCCTATCTGCCGAAGGTCCGCGAGACGGGAGCCGCGGTCGTCGCGCAGGTCGGGACGCGGACCGAGGCGCTCGACGCGCTCGACGCCGGTGTCGACGGCCTGGTGGTCCGCGGGTCCGAGGGCGGCGGACACGGTCGGGGAGTGGTCTCGACGTTGCCGTTGCTGCAGCAGATTCTGGACCTGACCGACCGCCCGGTCCTCGTCGGAGGCGGCGTTGCCACGGCGCGCGGTCTGGCCGCGGTGCTCGCGGCGGGTGCGGCTGCCGGCTGGGTCGGTACCCCGTTCGCCGCCTGCGAGGAGAGCTTGTTCCGGCCGGAGCTCAAGGAGGCGGTGATCGAGGCGGACACCGACCAGACGGTCTACACGCGTGCCTTCGACATCGCGCAGCGCTTCGACTGGCCGACGATCTACGGCGGCCGCGCGCTGGCGAACGCCTTCACCGACGAGTGGGCCGAACGCACCGATGCGCTGGAAACTGCGGTGACCGAGGACTTCACCGCGCGGATGAAGCAAGCCCGCGTCGACGCGGACGTCTCGCTGGCACCGGTGTACGCCGGTGAGTCGGCCGGTCTGGTCGACCGGCCCCGCACCGCAGCCGAGGTACTCGCGGCCTTCGAGCCTTTTCGCGAGCACCTGCGGTCCGCGCAGCGCTGGCTCTGACTTCTGCCGGCGCCAGCACGCCGCCGCTCAGTGCGGCGCGTCGGTGCGCGGCCGGGCGGACGCGAATTCGCGCAGCGCGGTGGCGAACCGTTCGGGTTGATCCTCGCCGATCAGCGTCCGTGAATCGTCGACGAGGACGAGCCGGGCGTCGGGGAAGAGGTCGACGAGGCGGTGGGCGTGCTCGACCGGGAACATCGCGTCGTCGACGGCCCAGACGACCAGGACGGGACGCTCGAACGACCCCAGTCGCGCCGACCAGTCCAGGAGCGTCTTGCGGGGCGGGGACCCGATCGAGAACTTGCGCAGGTCGCGGCGGATCTCCGCGCTGCGCGTGGCCGGCGCGAACCAGTCGTCGAGGACGTCGTCGGGGATGCGGCCCTTGGTCAAGATGCCGTATCCGCGGTCGCCGTGCCGGAATGCCGCGGTACCCATCAGCCGCATAAACAGCCGAGTGCCGCCGGGCAGCCGGCACAGCGCGACCGCCGGCCGTGCCGGTTTGGGCGGAAAGTTATCGAAGGCTTCGCAGGAGGCCAGGACCAGGCGTCCGACGCGCTCGGCCCGCCCCTCGGTGATGATGAACTGACCGCCGCCCCAGTCGTTGAGCACCAACGTCACGTCGGTCAGGTCGAGCGCTTCGAGGAAGTCGGCGACGATGTTGGCGACCCCGTTCTGGGTGAGATCGGCGTCGCTGTTCATGGGCTGTCGATGGGCGCCCAGCGGCCAGGTTGGCGTGATGCACCGGAACTCGTCCAGCAGCGGAATCACCTTGCGCCACTGTGTCTCGTTCATCAGCAGGCCGTGCCCGAACACCAGGACCGGTCGCCGGTCGTCGGCCCCCGTTCCGGTGTCGATGTAGTCGATAGGGCCGGCGGGCAGTGCGACACGCTCCATGATGACCTCGCTAGATAGATCGTTCTAGTTAGAGTGACGGTACGCTTGGTGTGTATTCGACGCAAGGAGTGCCATGGCGACCGATACGCGCGAGCGCATCATCGAATCGACGGCCGAGCTGTACCGGCGCCAGGGGATGACCGCGACCGGGCTCAAGCAGATCGCCGCGGCGGCGAACGCGCCCTTCGGCTCGATCTACCATCACTTCCCGGGCGGGAAGGAGCAGATCAGCGAGGAGGTGATCCGGGCCGAGGGGATCCGGTACAGCGCCATGGTCGGTCCTCAGCTGGCGGCGGTGGACGATCTCGTCGCGGGAATCCCGGACCTCTTCGCGGCGGCCGCGGCGCAGCTGGAGTCCATGGACTACACCGAGGCGTGCTCGATCGAAACCATCGCGCTGGAGGTCGCCAGCACCAACGAGCGCCTCCGGGTGGCCACGGCCACGGTTTTCACGGGGTGGATCGCCGAGCTCACCGGATGGTTCGCTCAGACGGGGCTGCCCGATACCGCCTGCCGTCGTCTCGCCCTGGGGTTCCTGACGAGCCTGGAAGGCGCGTTCGTGCTGTGCCGCAGCCTCCGCTCGACCGAGCCGATGACCGCCGCCGGAGTGGCGGTGCAGGCGATGACGCGTGCCGAGCTGGAACGGGCGTTCAGCTGAAACGGATGTTGAGCGTCGCCATCCCGAAGATCTTCTTGCCCGCCGACTTCGCGGTCAGGATCACCACGCCGCTGCGGGTCTCCGGGTCGAGCGACTTGATGCGTCCACCGAATTCGATATCGCCGCGACCGTCGGCCGGGACGATCGCCGGCGACGACAGCCGCACCGAGTACTTGGTGACGGCACCCGGGTCGCCGGACCAGTCGGCGACGACACCGGCGCCGAGGCCCATGGTGAGCATGCCGTGGGCGATCACGTCGGGCAGTCCGGCCAGCTTGGCGCAGGTTTCGTCCCAGTGGATCGGGTTCGCGTCACCGGCCACGCCGGCGTAGTTGACGAGGTCGCCGCGCGACAGGTGGGTGTGATGCACCGGGATCTCGTCGCCGACCGACAGCTCGTCGAAGTTGCGGCTGCCCGGCGTGCGGGTGAGCCCCTGCTGGGCTATGGTCCGCTCGCCCGCCGTGCGCTCGGTCTTCACGTAGCGCTCGGCGGCCTCCTCCGTCGAGAAGATGTCGACGTCGTGCATCATCACCTTCGAGACCGCCTGGGTGATGTTGGGATCGACCTCGTCTGCGGTCACCCCGACGACCGTGGTGTGCATCGTGTGCACCGTCTCGCCGCTCTTCACATCGAGGAAGGTGTTGGTGATCGTGATGAGGTCGCGGCCGGCGATCCGCCGCACCGACGACAGCTCGACGTCGACGAGCAGTTCATCGCCCTGGACGATCGGCCGGTGCTGCTCGAACACCTGCTCGGTCTGGACGTAGGTCTCATACCCGACGACGACCTCTTCGAGCAGCTTCCGGTTGGCCGCCATCGCGCCGATCGAAGTGAACGTCAGCGGCGTGATCAGCCCCGAGTACCCGAGCTTCTCCGCGGCCTCGGGCTCCCAGTGCACAGGGTGGTAGTCCTGCACCGCGCGGGCGTACTCGCGGATCTTCTCGCGGCCCACCTGGTAGGTGCTTTCCGCTTCGTAGTAGTGGCCTACCCGCGACATGATCGCGGGCTCCTGGGCTGCCGTCGTCATCGATACTCCATGTGTTCGGTTCCAGGTGATTCTAGTCCCGTCAGTGCACGCCGATGTGCGCGGGCTGATCCATCTCCTCCTCCACCAGAGGGGATTCGATCTTCTTCCGGGGCAGGAAGAAGGCCGGGATCAGGGTGCACGCGACCAGCACGGTGGCGACGAGGTACGGCGTGTGGAAGGCCTGGGCGGCGGCGGCGAACCACGACTCCTCCGGCAGCGTGCCCGGCGCCCGCTCGAACCGCTGGAGCAGGAACGGGTACAGGTGCTGCGAGGCTTCCTTGGTGTTCTCGTCGCGGTGGAACTGGATCGCGAGCTGTCCGTCTTCGGTCTTGGACAGTGCGGTGAACAGGAGCACCGAGATGATCGCGGTACCGACCGAGGTGGACGACTGCTGGACGACGTTCATCAGCGTCGACCCGTCCGGGACCTCTTTGTTCCGCAGCGTGGCCAGAGCCGACGACATGATCGGCATCATGGTCATACCCATGCCCATGCCCTGGATCAGCAGCGCGCCGCCGATCAGCCAATAGGAGGTGGTGTTGTCGAACTGGGTCCATGCCGCGACGCCGAGGGTGATGAGGACCAAGCCGGTGAGCACGAACTTGCCCGGCCCCATCTTGTCGGTGAGTCGTCCGGCGACCGGCATGGTCAGCATGGCACCGATGCCCTGAGGCGCGAGCATGAGACCGGCCATCAGGGTCGACTCCCCGCGCACGCCGATGAAGAACTGCGGGTAGAGCAGGGCGCTGCCGAAGAAGGCGGTCAGGAAGATCACCATCGTGAGGACGGCGACGGCCAATGTCCGGTTGCGGAAGAGTCGCAGGTCGAGCAGCGGCTTGTCGGTCCGCAGGGCGTGGCGAACGAAGGCGGCCATCATCGCGAGGCCGACGACCGCGGGCACGACGACCTTCGCGGTGAGGAAGGTGCCGTGGGAGATCTGCGCTTCGCCGGCGCTGGAGACGCCGTACAGGAACAGGGCGAGGCCCGGTGAGAGCAGGAGCAGTCCGACGTAGTCGATGGTCGGCTTCTCGCCGGTCTGGTCGTCTTTGAGCACCAGCCAGGCGTACACGAGGGCGATGATCCCGATCGGGACGTTGATCAGGAAGATCCAGTGCCACGAGGCGATCTGGATGAGCCAGCCGCCGAGGATCGGGCCGAAGATCGGGCCCAGCAGCATGGGAATGCCGAGCACGGCCATCACCGAACCGATGCGTGCCGGTCCGGCGGCTTTGGTGAGGATCATCATGCCGACGGGCATCAACAGCCCGCCGCCGAGGCCCTGAACCGCGCGGAAGGCGATGAGCGAGCCGATGTTCCAGGCCAGCGCGCACAGCACCGAGCCGATGAGGAACAGGACGATCGAGGCCAGATAGACCTTCTTGGTGCCGAATCTGGTGGCTGCCCATGAGGCCAGCGGGATGACCGTGGCGAGCGCCAGCGTGTAGGCGGTCATCGACCAGGCGGCACCGGCCTGGTCGGTCTTCAATTCGGTCTGGAAGGTGTCCTGTGCGACCGACACGACGGTGATGTCGAGGATCGACATGATCGAGCCGAGCACCACGACACCGGCGACGATCAGCACATGCCGATCGAGCTTGGTGTCCGGTGCCTTGGCGGCTGCGGAGGAGGTCATCGAGATCAGCTTTCTGTCGAAGGTTCGGGGGCGGCGAAGTAGTCGTTCTCGCCGTGAAGCACGGGCTCTAGTGCTGCGACGAGGTTCGCCGCGACATCGGGCGGCAGGCGCCGCGCGAAGTCGCGCAATACGTCTTCGCGGTTGTTGATCGCCGAGGTGACGAAGGTGCGTCCCTGTTCGGTGAGCGAGACGCGCTTGACCCGACGGTCGATCGGATCCTCGCGGCGATCGGCGTAGCCGAGGGCGACGAGCTTGTCGGCGACGCGACCCGCGGCCGCGACCGAGAGGTGCACGGCGTCGGCCAATTCGTTCACTGAGAGCGCGGCGCCGCTGGCGCCCAGTTCCATGAGCGTGCGGAACTGGGAGAAAGTCAGGTCGGCCTCGACGACCTCGGCCATCGCCGAGGACTTCGCCGCGCAGGCGAGCCGTTCGAACAACGCGGAAAGGGACGCGAAGGTCTGCTCCGCGCCGTCCTCACCGGAAGTCCGTTGTGATTGCACTCGGAAACGGTAACGCAGACGCAACTATTGTTTCCACGCAAATATGTGTGAGTTGCGTCATCAATCCCGCCGACTGTGCCCGGTTTCGCGCCGACCGTGCCCACAATCGCGCCGACTGTGCCCAGATTCCCGCCGACCGTGCCCGGATTCGCGCCGAGCGTGCCCGGATTCTCGCCGACCGTGCCCGGATTCGCGCCGACCGTGCCCGGATTCGCGCCGACCGTGCCCGGATTCGCGCCGACCGTGCCCGGACCCCGCTGGGTAGGCTGGGCCGCATGGCCAATATCAAGAGCATCCCCGTCACCGCCCTCGACGGCTCGTCGCTGGACCTGAGCTCCTTCGACGGCCCGCTCCTCGTCGTCAACGTCGCCAGCAAGTGCGGTCTCACCCCGCAGTACGGAAAGCTGGAGGAACTCGCGAAGTCCTACGGTCCGCGCGGGCTGACCGTCGTTGGCATGCCGTGCAACCAGTTCATGGGTCAGGAGCCGGGCTCGGCGGACGAGATCGCCACGTTCTGCTCGACGACCTACGGCGTAACCTTCCCGCTCCTGGAGAAGGCCGACGTGAACGGTGATGCCCGCCATCCCCTCTACGAGGAGTTGACGAAGGCTTCCGACGCCGACGGGGAGTCCGGCGACGTCCAGTGGAACTTCGAGAAGTTCCTCGTGGGGTCCGACGGCGAGGTGGTGGCCCGCTTCCGCCCGCGCACCGAGCCGGACGCTCCCGAGGTGGTCAGCGCGATCGAAGCGGCGCTGTAGTCACTCGGTAAGCTACATCCGTAACTGGGGGCGCGTTTCAAGCGTCACCTGTAGTTTCGGCGAAGGAGCGCGAGAACACATGGCACGTGTGGTGGTTGACGTGATGCCCAAGACGGAAATCCTCGATCCGCAGGGGCAGGCCATCGTCGGCGCCCTCGCGCGCCTGGGCTTCGGCGGCATTTCCGACGTTCGGCAGGGCAAGCGCTTCGAGCTCGAAGTCACCGATGCCGTCGACGACGTCGCGCTGGAGAAGATCGCCGCCGACGTGCTGGCGAACACGGTGATCGAGGACTACACCGTCACCCGCGTGCAGGTGCAGTCCTGATGACCGAGTTCGCTTCCGGCGCCGGGCGCATCGGTGTCATCACCTTCCCCGGCACCCTCGACGACGTCGACGCGGCGCGGGCGGTGCGCTTGGCCGGCGCGGAAGCGGTTCCCCTGTGGCACGCCGACGCCGACCTCAAGGGCGTCGACGCGATCGTCGTCCCGGGCGGCTTCTCCTACGGCGACTACATGCGGGCCGGTGCCATTGCCAGCTTCGCGCCCGTCATGCAGTCGGTCATCGACGCGGCGCGGTCGGGCACCCCGGTGCTGGGGATCTGCAACGGTTTTCAGATCCTGTGCGAAGCCGGCCTGCTCCCCGGTGCCTTGACCCGCAACGTCGGTCTGCACTTCGTGTGCCGCGACCAGTGGCTGCGAGTCGAGAACACCGACTCGGCATGGACGTCGCGCTTCGAACCGGGCGCGGAGATCCTGGTGCCGCTCAAGTCGGGCGAAGGGCGCTACGTCGCCGGTGAGGCCGTGCTCGACGAGTTGACCGCGGAGAACCGGATCGCCTTCAGCTATGCGGGCGACAACCCGAACGGGTCGATGCGCTCGATCGCCGGCATCACCAGCGCCGACGGTCGCGTCGTCGGACTCATGCCCCACCCCGAGCACGCGGTCGAGGCTCTTACCGGTCCGAGCGACGATGGTCTCGGCCTCTTCTACTCCGTCCTCGACGCGGTGCTGGCCAAGGCCTGAGGATGGCCGTGCCCACCGTGCCGACGTCGGCCGATGCGACCGGACTCGGCGAGTTCATCGACGCCTCGCCGTCGCCGTTCCACGTGTGCGAGACGGTGGCCGCGGAGCTGCGCGCGGCCGGCTTCGCCGAACTGGCCGAGACCGACGGGTGGCGTGACACCGCGGGCGGGTTCTTCGTCATCCGCGGTGGGTCGATCATCGCCTGGCGCAGCGGGCGCGGGCCGTCGTTCCGCATCGTCGGCGGTCACACCGACAGCCCGAACCTACGGGTCAAGCAGCACATCGACCGCACGGCCGCCGGCCTGTCGACGGTGGCCCTCGAACCCTACGGCGGTGCCTGGCTCAACTCGTGGCTCGACCGTGACCTCGGCCTGTCCGGGCGGGTCTCCGTGCTCGCCGACGGTGCCGCGACCGAGCGACTGGTGAAGGTCGACGAACCGCTGCTGCGGGTGCCGCAGTTGGCCATCCACCTCTCCGAGGACCGCAAAGGCGTCAGCCCCGATCCCCAGCGGCACGTCGATGCGATCTGGTCGACCAGCGCCGACGGGCCGGGCCTGCGCGATTGGCTCGCCGATCACCTCGGCGTCGGGGTCGACGACCTCCTCGGCTGGGAGCTGATGGTCCACGACGTCACGCCGAGCCGAATCGTCGGTACCGAGCAAGATCTGTTCAGCGCGCCGCGACTGGACAACCAGGCGACGTGTTACGCAGGGCTGCGCGCCCTGCTGGACGTGGGCGATACGACGTCGCCGGCGACCACCCAGATTTTGGCCCTGTTCGACCACGAGGAGGTCGGCTCCGCGTCGCAACGCGGAGCCGCGTCGGATTTCCTCGTTTCAGTGTGCGAGCGCATCGTGCTGGCCCGCGGCGGTGACCGCGAAGACTTCCTGCGCGCGATGGCCGACAGCGTCTGTGTGTCCGGCGACATGGCCCACGCGACGCATCCGAACTACGCCGACCGTCACGAACCGGGACATCCGATCGCCCTCGGCGGCGGACCGGTGCTCAAGGTGAACCAGAATCTCCGATACGCCTCCGACGCCCAGGGGGCGGGGGTGTTCGAGCAGGCCTGCCGTGCGGCGGGCGTGCCGTTGCAGCGTTACGTACACCGGGCGGACCTGCCGTGCGGGTCGACGATCGGGCCGATCACCGCGACGCGCACCGGGCTGGTCACGGTCGACGTCGGGGCGCCGCAGCTGGCCATGCACAGCGCGCGAGAGTTGATGGCCGTCGCCGACGTGCCGATGTATTCGGCCGCGCTGCGAGCGTTCTACGCCGGCTGAGCCCGTCTATCGAAGCTGGGTCCTCGTCGACCGGACTCGCGAGGTCGCCCCCGGCGCGCTGCAAGCCGAAGCGAGCGCTCTCAATGTCGTCGCCGTGCGTTCTCGCCGGCGCTGATTCGCTGCCAGTCCGCGGCAAGAGCGCCGGTGTGGTCGTCGGCCCATTCCCACAGTGGTTCGAGCGAGATGCCGAGTGCGACCCCCTTGGGGGTCAGCTCGTACGACTTGTCGGTGAGTTTGTGGACGATCCCGGCCTCGCCGAGTGTCGCGAGCCGGTCGGCGAGCATGCTCGATGAGCAGTTCCCCATCCTCCGCCGCAGTTCCAAGAATCCGAGTGGCCCGGGCTCGAGTTCCCAGACGACGCGCAAAACCCATCGTTGCCCCAATAAGTCCATGGCGGTGTATATCGGGGTCTCCGCGTTGGGTGTACTTGCGCTTCTCATTTCGAATCAGCATACTCCTACTTCGAATATAGAAGCACTTCTAGATTAGAATTGAGGTTCGGGCCAGTGACGCACCATCGAGCCGACTGTGATCGAAGGGTGTATCTGGTGACAGGTGCATCGCGAGGTATCGGGGCCGCGACGGCGGCGCGGATCGCTTTGCGCGGTCACCACGTCGTTATCAACTATCGGGAAAAACGCAAGCGCGCGGAAGCTGTCGCGGCGGCCATTTCGTCCGCGGGCGGTTCGGCGTCCGTCGTTGGCGCCGACCTCACGGCTCCCGCAGATGTGGCGGCTATGGTCGGCGAGATCGCAGACGACTTTGGATCGGTCGACGGATTGGTATTGAATGCCTCGGGTGGACTTGAGCTTGGCGTCGGTGACGACTACGCCATGCTGATCAACCGGGATGCGCAACTTGCTGTTGTGGACGGGTTTCTGTCGCTGATGAGCGTCGGCTCGCGGATCGTATTCGTGACCAGCCACCAGGCGCACTTCGTCGGCCTACATCCCGTACCCACGGACTATCATCCCGTTGCGACGAGCAAGCGGGCCGGTGAAGACGCCATCAGATCTCGTCAGGCGGAACTCGCGGCCCGGGGCATCGGTCTCTCGGTCGTCTCGGGAGACATGATTGAAGGAACGATCGTCGTTCGCCTCCTTGAACGTCGTGATCCAGGTCTAGTCGACGGACGTCGCGAACTGATGCCCCTACCGGGGGTCGATGAGTTCGCCGAAACGGTCGCCGAGGAAGCGATTCGCGACGGAGTCCTGTCGCGGACGGTCTTCGTTGGCGGCGGCGACTATTTGTCAACTCACGCCGGCTGAGCCCGCGACGCGGCCGCCCACTGGGACGGACTGACGCCGAACTCGCGCTTGAACGCGGTGCTGAGGGCGAACGGGCTCGCATAGCCGATCCGCTGGGCGATGATGGCCAGCGTGTCCGGATTGTCTTCGGCCAGGTGGTCGGCCGCCAGCGCCAGCCGCCACGAAGTCAGATGCTTCATCGGCGGCGCACCGACCAGCTCGGTGAACCGCCGTGCCAGCGCCGCCCGCGACAGGCCGACCTCTTTGGCGAGTGAGTCGACGGTCCACGGCCGCGCGACGTTGTTGTGCAGTAGGCGCAGCGCGCGGCCGACCTCGGGATCCCGGTAGGCGCGCACCCACGCGGCTCCGCCGCCGACGTTGCCCTCGTCGAAGGTGCGTCGCAGCGAGCTGATCAGCAGCAGGTCGAGGTAGCGGTTGAGGACGGCGTCCTGACCGGGCGCCTCGCGGATGATCTCGGCTTCCATCAGCGCGCGCAGCGGGTCGTCGCTCATCGGCACGATCGTCAGCCGCGGCAGTGCGTCGAGGAGGGCGCGACTGACCTCGCCGGCACGGTAGACCCCGATGAGCATGGTCGCGGTCGCATCCTCCGGCGCGCAATTCCCCCACGACCGCACGCCGACGCACATCTGCTCGGCGACGCTGTGCTGATCCCCGACGTCGACGCAGTCGCTGTTCTCGTCGATTCGCGCGATCGGTTCGCGGTGTGTCCCGTCGGACATGAGGTAGGACTCGGTGCCGCGGAACAGCGCGATCTCGCCTGCGGCAATGGTCGAGCGGGTGTTGTCGTCGTAGTCCACCGCGATGGCTCCGCGAGTGACCACCAGGACGGTCAGCGGCGAGGCGTCGTCGACCTGGAGCGCCCAGGGCGACGCGAACACCATCCGCAGGACGAGGGGGTCTCGCGCGCGTGGCCCGTTGAGCAGGCTACCCAGAGCATCCATGTCCAGCAGGATACCAAGCGAGACGATCGCGTATGAAATCAAGCGATAGAGCTATGTAAACGCTCATCTGAGCGCTGTTCAATCGAAGTCATGAATCAACGAGCAGACAGCAACAGCACGACAACCGTCCTGGGCGCCACCGGCAAGACCGGTCGCCGGATCGCCGAACGACTGGAAGGCAAGGGAGTGGCCGTGCGGCGGGCCAGCCGGTCGTCCGAAGCAGCCTTCGACTGGGATGACCGCGACACCTGGGCACCGGCCGTCGCCGGATCGACGGCGCTCTACATCTCGTACCAGCCGGACCTGATCGTCGCGCGGGCTCTCGACGATGTCGCGGAGATCGCCGCCCTGGCGCAATCCCACGGTGTCGGGCGCCTCGTCCTCCTGGCCGGACGAGGCGAACCGGAGGCGCTGGCCGCCGGTGCGGCCGTCCACGAGACGTCGATGGTCACGACGGTCCTCTCGTGCGCGTGGTTCGATCAGAACTTCGACGAAGGGGCGTTCGCCGACGAGATCGCGACTGGGTCGCTCACGGTACCGGTCGGCGCGGTGGGGGAGCCGTTCATCGACGCCGACGACATCGCCGACGTCGCGGTCGAGGTTCTCACCGGAGATCCGACGCGGCACGACGGCGCCACCTACGAGCTCTCCGGCCCGCGCCTGCTGACCTTCGCCGAGGCCGCCGGCGAGATCGGCACGGCCATCGGCCGGCCGGTCGAGTTCACGTCGGTCAGCCTCGACGACTATCGCGCGATCCTCGCGCAGGTGGGCGTTCCCGAGCCGGAGGTCGAATTGTTCACCAAGCTCTTCGGAACGCTGTTCGACGGGCGCAACGCCCACGTGTCCGACGGGGTCGAGCAGGTGCTCGGACGTCCGCCGCGCGATTTCGGCGAGTACGTCCGACGGGCCGCCGGCTCGGGAGCCTGGAGTCCCAGCGCCGCGGGAGTGAACCGGTGACCGCCATGCGGGCGACGCTGGTGGTCGCGGCGGTCCTCACGTCCGGGCTGGTCGCCGGCCTGTTCGCGGCGTTCGCCTACTCGGTGATGCCGGGATTGAACCGCGCGCAGCCGACGGCGGCCGTCGAGGCCATGCAGCGGATCAACACGGCGATTCTCAACCCGGTGTTCGGGCTGCTGTTCGGAGGCGGGCTCGTGGTCGCCATCCTCGCCGCGGCGGTGAGCTGGAACGACGACCTTCGCTGGTGGGCCGCCGGCGCGCTGGCGTGCTATGTGGTCGGCGTGCTGATCACCATGGTGCTGAACGTGCCGCTGAACTACCGGCTCGATCGGGCCGGCACACCGGCGACCGGACCCGAGGCCGCGACCGTGTGGTCGGAGTTCGCGGCCGACTGGGCGCGCTGGAACATCGCGCGCGCCGTCGTCCATCTCGCCGGGTTCGGGCTGCTGGTCGTGGGCCTGGTCACCCGTTGATCGCCGGCCGGGTGCGTCGCCTCAGCGCAGCAATGAGATTGTGGCGCCCTGGCGCAGAACGATATGGCCGTCGACGTTCTGCGCCGACCCGCTGACCGGCACCTCCCAGCGGATACCGCCGGTGGCCGCGTCGAAGGCGGTCACCTGGTTGTCGTTGGCCACCACGATCACGTCGCCGAAGGACCCGACGCAGCGCAGTTCTGCCAGATTCGTGTCCGGCCGCTGCTGGTCGGGAGCGGGTAGGCGGCCGACGACGGTGCCTTCGGCGTCGAGCCGCATCACCGTCCGCTCGTGGTTCTTGCGGGCGAAGGCGACGAGCCGGCCGCAGGCCATCGGGCGCGCCTTCGAGAGGGATTCCTCGTTGACCGTCCACAGTGCTTGGGCCCTGGCCGGGTCGCGGACCTCGAACCGGCCGTGGGTCTCCCCGACCGTCGCGAGCCCGATGCCGCCGAGCACCGGCAGGACGGCCGGCCCCGCGGAGACCTGCATCTTGGTCACCGTGTGCGTGCGCTTGGCGACCAGCTTGCCGTCGGAGAACGCGTGAAAATCGACGACACCGTCGTCGCTCTGATGGCTGACCGCGATACCCGACGGGTACACGGCCACCGAGCATGGCCCGCAGCTGAGCTTCGTCTTGCCGGTATCCGGATCGACGAGCACGTGGCTCGCGTCGGCGAGTGCGATGTCGATGAGGTCGACCTCGGGGATGTAGGTGGGCGTCGCCGAGTAGGCGAACGTGCGGCTCCACCGGGTCACGCCGGCCGCGGTGACCGCGTTCACGTGGTAGCCGACCTGGTCGACGCGGACGAACTCGTCACCGACCCCGAGCACCCGGCCGGTGTCCTCGAGCGGCTGGGCGGGCCCCAGCTGTCCGGAATCGTCGACCAGATAGAAGCCGTCGGGAACATTGCCCACCTTGACCGCGCAGCCGACCTGACCGGCCGAGGTGAACGCGCAGCTGCCGAGACCGGTGACCACCGGCTTGGCCCATCGCGACTCGCCGTTGTATCGGCTGACGGCGAGGAAGGCCTTGCCCAGACCGGAAGGATAGGACAACAGCCAGGTGTCTCCGTGGGTGTCGGCGACGGCGACCGACCCGCCGGCGCCGAACTCGGGCAGATCGTCGACCCCCCTGGTCCACGCGGTCACGGGCTCCGTGTTGTAGGAGCGCAGCTGGCCGAAACCGAACTGGCGATCGCGCGAAGCCCCGGGCTCCATGGAGAGGATGATCCCGGCGGTGGCCACCATGGCGGCGATCGCGATCATGACGACGGTGCCGATTCCGAATGGGATGCGGCTGCGGAACCCGGACAACATGCGTAACAGTCAACCACGCGCCAATGCACGCATTTGCCGATCATGCATCGATCTGAATAGTGATACTATCTGAAACCGTCAAGGGGGGCGGCCCCGACGTTTCGTCGCACGGAACGGGTACAGGCTCTGAGAGGCTCGGCATGGCCAAGATTTCAAATGTGAACGGCACGACGGTGATCATCACCGGTGGAGCGCGGGGGATCGGTGCGGCCACGGCGGCATTGTTCGTCGAGAACGGTGCGCGGGTGTGGATCGGTGACGTCGATGCCGACGAGGCTGCGGCGGCCGCGACGCGAATCGGGGCGCGTTCGGCCGCACTCGATGTCACCGACCGTCAGTCGTGGACCGACTTCCTGAGCGCGGTCGAGGAAGCCGACGGGACTCCCGGGCTCCTGGTGAACAACGCCGGCGTCATGCCCCTCGGCGGATTCGACGAGGAATCCGAGGAAATCACCGACTTGATTCTCGACGTCAACGTGCGCGGAGTCCTCAACGGCATGCGCGCGGTGGTCCCGGGCATGGTGGCGGCCGGAGGTGGACAGATCATCAACGTCGCGTCGATGGCGGGCATGATCCCGATCCCCGGGATGGTCACCTACAACGCCAGCAAGTTCGCCGTCGTCGGAGCCACCCTCGCTGCGCGCCGCGAGTACGCGCCCGCCGGCGTATCCGTATCGGCCATTCTGCCGTCGGCGGTGCGGACCGAGTTGTCCTCGGGCGCCGAACTCGGCGGCGGAATGCCCACCGTCGATCCCGAGGACGTGGCGCGGGCGATCCTCGACGTCACGCGCAGCAAGTCCGCGATCACGTCGGTGCCCAAGTGGGTCGCCAAGGGCTGGCGGTTCGTCGACGCGCTCGTGCCCGAGTGGGTGGAGACGGGTGCGCGCAAGCTGCTGCGCGACCGGCGCGCGCTCGAAGACATCGACGCCGACGGTCGTCGTGCCTACACCGACCGGATCGCGCGGCACGCCGCCGACCACGGCGGTTCGGCCGGCCAGAAGCCGGCCGCGCCGACCTCGGCGAAGAAGCCGGCGACGCGATGACCGGCGGCTCCGGGAGGCGCAGTCCGCGGGTCGTGGTCATCGGCGCCGGAGTCTCCGGAATCACCGCGGCGCACGTACTGACCAGAGCCGGTTACACCGACCTCGTCGTCCTCGAGAAGGGGGAGGACGTCGGCGGCGTCTGGTACTGGAACCGCTATCCGGGTCTCACCTGTGATGTGCCGTCCCAGATCTATCAGTTCGGGTTCGCCCCGAAGGCCGACTGGTCGCACGTCTGGGCCTCGGGCACTGAGATCCAGCGCTACCACCGCGACGTCGTCGACCAACTCGGACTCGACGGGTACATCCGGTGCAACGCAGAAGTGACCGACGCCCGCTGGGACGACAGCGCCAGCGAATGGACGGTGACCCTGGTCTCCGGCGAGACGCTGACCGCCGACTTCGTCCTCTGCGCGACCGGCGTCCTGCACACGCCGGCCATCCCGGACATTCCCGGTCTCGACGATTTCGACGGCACCGTCGTGCACACGGCGCGGTGGGATGACGACATCGTGACGGCGGGAAAGCGGGTCGCCGTGCTGGGCACCGGCTCGACCGGGGTGCAGATCGTCTCCGCGCTGCAACGCCGTGCCTCGTCGATCACTCATTTCGTGCGGTCGCCCCAATGGATCCTGTGGGCGCCGATGGGGATCCCGCAGGGCCGCGCCGTCAGCGCGCTGCTCGACCGGCTTCCGGGCGTCCACCACCGGGTGTACGACGCGCTCCTGTGGGGTTCGGGAATCCTCGCCGACATCGTGACCAAGCCGTCGTGGCGGCGACGCGCCGTCCAGGAGTACGCGCGGCTGTCGCTGCGCGCCTCGGTTCGCGACGCCGAGCTGCGGGCCAAACTGACGCCCGACTACCAGCCGCTGTGCCGCCGTCAGGTGATCTCCGGGACCTACTACCGGGCCATCCAGGCACCCAACGCGGAGCTGGTGACCGAGCCGATCGTCGAGGTGACGGGGACGGGCATCCGGACCGCCGACGGCGCCGAGCACCCCGTCGACGTCATCGTGCTGGCCACGGGTTTCCAGGCGCACAACTACATGCGGCCGATGTCGGTCGTCGGCCGTGACGGCGTCTCCATCGATGACGCGTGGGGCAAGGGGCCGCGCGCCTACCGAATGACGGCGATTCCCGGCTTTCCGAACCTGTTCACGATCCTGGGACCGAACTCGCCGACTGGTTCGATCTCGCTGCAGTACTCCGCGGAGAAGACCGCCGACTACATCCGGCAGTGGCTCGACGCGTTCGCCGCCGGCGAGTTCGAGAGCGTCGAGGTCACCAACGAGGCGACGGCCAAGTTCAACGACCAGGTCGCCGAGGCGATGGGGCCGACCGTGTGGAACACCGGCTGCAACTCCTGGTACTTCGCGCAGGACGGCACCATCGACCTCTGGCCGTTCGACCGTGCGACGCTGACCCGGATGCTGAGCGCACCCGACCGTGCCGACTTCCACCTGTGCTGACCGGGTTCGGTCCGCTACGTTTGGCACGTGAGCGACGTGCAGACCAAGTCCTATGGCACTCCGACTCGGGAGCGCCCCGACATCGCCGCGGCGCTGTACTGGGTCGACGACGACTCGGCGAACGCCGAGGTGCTCATCGGATCGCTGCGGAGCGACGAACTGCTGCTGAACGCGGTCTCCGGCTGGTTCAAAGGTGAGTGGGGACTGTTCGCCGTCACCAGCGAGCGGGTCCTGCTCGCGAGTGCGGGCAACGCGGAGAAGTCGACGCCCGGGTTCGTCTACGAGATGCCGCTGCAGGCCGTCACCGGTATCGCCGACGGCGACGTCGAAGACGGGTCCAGGATCGCCCAGCTGCAGGACTACGAGTCGTGGACCAAGATCTTCGTCACCGGGATCACCTCGGTGTACGTGACCGATCAGCGCGTCTACTGGGTGGTCGCCGAGATGATGCGGGCGAAAGCCGACGAACTGGAGAAGGCCATCGACGGCGGCGTGGTCGACGAGTACACCCGCTATCGGGCGATCCGCGAGGCGCACCGCGCGGGCGGTCTGGACAACGAGACGGCCGCGTCGGCGATCGCCCGGATGTTCGGCGCGGAACTGCCCAACCGCGACGCCCCCGAATTCTGAGCGGCTGCTACATGCCCAACTCGCCGGGTTGCGGACCGCTCGGCGGAACCTGGCTCGCCTCGTCGGCACTCCCCGTCTCCTCGGGCATCGGCTGCTCTTTCACGAAGGACACGCCATCCACCTGTCCGAGGCGGTAGCGGCGCCACGGACTGTCGGGTCGCATGAGGAGTCCGTGGACGCGCTCGCCGGCGGCCTTCGCCGCCGCTCCCGCGTTGTTCATCTCGTTCAGCGCCATCCAGTAGGCCCGGCCGATGACCAGTCCGTGGGCGAACTGCCGCCAATTCGCGTAGTAGCTCCGGGCGGATACGGCCGCTGACAGCAGCATCGGCCAGCACTCGTCGGTGGTCAGATATCCGGCCGCGCGCGACATCCGCACGACGTACCCGACCCGACCCAGGTCCCAGGAGCGGATGTGGGTCGGGAAGTAGGAATCGGCGATGACCGGCCGCAGCACCGACATGGTTCGGAGGTTGAGGAGGGCGTCGTAGTCGGCGACGGTGGCCGACGGTCCGCGGAACTGGGTGCGGGCGGCCAGGAACTCGCGGTGGGAATCCGGGTCGTGGCCGTTGGTCTTGGCGAGTACGGCCGCGACCAGCGGGGCGACGACTTCGAAGGAACTGCTGTGCATGCCGTCGAGCAATCGTCCGACCGTCATCCGGGCGCTCACCGCGTCGGTGATGCCCCACGCCGACGCGATGGTGTCGCGCGCCTGGGTGTCGGGCAGGTCGACGTCGATGCTGTCGCACCACAGGTCGTTGACGCCCCACAGGAAGGCGCCGACGTTGAGGGCGTCCTGCTGTTCGGACGTCAGCGTCCCGTCGCCTTTCCAGCGGAAGGCGCGCGACGATTCGGAGGACCCGCCCACCGGGAAGGGCTGCGTCGGCGGAATCGGAGTCAGCATGGACATGGTTGAGAGGGTAGCGAAGAGTGTGTTCGCTGGTGGCGTAGCGGGCCGGAGCCGGTGCGGGAACATCGGCACGGCCGTCGGCGTTGACCAGCATTAAGCGCTCACAAGCACCCGCGGCGCCTGCCGGCGAAGACGACCGGCGAGCCCCACGGCCGCGTAACGATTGCGGGCGCGGGTCCAAACACCACTAGAGTGGAAGCAAGCAGGTCAATCGCTGCGCAGCGGGGCGCGGATTGGCCGAGTGGAGCCACGTAAGGGAGAACAATGTTCGAACGGTTCACCGACCGCGCGCGCCGGGTTGTCGTCTTGGCGCAAGAAGAGGCGCGGATGCTCAATCACAACTACATCGGGACCGAGCACATCCTGCTGGGCCTCATCCACGAGGGTGAGGGCGTTGCCGCCAAGGCGCTGGAGTCGCTCGGGATCTCGCTGGAGGCCGTCCGCACCCAGGTCGAGGAGATCATCGGCCAGGGTCAGCAGGCGCCGGCCGGGCACATCCCGTTCACGCCGCGCGCCAAGAAGGTGCTGGAGCTCTCGCTGCGTGAGGCGCTGCAGCTCGGCCACAACTACATCGGGACCGAGCACATCCTGCTGGGCCTCATCCGTGAGGGCGAGGGCGTTGCCGCCCAGGTGCTGGTCAAGCTCGGCGCCGACCTGAACAAGGTCCGCCAGCAGGTCATCCAGCTGCTGTCGGGTTACCAGGGCAAGGAGCCGCAGGAGGCGGGCACCGGCGGTCGCAGCACCGAGGCCGGCACTCCGTCGACCTCGCTGGTCCTCGACCAGTTCGGCCGCAACCTGACCGCCGCCGCCGGGGAGGGCAAGCTCGACCCGGTCATCGGCCGCGAGAATGAAATCGAGCGGGTCATGCAGGTCCTGAGCCGCCGCACCAAGAACAACCCGGTGCTGATCGGCGAGCCCGGCGTCGGCAAGACCGCCGTCGTCGAGGGATTGGCGCAGGCCATCGTCAACGGCGACGTCCCTGAGACGCTCAAGGACAAGCAGCTCTACACCCTCGACCTCGGATCGCTGGTCGCGGGCAGCCGCTACCGCGGTGATTTCGAAGAGCGGCTGAAGAAGGTCCTCAAGGAGATCAACACCCGCGGCGACATCATCCTGTTCATCGACGAGCTGCACACCCTCGTCGGCGCGGGTGCCGCCGAAGGTGCGATCGACGCCGCGTCGATCCTGAAGCCGAAGCTGGCTCGCGGCGAGCTGCAGACGATCGGCGCCACGACCCTCGACGAGTACCGCAAGTACATCGAGAAGGACGCCGCCCTGGAGCGCCGCTTCCAGCCGGTTCAGGTCGGGGAGCCGTCGGTGGAACACACCATCGAGATCCTCAAGGGTCTGCGCGACCGCTACGAGGCGCACCACCGCGTGTCCATCACCGACGGTGCGCTGGCCGCGGCCGCGTCGCTGGCCGACCGCTACATCAACGACCGGTTCCTGCCGGACAAGGCGATCGACCTCATCGACGAGGCGGGAGCGCGCATGCGCATCCGCCGGATGACCGCGCCGCCAGACTTGCGCGAATTCGACGACCGGATCGCCGAGGCGCGCAAGGAGAAGGAATCGGCGATCGACGCCCAGGACTTCGAGAAGGCGGCCAGCCTGCGCGACAAGGAGAAGCAGCTCGTCGCGCAGCGCGCCGAGCGCGAGAAGCAGTGGCGCAGCGGTGACATGGACGTCGTGGCCGAGGTCGACGACGAGCAGATCGCCGAGGTCCTCGGCAACTGGACCGGCATCCCGGTGTTCAAGCTCACCGAGGAGGAGACGACTCGTCTGCTCCGCATGGAGGACGAGCTGCACAAGCGGATCATCGGCCAGGAGGATGCCGTCAAGGCGGTCTCGAAGGCGATCCGCCGCACCCGCGCCGGCCTGAAGGATCCCAAGCGCCCGTCGGGCTCGTTCATCTTCGCCGGCCCGTCCGGTGTCGGTAAGACCGAGCTGTCCAAGGCGCTGGCGAACTTCCTGTTCGGCGAGGACGACGCGCTCATCCAGATCGACATGGGCGAGTTCCACGACCGGTTCACCGCGTCGCGGCTCTTCGGTGCCCCTCCCGGCTACGTCGGCTACGAAGAGGGCGGCCAGCTCACCGAGAAGGTGCGCCGCAAGCCGTTCTCGGTCGTGCTGTTCGACGAGATCGAGAAGGCCCACCCGGAGATCTACAACTCGCTGTTGCAGGTCCTCGAGGACGGTCGTCTCACCGACGGTCAGGGTCGCACGGTCGACTTCAAGAACACCGTGCTGATCTTCACCTCGAACCTCGGAACCTCCGACATCTCGAAGGCCGTCGGCATGGGCTTCTCGAAGTCCAACGATGACGATTCTCAGTACGAGCGGATGAAGCAGAAGGTCAACGACGAGCTGAAGAAGCACTTCCGCCCGGAGTTCCTGAACCGCATCGACGACGTCATCGTGTTCCACCAGCTGACGTCCGAGCAGATCGTGGAGATGGTCGACCTGATGATCGGCCGCGTCGAGAAGCAGCTGAAGGGCAAGGACATCGACCTGGAGCTGACCGAGAAGGCCAAGCAACTGCTGGCCAAGCGCGGATTCGACCCGGTGCTGGGTGCTCGCCCGCTGCGTCGGACCATCCAGCGCGAGATCGAGGATCAGCTCTCGGAGAAGATCCTGTTCAACGAGGTCGAGCCCGGCCAGATCGTCGTCGTGGATGTCGAGGACTGGGACGGCGAGGACGACGGCGACGGTGCGAAGTTCACCTTCACCGGTTCGCCCAAGCCGCGGGCGGTGCCCGACGCACCGGCTGAGCTGACCGAGGTCGGCGACGCCACCGGCGAAGCCGGCTGACGCCTGACGACAATCCGGCCCGGTACCCGTTCGGGTGCCGGGCCGGAGTCGTCTGCGGAGTCGGTCTCTCGACCGCAAGCCTGGTGGGCGCGGCGCTAGAGTTCGACCATGACCCACTTGGAGCTGTATACGGCGCCGGGGTGGCTCGCCAACTGAGACCCGTCGGGGAATTCAGCCGTCGGCGTCACAAACCGGTTGCGAACTGGCAACGGCGGTCATCTCGACTGGAATCGGACGGACCGGACTCCTACCCTCAAGGGTGTTACCAGTGTGACTAATGGGATTAGAGGGGTTTCGCCATGGGGCTACGAAAGGGTCCGCGCCACGCTGTGCTGTCACGCTCGGCGATCGGTGCGGCGGCGATCGCCGCCCTCAGCGTGGGCCTGGTCCTCGCCGTGCCCCAGGTAGCGAATCCGGACCTCATCATCAAGCCGGTGGCGAAGCCGTCGAAGATCGACTCGGTCGTGCCGGGTGCGGACCGTCAGGTCACCGCCGTCGTCTATTCGGCGTCGATGAATAGGCAGATCCCGGTCACCGTGCTGAAGCCGAAGGATGAGAGCAAACCCGCGCCGGTGCTCTACCTGCTCAACGGTGCCGGCGGTGGCGAAGACTCCGCAACGTGGGCCGAGAAGACGGACTACCAGCACTTCTTCCAGTCGAAGAACGTCTACGTGGTCACCCCGGTCGGCGGTGCCTTCTCCTACTACACCGATTGGCAGCGCGACGACCCCGTGCTGGGCCGCAACAAGTGGGAGACGTTCCTGACCAAAGAACTCCCGCCGCTGATCAACAAGGAGTTCAAGACGACGAAGGCGAACGCCCTCGCGGGAATCTCGATGGCGGGCACCTCGGTCCTGAATCTCGCGATCGCCGCTCCGAAGCTCTACCGGTCGGTGGCCGCCTACAGCGGTTGCGCGCGGACTTCGGACCCGCTCGGGCAGGCGTACATCCGGATGGTCGTCGGCGATCGCGGCCGAGGCAACGTCGTGAACATGTGGGGGCCGATCGGCGGTCCCGGCTGGATGGCCAACGATCCGTACCAGAACGCGGCGCGGCTGCGCGGCACCAGGGTGTACATGACCACTGGAACCGGACTGCCCGGCCGCCAGGACACGATGGGCGCCCCGCTGGTGAACGACGACCCGATCGCGCTGGCGAATCAGGTCGTGGTCGGCGGTCTCATCGAGAGCGCGGTGAACCTGTGCACTCAGCAAATGGCGCAGCGGATGCGCGAACTGCGCATTCCCGCCAAGGTGATCACCCGTCCGACCGGCACCCACTCCTGGGGTTACTGGGAGGCCGACCTGAAGCGCACGTGGCCGATGATCGCCCGCGATATCGGCGTCCGGCGGTAATCACGCCGAGTGGGCACCTCACCCCCGCCGAGTGGGCACCTCACCCCCGCCGAGTGGGCACCTGACTAGTCGTTGCGGCCTCTGAGCAACAGTCGGACGGTCAATTCCATCCGGTTGGTGACGTCGGTGGCCGACGCGCGGCGGGTGAGCCACTGGACCAGATTCGACATCCACACGTCGGCGATGACGCGGGCGATGGCGAGGTCTTCCTCGTCGGGCTCGCGTCCGACGCCGACGATCGCGCCGGCGAACAGTCGGTCGATGGTGTTGGCGACGTTGTCGACCTCGGCCGTCGCGGAGGCGTCGGCGAACATGAACGCGCGAGTCATCGCCTCGGTGAGCAGCGGGTCGCGCTGCATCGCGAAGGTGATCATGTCCAGCACGGTGCGGAGGCGGTCGACCCCGGTTTCCCCGGGAAGCTGGGACCGGTCCACCCGCGCCTCGACGCGCTCGAACTCGCGGGAGAGCGCGGTGACCAGCAGGTGCACCTTCGACGGGAAGTACCGGTAGAGGGTCCCGACGGCGACGTCGGCCTTCTCGGCGACCGTGCGCATCTGGACCGCGTCATAGCCGCCCTTGGAGGCCAGCGCCAGCGTCGCGTCGAGGATGCGACGGCGTCGTTCGCGCTGTGCGGTCGACCCGCCGGTCGCGCCGGAACTGGTCGTTTCCTCGTCTACGGGCACGACCTCGCGCTCGTCGGCATCAGCCTTGGCAGTTGCGGTTCGTGCCATCGTCTCGTCGGTCCTTTCGCTTGCGGCTATCAGTTAATGAGGGCCACATGGCATATTAGAACAGGTTCTAGTTGCCCGTTTCAATACGACATGCAGGGGAATTCCGTGACAATCGCCACGTCAGCCGAGCAGATCGCGGTCTGTGAGGCCATCGCCGATTGGGCCTCCGCCCGTGAGACGGCCGCATTGGCCCGCGCCGAAGTCGACGAGCCGGGCGACCGGTGGCGTCAGCTGTGGCCCGAACTTGCCGAACTCGGCGTTTTCGCGGCGGCCGCGGATGAGGGGCGTGACGGTCTGGGTGCACCGTTCGCCGACGTTGCCGCGATGGTCGCCGAATGCGGCCGACGGCTCGTTCCCGGGCCGATCGTTCCGACCGTCGCAGCCGCGATCGCTGCCTCGCGAACGCCGGGGGAACGGGCCGAGGCGCTCACCGGCGACATCCTGGCCGGAATACTGCCCGTCGTGGCACCGGCCGACCACGTCAGCTTCGGTCGCGACCTGCCACCGGTCAATCCGGCCGGACGCATCGAACTCGGTGTCGTGACGGGCTGGGTTCCGGAAGCGGCTTTGCTGGTCAACCTGGTCCTTCCTGGCCGTGGGACGCGCTGGTATCTGCTGCCGCCGGGGTCGGCGACGGTCGACGCACAGCCGTGCGACGGGCTCGACGGCACGATGTCGTGCTCGCGGATCGTGCTGAGCGGGGTCGATTTCGACGCCGCCGTCGAACTGCCGCGTTCCGCGCGCGCGGCCGCGATCTTCTCGGCCGCCAACACCGCCTACCAGTCCGGTGTGGCGAAGTGGTGTTTGGACACCGCCGTCGACTACGCGAAGGTGCGCACTCAGTTCGACGCGCCGATCGGGTCCTTCCAGGCGATCAAGCACATCCTGGCCGACATGCTGTGCCGCAGCGAGCAGCTGAGCGCCGCGGCGTGGGACCAGGCGGGCGCCGTCGACGACCTGTTGACCGGCGCGGCGGACGACCTCGACCTCGGCACGCAAGCGGGGCTCGCCACGCTCGTCGGCAACACCCTGGTCGCCGAGCTGCCGCTCGCCAACGCCAAGGACTGCGTCCAGGTCCTCGGCGGCATCGGGTTCACCTTCGAACACGACGCCCACCTCTACCTGCGCTCGGCACTGGCGGCGCGGTCGGCGCTGGCCAACGGCGCCTCCGACCGCACACAGCTGGGCCAATCCGCGATCGACGGACAGCGGCGCCGGTTCTCGGTCGACCTCTCCGACGTCGAAGACCAGCGTGCGGGCGTGCGGGCCACCGTCGAACAGATCGCCGCCGCGCCCGAAGAACAGCGTCGCGCCGAACTGGCCAGGACCGGGTACCTGGCCCCGCATTGGCCCGCGCCGTACGGGCTCGGGGCCAGCCCCGCATTGCAGTTGCTCATCGACGCCGAACTCGATCAGGCCGACGTGCACCGGCCCGACCTCGTCATCGCCGGCTGGGCTATCCCCACGATCCTCGAACACGGCACCGAGGCGCAGCGCGACCGATTCGTCGCACCGACGCTGGCGGGCGACATCATCTGGTGCCAGCTGTTCTCCGAGCCCGAGGCCGGCTCCGACCTGGCGTCGCTACGGACCAAGGCCGTCCGCGGCACCGGGCCAGACGGGCAGGAGGGGTGGCGCCTGACCGGGCAGAAGATCTGGACGAGCCAAGCTCACAACGCGCAGTGGGCGGTGTGTCTGGCGCGCACCGACCCGGACGCCCCCAAACACAAGGGCATCACCTACTTCCTCGTCAACATGGCATCGGCAGGCATCGACATCCGTCCGTTGCGCGAACTGACCGGGCGCGCGATGTTCAACGAGGTGTTCCTCGACGACGTGTTCGTGCCCGACGACCTGGTCGTCGGGGAGGTGAACAACGGCTGGCGGCTGGCGCGCACCACCCTGGCCAACGAACGGGTCGCCATGGGCGGATCGAGCCTCGGCAAGGAGATGGATTCGCTGCTGAAGCAGATCGGCGCCAGGAAACGTCCGCTGACTGACGGCGAGCTGGCCGAGCTGGGTGGACTCGTCGCCGAGGCGCACAATGGCCGCACCCTCGACGCCCGAGCCGTCTCGGCGCGGTTGTCCGGCCACGACCCCGGTGCGGCGTCGAGCGTGCGCAAGCTGATCGGTGTGACGCACCGTCAGGCGGTGCCGGACTTCGCGCTGCGACTTCTTGGCGTCGACGGTGTGGCCGCCAGCGACGCGTCCGAGCTGTTCCTGCTCAACCGATGCCTGTCGATCGCCGGCGGGACGACGCAGATCCTCAAGACCGCGGCGGCCGAAAGGATTCTGGGGATGCCGCGATAGCCGACGCAAACCCGACACGACGCGACCAAATCCAACACTGAAACGTGTTGGATTTAGTTGCGTGGTGTCGGGTTTGCACGGGCGACGGGCCGACCGTCGTCGCGATTCGGTGCTTTACTGCGTGAATGGACAACGGCGGGTCCGATGAGCGCGCGGCCATCAGTCACCGCGCGTGGCTCCGCGTGTTCCTGGTCGTGTGCTTCTTCCTCCCCGCTGTCGTGGCGCGCTCGTATGACCCGACGCGCACGCCCGACGTGGTGCGGGCGGTTCTGCAGGATCCGTACGTCGAAGGCGTGCCGTCGCTCCTTCAAGTGGCGAAGGCGCTCTTGGTGATCGTCGTGGGCCTGGCGCTGATCGCGCGCCGCTGGTCCGCACGGGTGCTCCTCGGCTATTACGCGCTGATCTTGATCCTCGTAGCCCCGCTGCAGAACATCGCCGACACCGACGAGTTCGGTCGTGCTTGGCTCGTCGGGAACACGGTCTTGCAACTGATCGTCGCCCTCTGGTGCGCCGTTGATGTCATCGGTGGGCGGAGCCGGATCGAGGCGGGGAATCTGCGACGCGATCGCCTGTGGCTGTTGATTCCAATGCTTCTGGCCATCGCGATGCCGTACACGATTCGCGACGGTCACATCGCCGCATCCTTCGCCTCGGTTGCGACGAACGGAGCCGGCGTCACCTACTGCATGATCACGCCGGTCGTCCTCGGCGTGCTCGCGCTGTTCCCGGACCGCATCGATTACCGGACCCTGTTCGTCGCGTCGTTCGTCGGCATGTTGTTCGGCGTCGTCAATCTCGTCGTTTGGTTCGTGCTCACGCCGGCCGACTGGTGGATGGGGATCCTTCACCTTCCCCTGGTCATCACGGCGATCTTCGGTCTCGTCGACTCTCGGCGCCGGAGAAGTTCCGGCGTGCGATGAACAGAGGGACTCCGACTACTCGGTGAACCCGGTTGCCCAGGGAAGGAAGGCGTGCAGCACGAGCACGGGACGATCCCTCGACAGGTACACGGTCGCACTCCAGCCGTAGGTAGAGCCGAGATTATTCTTGGCGACGATGTACGGCCCGCCCGGAAGCGCTGATCGGAGCGCCGGAGCGACGTCGGGATCGGCCGACGGCATCGCGCTCTGGTCGGCGTCCGCGAGTTCGTCGTGCAGTTTCGCCGCCACGGCCGGTTCCAGCTCGACGACAGCGTCGAGTGCTGTCGACGAAGGGCTCGGAAGTTCGATCCGCGATGGTGGCTGCCCGATCGACCCCTTGACCCAACTTGCCGACACGGGAGTCCCGACGACGGGGAAGTGCTTCTTCAGCGGTCGCACGTCATCGTGGACTTCACCCCAAGTCGTTGTCGGCGACGAGCTTCCCGGCGGATCTCCGATCGAACAACCACCAAGTAGACCGATGGACGCCGCGACAGCGACTGCGGCGAGCGTCCGCTGCCTCATCTGCGCGAGGTTCGGCATCCAGACCTACTGCCGCCTGCGGCCGATCGGATCACGGCGCATAGCTTCCCACGCGAGTTCGTCAGCGTCCTCCTGCACAATGCGAACATACCGCTTGACTGCGTTACTGGCGTCAACCAGCGAACTAATCGTCTGAGCCAGTGGGTCATCCTTCACTGCGTGAGTCGCTGCCTCTACCTGATCGGCGATGGATGCCACAGCGGCCTCGTATGCTGCGATATGTCGGTGCCTGTCGATCGCGGGCGGGACGATGCAGATCCTCAAGACCGTTGAAGCCGAACGGATTCTGGGATGCTGCGTAGCTATCTTCCGATGACGAGGATGGGTTTAGTCGTGTGCAGATGGGGGAGATTTCTGCCTGATCTCACCGCCGAGTGGAGCGCTTCGCTGTACTCGTACGTTCCGAGTGGGAGCTTCGCCTTCAGCTCAGGGCCTAGCTCTGGGTTCCTGGCCGACGCGAACTTGGTGGGGGCGTCGGGATCGGTGTGCATTTCACGCAGTGGATCGATCGTCCATGGGTCTTCGTGGCTGAGATACTTCGCGCGCAGGGACTGAGCCACCGCGGGCTCGAGCTCGATGATGGCGTTCACGCTGGAATCGCAAGGACCGGGGACTGTGCGGTCGAGATTCGCCGGGCACCACGTGATTTCAATCCACGTTGCCGAGGTCGGCTTTCCGACAGCTTTGAATCGCTCCGCCAGTGGCGCCACATCGTGCTGGACCCCGCTTGTTCCGAGTTTTGGAGATGAGTCGATGGAACAACCCATCAGCAGAGCACCGTACACCGCGGTGGCCGCCACCACTGTCTTGGTCAGTCGCATTTGGGCCATGATAGGTCGCGTGGCGCTGCGGCGGCGGGTGTTCATCCGTTGAAGCCGGCCGACCAGGCAGAAATGCGAGAAGTACGACTACCGGGTGCTGCCGGTGGACGTACACCGGTGCTGTCCCAGCCGTACTGTCGAGGTCGGATTCGCCGCCGAGTTAGGAACCGGGTGGACTGGCGGGCAGCGATGCGCGGAGTTCTGGTGCGAGGTCGGGGTCGACGGACAACTTGGAACCCCGTCGGGTGAGCTGCTCGGTGCCGTGCCGCTGCCTAGTTTGGTCGCGCAGTCTCGTCGCGACGGTGGGGTCGACAGCCAGTACCGCCTGCAGCCGCGTTGACGACTGACCCGGCGGACCTCCTACCGTTGCCGCCGCCAACCGAGGGGATCGCGGCGCATGGCTTCATAGGCGAGGCCGTCAGTATCCTCCTGCTCGACGCGAGCAGCTTGCTTGACTGCGTTACTGGCGTCAACCAGTGAACTAATCGTCTGGGAGAGCGGATCCTCTCTCACTGCGCGGGTTGCCGCCTCGACTTGGT
Organism: Gordonia araii NBRC 100433; assembly: GCF_000241265.1. Lineage (GTDB taxonomy): Bacteria > Actinomycetota > Actinomycetes > Mycobacteriales > Mycobacteriaceae > Gordonia > Gordonia araii. The sequence goes on from NZ_BAEE01000082.1 coordinate 89,076, forward strand.
CGGTGATGGAGGCCACGGCATCCTCGTATGCTGCGATGATGTCGACCTCGTCGGCGGCACTGACCGACAAGAGCTTTCCCGCTGCATCGACCGTCACATGGACATCTCCGGATCTTCCCTTGCCACGAAGCCGGTCGAGATCATGTTGGGCCTGCTGAACTTTTCGTCCAAAGGTCTCGATATCTGGGCGATCCATGGCTGGTCTCCTCTCTGCCTACTTCTCGTTGAGTTCTACTTAGGACACTTCGCCGGATCCTTGTATGCAACCAGATAAGTCCTGACTCGCCCTTCTTTGTCGCGCCCCTTTCCCAGTGCAAGGCATCCACCAGCAGCAGCTGCTTCTTGGACATTTTCTCGAATATACATCATGTAGTAGTCCATCTCGTCCTTATCTACGATATATCGAGCGAAGTATTCTCTTTCCGGCAGGCTACTTGCGAAATCCTGTGTCTGCTTGATAGTGAAACGATGCTCGTCGTAGGTCTCCACGCCCGGAATAGCGTATGGTTCGTGATGATCGTCGTCCAGAGCGCAATACACCACGAGCGACACTGCTGTGACAAGTAGCGCCAAGGTCAGTGCGCCTACAATCACCAGCCGGTTCTTACCGTGTAACATACCTTTCCTCACTACTATCCACTAGCAAAGGGGACTCCCATTTTCTGTAGTCGCTCAACACGGCCGGGAGAAGCTGATTCCCACTTTCCGAAAGTAACGGGATACTGCATTGGGTGCCCCCTGGGGGATCCATCGACGCCGTGCTCTATAGTAACCGATCGTTTCACCTCATACTGATATTCCCATCGGATCCCGATGTAAGTCTTTCCGTCCTCGCCTACGACCGGAATCTGCTCGACAGGAATCGCTCCGACTATCCTCGTTTGATATCGAATATCTTCTGTTAGCCCGGTCCGATCGGATTGGCCAGCTCCGGTCAGTTTGTTCGAGTACCGAGTGTTACCTGGCAGGTTGGGGTCTATGGCGACCGGCTGACGGGTCGACGGACCTGCTTTGAAGCCAGGCGGTGCGGGAATAGGCGGTACTGAGAGGGTTACCACGCCACGTTCCCTGCCGGGAACACCTGCAGATTCCTGGTTCTTTTCTTCGTCAGTGCGGAGGTCGGGAGCGCGGCGCCCGAGATTGTCAATAGACGGCCGTGTGCCGCGCTCCTCATCGCTCTGTACGCCGATTGGCGGTTTTCCTGAATTGGGATTGCTGCTCCGAAGATCTGTTGTGGGACCCTGCAATTCCGAAGCTGCATTCGTTTCTCCCTCACCGAACTTCTTCAGCAGAGACTGAATTCGTTGAGTGAGTCCCGCCGCAACGTTGTCAAGTTTCTGTTGTTGAAGTTGTCGTTTTACCTCACCGCCCTCGCCGTCTATCGGCGGGACTCGTGGGGCGGTTACAACTCCACTATCGGAGACTGACATTCCACTGGCGGGAACCGAGTCGACCAGATTAATAAGAGGATCCTTAATTGCAGATAGGATCTTCCCCCATTTTTGGTATTGTGTAGCGAGTCGAGCAACTGAGTCGTCGATTTTCGTCGCAGATACGTGCTCACTCCAGGCACGTCCTGACGCTGCAGTTGCTGCATTGCCTTGCCAGTTCATCATTGCGCGATCAACGGTTGACTTCATGCCGTTGACCTCGGTGGAAAATGATCGGTTACCTTTTTCGATCTCGCGGCCATACGTGATCATAGAATCGGGATTGCACCTGCGCACGTGGGATATCGTTGCCATCATCGTCCTGATTGGTAGAACTTGAGGCTGTCTGCAAAGACTTTGTCGACGGTTTCGTATGTCGCGGCGCCCGTAGTGATTCGGTTTCCCAGGCGACTAATGCTGGCGCCCATGAATGCGTACGCTTGACGGATTTCGCGCTCGCAGTGTTGCGTAGCAGATTCTACCGGAGATCCCGGCATTGTAGGTGGTATTGGACACCCAATTGCCTGTATTTTGTTCGCATGAGCAGACAATTCTTGACCTGCGCGCCGCAACGCGTCCGCATCTGCCTTCAGTAGTTCGGTCACGTTCTCCCCTTCGTTGGCAGGAACCCGATCACTCTATCCGAATGATCTTCGACCTGCGGGTATGTCCGGACTGCGGCTAACCGCTAGCCGCTGCCAGCACCTCCAGCCGCGACCGGATGCGACGGTCGAGGAAGTCGGCGAGGACGTCTTCGAAGACGGCGTTGTCGTCGCCGGCCACCATGTGATGAGCGCCGCCGACGCTGGCGAACTCCGCGTGCGGGACGACGCGCAGGAAACGGGCCGAGTCGGCCACGCTGATGACGTCGGATTCGCCTCCGCGCACCAGCAGCGTCGGGATTCGCAGCGATGCCGCCGCCGCACCGAGGTGAACCGGGTCGAGGTGACGGTCGCGCTGCACCGCGTCGTCGGACACACCTTTCAGGAACGCCGGGTCCCAATGCCAATACCAGCGGCCGTCGCGTTCACGAAGGTTCTTGCGCAACCCGTCGAGATTCTTCGGGCGCTTGCGGTGCGGTTGGTAGGCGGCCACCGCATCGGCGGCCTCCTCGAGCGACGCGAACCCGGTCTCGGCGTGCTCGGCCATGAACGCGCGGACGCGGTCGGTACCCGACCGCTGCACGAACGGCGAGACGTCGACGAGGACCAGGCCGCGGGCCAGTTCGACATCCTCGCCGAGCGCGGACAACGCGGCGTTGCCGCCGAGCGACGCCCCGACGAGTACCGGTGGCCGGCCCAGGAATTCGGCGATCGACACCACGTCGTCGGCGAACCGGCCGAGGCCGTAGAGGCCGTCCGGCGACCAGCCGCTGTCGCCGTGGCCGCGCAGGTCGACCGTCAGCGTGGACCAACCGGCATCGGCGAGGTCGCGCGCCGAACTCGCCCACGAATGGCGGGTCTGACCGCCGCCGTGGAGGAACACCACCGGCGGATCGCCGGGGTCGCCGAAGCGGTCGCCGACGATGGTCACATCGCCCGACGGGATCTCGATCCGGTTCTCGCTCATCTCTGCATTGAACCATTGGGAGCCCCCGGCGCGGTCGGAGCACCAACCGATCGCGCTATCGGGCAAACCGGCCCGCGAAGGAAATAGAACGTGTTCTAGTATTCAAGACGTAGACCCATTACATTGGGTCGGAACAGGTTCTTATTTCGGAGAGAGGCGACGTGGACTTCAGTCTCGACGCGGCGGCCGTCGCAGTGGCAGATGTGGCCGAGGATGTGTTCACCCGAACCGCCTCGGACCCGGCCGAGATGTTCGCCGGCGACGACGGATTCGACCGTACGACCTGGCAGGCACTCGTCGACGCGGGCCTGCTCGCGCTCCCGCTGCCCGAAGCGGTCGGCGGCGACGATCTCGACGCGACGGCGGTGCTGCCGCTGCTGCGCCGGATGGGCAAGGCCTCGGCGGTCACCCCGGCGCTCGGCACCCTCACCGCGACGCTGGCCCTCGGGGGCTACGAAGACCAGGCGCAGCGGCTGGCGCCCGTCGCGTCCGGCGCGTGGCTGGCGATCGCGGCCCGGGAGACCGGCGCCTCGCTTCTGGACGAGCCGGCGACCAAGCTCTCCGGCGGCAAGCTGTCGGGCACCAAATCCGGCGTGCTGTGCGCGCCCGGCGCCCACGCATTCCTGGTGACCGCGCGCGACGGCGAGAAGGACGTCGTCGTGTGGGTCCCCGCCGATAAGGCCGGTATCGACATCAAGCGCACTCCCTCCTCCAGCGGGTGGAGCGAGTCGACCGTGACGTTCACCGACGTCGCCGGCGACGTACTGCCGATCTCGGCGCGCGAGTTGCTCGACTACTACCGCTTCGTGCTGAGCGCCTACGCCGACGGGCTCGTCGACGGGGCCACCGCGATGACGGCCACACACGTCAGCACGCGCAACCAGTTCGGCAAGCCGATCGCGCTGTTCCAGGCGGTCGGCCAGCAGCTCGCCGACATTTACGTCATCGGCCGCTCGCTGAGCCTGGTCACCACCGCGGCGGCCTGGCGCCTGGCCAACGGCCTCGACGCCGAGTCCGACATCGCCATCGGCTCCTACTGGGTCGCCGCCGAGGTCCCCGCGACGCTGCGCACGATGACCCACCTGCACGGCGGCATCGGCGTCGACGTCACCTACCCGCTGCACCGCTACTTCTCCATCGCCAAGGATCTGGCCCGCCTGGTCGGCGGATCGGGCACCCTCGACGAACTCGCCGACGCGACCGAACGTGCCGCCGGCCTGCCGACGAGTGAGCTGCGGCCCGCGGACGGCATGTTCATCGACCTCACCCCCGAGCAACGGGCGCTGAAGAACGAGGTGCGCGCCTACTTCGAGAGCCTCGTCGACCCCGACGACGAGCAGACCCTGCTCACCGAGCGTCACGGCGCGACGCTGCGCAAGGTCGTCAAGCAGATGGGCTCCGACGGCTGGCTGGGCGTCGGCTGGCCGAAAGAGTTCGGCGGCAAGGGCTTCGGCGAGATCGAACAGCAGATCTTCACCAACGAGGCCGTGCGTGCCGACGTGCCGCTGCCCGCCGTCACGCTGCAGACCGTCGGGCCGACTCTGCAGGAACACGGCACCGACGAGCAGAAGGAGAAGTTCCTTCCCGCGATTCTCGCCGGCGACGTGCACTTCGCCATCGGCTACACCGAGCCCGACGCCGGCACAGACCTCGCGTCTCTGACCACCACGGCCGTCCGCGAGGGCGACCACTACATCGTCAACGGGCAGAAGATCTTCACCACCGGCGGGCACGACGCCGACTACGTCTGGCTGGCCGTGCGCACCGATCCGGACGCGCCCAAGCACAAGGGGATCTCGATCCTCATCGTCGACACCTCCGACCCGGGGTACTCCTGGACACCGATCATCACCGCCGACGGTGCGCACCACGTCAACGCCACCTACTACACCGATGTGAAAGTTCCCGTGTCGATGCGGGTCGGCGAAGAGGGTGGCGGTTGGAAGCTCATCACCACCCAGCTCAACCACGAACGCGTCATGCTCGGCCCGGCCGGGCGGATCGAAGGAATCGCCGCCCGGCTGCACCGATGGGCCCAGCGGCCCGGTAGCGGCAGCGACGCGAACGCGCCGATCGCCGACCTTCCCGACGTGCGGCGCGCGCTCGCGCAGATCGACGCCTACGCGCGGATCAACGAGTTGCTCAACTGGCAGGTGGCGTCGACGGGGGAGGCCATCTCGATGGCCGATGCCGCCGCCACCAAGGTGTTCGCCACGGAACGTATCCAGACGATCATGCGGATGGCCGACGACATCCTCGGCCGCCACGGCGATTTCACCGATCCGGCCACCGCCGAGCTTGTCGACTGGCTCGATGTGCAGGCCAAGCGCAACGTCGTCATCACCTTCGGCGGCGGGGTCAACGAAGTCATGCGCGACATGATCGCCACCGCCGGACTCGGTCTCCCACGAGCACCGCGCCAATAGGAAAGGGACCATGAGCACCGGGACGGAAGAGCTTCGCGCCGCGCAAGACGGCATCCTGGCCGCCGCGCAGCGCATCAAGGATGCGGGGCCGAGTGCGCCCAAGGCCGGTCGCGATCCGGTCAACTCGCCGATGATCCACAACTGGGTCGAGGCGATGGGCGACGACAACCCGATCTACGTCGACGAGCAGGCCGCGCGTGCGGCCGGGCACGACGGGATCGTCGCGCCCCCGGCGATGGCGCAGGTGTGGACGATGCGCGGCCTGCACGGGGAGCGCAGCGACGACGATCCACTCGGCCGCGCCACCGAGCTGTTCGACGAAGCGGGCTACACGTCGGTGGTCGCGACCAACTGCGACTCGGTGTACCACCGCTACCTGCGGCCGGGCGAGGAGGTGTCGCTGTCGTCCGAGCTGATCGACGTCGTCGGGCCGAAGCAGACCGCGCTGGGCGAGGGGTGGTTCTTCACCACGCACAACACGTGGCGCGTCGGCGACGAAGTCGTCGCCGAAATGGACTTCCGGATCCTCAAGTTCAAGCCGGGCACGGCCGTGCAGAAGGCGCCGGCACCCGGTGCGCTCGATCCGGCGAAGCTGATCCGCCCCCAGGCGTCCGGAGACACCGCCTTCTTCTGGGATGGTGTCGCCGCGCACGAGTTGCGCATCCAGAAGCTGCCCAGTGGAGGCCTTCAGCATCCGCCGATCCCGGCGACGTGGACCACCCGAGATGACGACGGCGTCTACGGCACGACCGACTACGTGGTCGCCTCGGGCCGCGGAACCGTCTACAGCTTCGTCGTCCACCACGCGCCGCGGGTTCCCGGCCGGACGCTGCCGTTCGTCGTCGCCCTCGTCGAACTGGAGGAGGGTGTCCGCATGCTCGGCGAGCTGCGCGACGTCGACCCCGGCGAGGTCGCGATCGGCATGCCGGTGCGAGTCGAGTTCCTCGACTTCCCGGCCGACGATCGGTCTCCGGGCGGGTGGTCGAACTATGCGTGGGTTCCCGCCGACGACGAGTCGCCCGGTCTCGATACGACCGCTCCTTCGTCGCGGTCACTCGACCACCCAAATGCCGAGCGGGGGTCTCGATACGCCGACTCGGCTAGCGCCTCGTCGGCACTCGACCACCCAAATGCCGAGCGTGCCCAGAATCCCGCCGACCGTGCCCAGCTTCCGGAGCTGACGGTCGAGGCGACGCCGACGTTCGTCGTCTCGACGGCACTTGCGACGCGGGATTTCCAGGACGTTCACCACGACCGCGACCTTGCTCAGCAACGCGGCTCCAAGGACATCTTCGTCAACATCCTCACCGACACCGGTCTGGTCGAGCGGTTCGTCACCGATTGGGCCGGACCGAGTGCTCGAATCACGTCGATTGCCCTGAAGCTCGGCGTGCCGTGGTACGCCTATGACACGCTGACATTCACCGGCGAGATAACCGGACAAATCGGGAACGAGACGACGGTTTCGGTCACCGGTACCAACAGCCTCGGCAAGCACGTCATCTCGACGGTGACGCTGGAATCCGAAGGAGTGCAGCGATGAGTCTGTCGGGAACCGCGGCCATCGCGGGAATTGGCGCCACCGACTTCTCCAAGGACTCCGGCCGGACCGAACTGCGCCTGGCCGCCGAGGCGGTCACCGCGGCCATCGCCGACGCCGGATTGACTCCGGCGGACGTCGACGGTTTGGTCACTTTCACCATGGACACCAACATGGAGGTCGCCGTCGCTCGCGCGACGGGGATCGGCGAGCTGAACTACTTCTCGCGCATCCACTACGGAGGCGGAGCCGCGTGCTCGACCGTGCAGCAGGCGGCGATGGCCGTGGCCACGGGCGTCTGCGACGTCGTCGTCGCCTACCGCGCCTTCAACGAACGTTCGGGCAACCGCTTCGGTCAGGTCAGCGCGGACGTCGCGATGCAGGCGACGTCCTCTGGCACGGACAACGCGTTCTCCTACCCGCACGGACTGTCGACGCCGGCCGCGTTCGTCGCGATGGTCGCCCAGCGCTATATGCACGAGTACGGCGCGACGAGCGAGGACTTCGGCCGGATCGCCGTCGTCGACCGCAAGCACGCCGCGAACAACCCGAACGCCTTCTTCTACGGCAAGCCGATCACTCTCGACGATCACCAGAACTCGCGCTACATCGCCGAGCCGCTGCATCTGCTGGACTGCTGCCAGGAGTCCGATGGCGGCGTCGCGCTGGTCATCGTCTCCGCGGAACGGGCCAAGGATCTGCCGCACCCGCCCGCGGTGATCGCGGGAGCCGCGTCGGGCAGCGGGACCGACCAGTACATCATGACCAGCTACTACCGCGACGAGCTTGCCGGACTGCCGGAGATGGGTCTGGTCGGACGTCAGCTCTGGGAGCAGTCCGGGACGACCCCCGACGACATGGACGCTGCCATCCTCTACGACCACTTCACGCCGTACACGCTCATGCAGCTCGAAGAACTCGGCTTCTGCGGGCGCGGTGACGCCAAGGACTTCATCGCTGAACCGGGGGCGCTGGAAGTCGGCGGGCGGCTGCCGCTCAACACGCACGGCGGGCAGCTGGGGGAGGCCTACATCCACGGCATGAACGGCATCGCCGAGGCGGTGCGCCAAGTCCGCGGCACCTCGGTCAACCAGGTGCCGAATCT
>NZ_BAEE01000081.1 GCF_000241265.1 Gordonia araii NBRC 100433
GGCTCATCGGGTTTCAGAGTGCGTTGATGCGGTCGGCGAGCTGGCCGGAGTGCAGCAGTGATCGCAAGATGTAGTGGTCGAGGTTCCGGAAGCCTTGGGCGATCCCGCGTAGGTGTTCGAGGCGTCCGTTGATCGCTTCGACGGGGCCGTTCGAGACACCGACGTCGAAGTACGCGAGGATCTCTGCGCGGCGCGACCACAAGGTTCGACCGAGTTGGGCGACCTCCTCTAATCCGTCGGGCAGACCTTTCTGGATGCGTTTGAGCAGCTTGAACATCAACTTCTTGCCCTCACGGCGCCTCGGATGCTCGTAGGCGGCGATCACCTGCAGGTACACCTGATAGGTGATCTCGACGGCGGCATGCTCATCATGGCTGGTCAACGCCTCGAATAACGTGACCTTCTGCTTATCGGTCAACAACGCAGGGCGGGTCCGCAGAATCCGCCGGATCTTGTAGAGCGGATCGCCCGTGCGGCCTCGGTGCCCGCAAGTGGTCTGCTGGATTCGGGTGCGGCACCGGTCGAGTTTGTCGCCGGCCAACGCCACGACGTGGAACGGGTCCATCACGATCCGCGCCGCCGGGAGCTCTTCAGCGGTCGCAGTCTTGTAGCCGGTGAACCCATCCATCGCCACGACCTTCACCCGATCCCGAAACACCTGGTCACGGGCATCGAGCCACGTCTTCAACACTTGTTTCGACCGGCCGGCGATCATGTCGAGCAGTCGTGCCGGGCCGGTCCCGTCGACGACCGGCGTCAGGTCGATCAGGACGGTGACCCAGCTCGATTCACCGTGGCCGTGCACGTGTTTCCACTTGTGCTCATCGACGCCGAGATGCCGGACACCGTCGAGGTGGGCGCCGTCGTAGACCAGACCGCGCGCCGCAGACAGGGCGGCCTGATTGACGACTTGCCACGCCAGGCCGAGGTTGGCAGCGACCGCGGCCACGCTCATCTTGTCGATCACGATCCGTTGCACGATCCACCGGGTACAGCGCCTGGTCATCACTGCTCGAGGCTCGACGATGCTGGTGATGTCGGCGCGGAAGATCGACCTCGCGCAGTCAGCTGTAGCGCACACGAATCGGGGGACGGCGATACGCAGCAAGACCGGATGGCCGGCCGCCGGGACATCGGTTACTACGCGTTCGGCGTGATCGCGGAGTCGACCGGCGATACCGCAGGTCGGGCAGTGCGGATCAGGGTCCAGGACGGTGCACCAAATGTGGGTGCGGTCCTGGGTATCGACGGCGGCATCGGTGATCGTGACGCCGAGTTCGACGGTACGGCAGATCGTGTCAGCGACATCAGAAGTAGGCTGGTGCATGGGTCCTGTGCGTGCGAATTGGGTGTGTGAGAACCTCCATTCTCGCACCGCAGGACCCGCCTACATCTTGTGGTCGCTACTCTCGCCGACGATCACCGACTACGCACTCTCAGATCCGAAGAGCCC
>NZ_BAEE01000080.1 GCF_000241265.1 Gordonia araii NBRC 100433
CTCCCCGGCTGCGGGATCCGGTCACCGTGAGGTCGCCGGCCAGTTCGCGTCGCGAGCCCTGCGGGCGCCGCGACGGCAATGCTTCCTCACCTGGGTCGATGCCCTTGGAGCGGCTGGCCCACGCCCGCATGAACTCCTCGGCGACGGCGGTCCCGACCGCGTCCTCGGGCAGTTCGTCGCCCGTTTCGACGCGCCACCGCGCCAGCCGTCCCGCGAGGTTGGCGGCGACTTCGGTGTAGGCGGGATCGCCCGCCAGATTGTTTCGCTCACGAGGATCGAAACGAAGGTCGTAGAGCTCGTGGCGGGCGCGCGGGACGATCGTCGACTGCGGATCGATCGATCGCGCCGAACTCGAGTCGGCGATGTCGAGCGGCAGCACCAACTCGGGTCGGGGCGCGTAGTTCTCGATGTAGCTGTAGCGCTTCGTGCGCACGGCCCGTATCGGATCGAAGGAGTCGTGGTAGGTCTTCTCGGTGAACACTTCGCCGCGCACCTGCGCGGTCGGGTCGCCGTCGAGCAGCGCGGCCGCGTGCGACACCCCGTCGACGTCGGCGGGCACCGGCTGACCCAGGAGATCGAGCAGCGTCGGCACCAGGTCGACGCCGGAGAAGAGCCCGTCGTAGACGCCCGCGACACGCTTGACCGAGCGCGGCGGACGGATGATCAAGGCGATACCGGTGCCTTCGGCGTACAGCGTCGACTTGGCGCGCGGGAACGCCAGCCCGTGGTCGGTGGCGAACACGATCCAGGTGTTCTCGTCGAGGCCCGTCCGCTCCACGGCGTCGAGGATCCGGCCGACCGCGGCGTCGGCCTTGGTGATGCTGCCGTGCAAACCGGCCAGGTCGGCGCGGACATCGGCGGTGTCGGGCAGGAAGTCGGGCACGCCGATCGCCGCCGGATCCGGATGGTCGTACTCGTCGTCGGGATAGGGCCGGTGGGTTTCGAAGAAGCCCGCGGTGAGGAAGAAGGGCTGATCGTCGACGCCCTCGGCGGCCAGCCAGTCCACCGTCTCGTCGGTGACGTAGTCGCAGCGGGAGTCGGCGACGTCGACGGTGTCGAAACCGAGGCTGGTCGGATCGGTGCTCTCGTGCTGCATCCCGAACAGCACGGTGCGGTATCCGTCTTCGGCCAGCAGCGACGGCAGCGTCCGCACTCCCGGCCGGTAGGCGAAGCCGTGATGGGCCAGGCCCACGAGACCGTTGCGGTGCGGATACTGACCGGTGAACAGCGACCCGCGCGCCGGCGAGCACAGCGGAGCGGTCGCGTGGGCGTCGGTGAAGACGATCCCCTCGTCGGCCAGCCGGTCCAGCGTCGGGCTCGCCACCCCCTGCGCGCCGTAGCACGGCAGGTGCCGGCCGAGGTCGTGCCAGTGGACGAAGATGACATTGGCGGACTGATCGGGCATACGCCCATCATGCCGACTGATGGGCGCTGCCGATACACGAAGCCGTGACCACGGTGGCAGCACGAGAATCACGATGATCCGAATTGTCCGCCCGGTAGCCTGGGACGACGATGCCCGAGCAGACTCCGACGCGCCGACGACGAGGCCGCCCGCCCGGACCTCCCGTCGACCCGAAACAGCGACGGGAGGAGTTGCTCGACGCCGCCGAGGCCGCCATCCGATCGTCGGGCCCCGACGTCGGGCTGGCCGATGTCGCGGCCGCCGCGGGGCTGACGCGGTCGGCCGTCTACGCCTCGTTCGACGACCGCAAGGCACTGCTCGACGCGTTGGCCGGTCGCCACGCCCGGCTCATCGTCGAACGGCTCGTGCAGATCATGGGCGGGATCCCCGAACCGGCGGAGCAGACCCGCGCGGCGATCGACATCCTCGCGGGTTGGTTCGAGGACGAACCCGCGCTGGCGCTGGCCCTCTCCGGGCACCTGCTGCCCGCCAATCCCGACGCGGACGGCGTCGTGATCCGCACGATCGCGGGCATCCTGTCGGAGGGGTTCCGGGCCCGGGGCCGCGACGACGGCCCGGCGCAGACCTGGGCGCACGCGCTCGTCGGCGCGATCTCGTCGACGATCACGTGGTGGTCGTCGACGCGCCTGATCAGCCGCGAGGAAGTCGTCGACCACCTGTTTTTGCTGGTCTGGTCGGGATTCTCC
>NZ_BAEE01000079.1 GCF_000241265.1 Gordonia araii NBRC 100433
AAGCTCGATCTCAACGGCTCGTCGACTATGACCGACGGACGTCCCATATTGGCCTTCAAAGCCACCGACAGCCGCCAGATGAGCCCATCGCTTCTCGGTGACCACTGCGTCGCAATACGGGATCGCTACAGACAGTGCCCACAAGTCGGTCCAGTCGTGCTGCTCCCACGGGAGGTTGAGATCCCTGTGCTTCAGGTACCGCAAGGTCGCCCAAACGTCCGCAGACGGAATTGACCGGATAAGGCCTCGCATTGTTTGAGCCGATTCAGGGCCCCACTTTCTGAGTGGCTCAGGAGGTCGCACTCGGCGCTCGATGCAGGCATTCTCGACGTACTCGCGGATGGATTCGAACTCCTCCACCAAGAGAATGTCCTGGAGACGTCGACGTTGCTGCGGATGGGAACGGAGCCAATCGCGAACGCGGAGTTCGTGGTCGAGTTGCTGATGCCCGACTCGATGTTCGGGAGTACGATCAAATCCCAGCTCCTCCGGAATGGATTCCTCTAA
>NZ_BAEE01000078.1 GCF_000241265.1 Gordonia araii NBRC 100433
CACGCCCGCCCGCTCGGCGCGGTCCACGGCGCCGACACCGACCGGCGGTCGTGGGCGGAGAAGCGGGAAGACGAAGAGGCCGAACTCGGTCGCGCCGCGCAGCCCTACGTGCTGGTGATCGGCGGCGGACAGGGCGGCATCGCCCTCGGCGCGCGACTGCGCCAGCTCGGCGTGCCGTCCATCGTCGTCGACCGCCACGACCGCCCAGGCGACCAGTGGCGCAAGCGCTACAAGTCGCTGTGCCTGCACGACCCGGTCTGGTACGACCACCTGCCTTACCTCCCGTTCCCGGAGAACTGGCCGGTGTTCGCACCGAAGGACAAGATCGGCGATTGGCTGGAGTTCTACACGCGCGTGATGGAGGTGCCGTACTGGTCCAAGACCACTTGCACCAGCGCCAGCTACGACGAACAGGCCCAGCGCTGGACCGTCGAGGTCGACCGGGACGGCGAGAAGCTCACCCTGCACCCGCGCCAGCTCGTGCTCGCGACCGGGATGTCGGGTAAGAAGAACGTCCCGACCTTCCCCGGGCAGAACATCTTCACCGGCGAGCAGCACCACTCCAGCGAGCACCCCGGCCCCGACGGCTATGCCGGCAAGAAGGTCGTCGTGATCGGCGCCAACAACTCCGCACACGACATCTGCAAGGCCCTGGTCGAGAACGGCGTCGACACCACGATGGTGCAGCGCTCGTCGACCCACATCGTGAAATCCGATTCCCTGATGGAGATCGGCCTGGGCGCGCTCTACAGCCAGGAAGCCGTCGATTCGGGGATGACGACGAAGAAGGCGGACCTGATCTTCGCCTCCATGCCGTACCGGATCATGCACCAGTGGCAGATCCCGATCTACGACGAGATCCGCGAACGCGACAAGGAGTTCTACCAGCGTTTGGCGGCCGTCGGCTTCGACCTCGATTTCGGCGACGACGACTCCGGCCTCTTCATGAAGTACCTGCGACGCGGCTCGGGCTACTACATCAACGTCGGTGCCAGCGAACTCGTCGCCGACGGCACCATCAAGCTCGCCAAGGGCGAGGTCGACCATCTCACCGAGAACTCGGTGGTGCTCGCCGACGGTACCGAGCTGCCGGCCGACGTCGTGGTCTACGCCACCGGGTACGGATCGATGAACGGCTGGGCCGCCGACCTCATGGGCCAAGAGGTCGCCGACAAGGTAGGCAAGGTGTGGGGACTCGGTTCGGACACCACCAAGGACCCCGGCCCATGGGAAGGCGAGCAGCGCAACATGTGGAAGCCCACCCAGCAGCCCGGACTGTGGTTCCACGGCGGCAACCTGCACCAGTCGCGGCACTACTCCTTGTACCTGGCCCTACAGCTCAAGGCTCGCTTCGAGGGGATGGACACTCCCGTCTACGGACTGCAGGAAGTGCATCATCTGAGCTGACTGTGACCCCGACGCCCGCGGACCAGCCTTGCCCTCACTCAGGCCGGATAAGCACGTCCAGAAACTCATCGTTGACGAACAAGAGTTCCCGCCCGGCCTTGATATCGCTCAGCAGTCCGGCTTTGACAAGTGCGTGCAGCCAGGACGACGCGGTCTGACGGGACACCTCGCAACGGTCGACAACAGTATTGATGCGACAGTAGGGCTGCTCGAAAAGGACGGCCAAGAACTGGACATCGCGACCCCCGGGCGTGGCTGCGCGGGCCCGCTCCGCGATCTCCTCTTGGCACGTTCTGATCGATCCGATTTTCCGCGTCGCCGACGTTGCCGACTCGCGAACCACGTCGAGCATGTAGAGAATCCACTCGATCCATGCGCCTTCCGCTGTCACCGCTCGCAACAGTCGGTAGTAGTCGTTCTTTCTGGCGATGATCGCGCGCGACAAGTACAGGACGGGGTCGCGCAGGAGGCCGGCTTCGATCAACATCAGGATGTTGATCACACGGCCCGTGCGGCCGTTACCGTCATGGAACGGGTGAATGGCCTCGAACTGATAGTGGGCAACTGCCATGCGCACCAACGGGTCGAGATCATCTTTCGCGTGGATGAACCGCTCCCAGTCCGCGAGCTTCTCGTGTATGACGTCGACACCTTCGGGCGGGGCGTAGACAACCTGCCGCGTGGCAGGATTCGCGATCCGCGTCCCCGGAGTAGCCCGCACCGTCATCTCCCGACCTTGCAGTTGGGAGCAGATATCGACGGCGGTCGACGCCGTCAGCGGCCGCTTCCTGATGGCTTCGACCCCCGCGAACAGCGCAGTGCGGTAGCGCAACGCCTCCTTGGTGGCATGGTCACCGCCGCCCGAGTCCGCGTGTTTGAACAATTCGTCCGCCGTGGTCACGATGTTCTCGATCTCGGAACTCGCCTGCGCTTCCAGGAGCGGCACAGCGTGGATCAAAATGTTGGGGTTGGGCAGCAGTTGACCGGCCTGGGCAAGGGTGGCCAGCGCGGTCCGTGCTTCGATCGTTGCTTTGAGCACCTGCTTGGGCTCCAGGTCGAGACCGGCCGGAGGCAACGGTGGCAGGTCGTCGAAAGGAACCTCGGCACTCCAGCTCACGTGTCAGCTCCTTCACCACATCCAGCTCATTATGTTAAAATCTATCGACAAATTTAACATATGCCGGTAGAAGGCTATCCGTATCTGAGCTAGCCACGGCCGCGCCGGTTGCCGTTGCGCTCCCGGAGCCGATAGTCGGCGCGTTGCTGCTTGGTGATCGCCTTCCACTCGTCGCGGCGCCGGCACTCCTCACGCGCGTCGCCCCGACTGGCCGCCCATCGGCTCTCCCGCAACAGTCGCTCGTAGCGGGCGAGCCGATCAGCGCCGAGTTCACCGTCGTCGATCGCGGCTCGCACCGCACAACCCGGCTCGGAGCGGTGACCGCAATCGGCGAAGCGGCACGAGGCGGCAAGCTCGTCGATGTCGGCGTAGACCTTCTCGATGCCGTCGTCGGCGTCCTGCAGCCCGATGCCTCGCAGCCCGGGCGTATCGATGAGGACACCGCCGCCGGGGATGGGGATCAGCTCGCGGGTGACGGTGGTGTGCCTGCCCTTGTCGTCGGCGGTCCGCACGTCGCCGGTGTCCATCCGCTCGTCGCCGACGAGGACGTTGACCAGCGTCGACTTCCCCACCCCGGAGGCCCCGAGCACAACGGTGGTCCCGCGCAACCGACTGCGGATCCCGTCGAGTCCGGCGCCGGTGAGCGAACTGATCACGATCACCTCGGCGCCGGGCATGGATCCGGCCAACTCGTCGGCGGCCGCCCGCGGATCGCCGTCGAACAGGTCCGATTTGGTGAGCACGACCAGGGGTGTCGCTCCGGCGTCCCACGCGAGGGCCATCAGCCTCTCGACCTTCGACGGCCGCAATCGGCCGGTCAACGCCGCTGCGACGACGACGGTATCGACGTTGGCGACGAGGGGCTGTCGACGGGAGGTCCGGTCGGCCGACGCCCGGTAGATCGCGCCGCGGCGCGGGAGCACGGACTCCACCTCGGCGGTGCCGTCGAGGCGCAGCGCAACCCAATCGCCCGTGACGACGGCGGTCTCGGCATCGGCTCGCGGCAGTGCGGTGGTCGCCGCGCGCAGCGGTCCGATCGGGGTGAGGACGGAACACCGCCCGCGGTCGACGCGTGAGACTCGGCCGGGTATCAGACCGCGCGCGGCGTCATCGGTGAACTCGGCTGCGCGCTGTGCGTCCCAGCCGATGGAAGGCAGATCGAAAGAATCCGGTGAGAGTGACAAGAGAAGTCCTTGGAAGTGGGGAGGGAACTGGTCGGAGTGCTGCGGACAGCACGAACATCGACGGCCATCGACCCACCTCCCTTCTCGGACTCACTCGTTCACGGATCTTCGACGATATTCGGCCAGCCCCCGGCCGGCCATCGATTTATTCGCGACCGTCGAGGTAGGTCGCGAGCAATGTGTCGAGAGCGGCATGCGCCTGACGCCGGGCGGCCGCGGTGTCCTCGTGCTGCGCGATCCACAGCGCGGCCTCGTTCATCGCGGCGGAGAGCTGCGCGGTGGTCGCGTCGAGGAGATCCTGCGCGACCCCTACCTCGCGCAGGGCGTCGCGCAGGTGCGGTGCGGAGTTCTCGGCGTCGAGCCGTCGCCACTCCTGCCAACCGATCACGGCGGGCGCGTCGATCAACAGGATCCGCACGGCCGGGCCGTCGGTGATCGCGTCGAGGAAGGCATGCGATCCCGCTCGGAGCTGCGCGCCCGGACGTTCGCCCGCTTCGGTCGCCGCGGCGACGACGGCATCCGCGACCCGCGCCTGCAGCCGGTCGGCCACCGCACTGAACAGGCCGGCCTTGTTTCGGTAGTGGTGGTAGACCGCCCCCCGGGTGACGGCCGCCGCCTGGGCGACGTCATCGAGCGAGACGTCGGCGAAGCCGCGGGACGCGAACAGGTCGGTCGCCGAATCGAGGACTCGCTGGGCGGTGAGCGCGGCGTCGGCCGCGGAGGCGCGGGGCATTTGCCACTTCCTTTACGTACACAGAGTATGTATTCTCATTCTTGTTGCATACGCAGTGTACGTAAAGGAGGGAACAATGTCCGTAACCAGCCTCTATCCGGTACTCATGTCGCAGAACGTCGAAGCGGCAACGGCCTTCTACCGGGACCACCTCGGTTTCTCGACGACCTACGAGTCCGATTGGTACGTGAGCCTGCGCCTGGACGCCTTCGAGCTGGCGATCCTGGCCCACGACCACCCCACGATTCCCGACGGCCACACCGCACTGCCGCGTGGCGTGATCGTGAACCTCGAGGTGGACGATGTCGATGCGGTCCACGATCGCCTGAGCGCAGTCGACGGCGTGGACACCGTGCTGCCCATTCGCGACGAGGACTTCGGGCAGCGCCACTTCATCGTGGTCGGACCCGACGGCGTCCTTCTCGACGTCATCCAGCCCATCCCGCCGACCGCGGAGTACGCGCAGGCCTACGTCGAGGCGTGAGCACCACCCGAAGCATCCGTCCGACGCCGGTAGGCTCGGCGCCATGTCATCACCCTCGGTCCGGCCCTACACCCCAGACGATCGCACCGAGTTGCTGACACTCGCCGAGCGTGCCGGCGAGGGCTCGCCGACCGAATCGCTGTGGGGCCATACCCCGTCGGAACTCGACATCTACCTCAATCCCTACCTCGACGACGAGCCCGAGTCGGTCTTCGTCGCCGAACTCGACGGGGCGCTCGTCGGCTACCTCGTCGGCAGCCTGGGGACCGGCCGGGTCGCGAGCGAAGACGAGCGGATGACCGCCGCCATCAAGCGGCATCGACTCTTCACCAAGTCCGGTCCGCGGCGGTTCTTCCTGCGAGCCTCGCTGGACGCGGCCGCCAACGCCGTGCGCCGCAAGCCATCCGCCGGTGACCTGGACGACTCGCGCTGGCCCGCGCACCTGCACATCAACGTCGAACGACGGGCACGCGGTACCGGCGCCGCAGGCGAACTGATCGAGGCCTTCGCACAGCATGCGCGTGAAGCGCGATGCCCGGGCATCTACCTGCAGACCCTCGTCGAGAACGAGCGCGCCGCCCGCTTCTTCGCCCGCCACGGATTCGAACCGTACGGCGAGACCCCGAAGGTTCCCGGATTGCGCTATCAGGGCAAGCCGGTTCACCAGCTCACGATGGTCCGGACACTCTGACGTCGGCTACTCGACGCCGGCCAACTCGTCGGCCTCATTCCAACAGCGCTGACGGGACCAGCGACACTTCGAACGGCTCGGTGAGTACCAGTTCCCCTTCGCCGGTCACCCGACCCGCGGTGTAGTACTCCCCGTCCCGCAACTCCCACGCGGTGAACGAAGGCTCGTCGGGATCGAGAACCCAGTAGTGCGCACATTCCGCACGACGAAGCCGATCCTTCTTCAGCAGCAGATCGACCCCTTTGGTCGAAGGCGACAGCACTTCGATCGCCACGAGAGGCGCCGATGGCAAATCCCTTTCGGTGAAGGCGTCCCGTGGAGCAACGAGAAGGTCCGGCTGCACCACTGTGTCCTCCGCCAGCACGACATCCAGCGGCGCGAAGAGCACGTCCAGTTCGGCCGGGCACGCCACATGGAGGAGACGATAGAGATTCGCGACAACGCGCTGGTGCTTGACGGCCGGTGCCGGACTCACGACCAGGATCCCGTCCAGCAGTTCGTACCGATGCCCGTCATCGGGCATCGAGTCCAGGTCCCCGCGAGTCAAGGATCGACCTCTCGGGAGTCCCAGTAGCTCGGTCGTCATAGCTGTCATCGTATGCCCCCTCATCCCCCATGGTCACGAATCTATGCTGCTGACCTGGCATGACCCTCGCAGAGCACTGCGGCCACAAGGAGACCTGTGGACGGCTCGGATCTGCGGATAACTCTCGTCAAGACCCCGGACACAACCGCGCGCTACACGTCGCGAGCGTCCACCTTCAGGCTGTGCGCTTCTTTGTCCTCGGTGAGACCGAAGCTGATCACGCGCTCCGGATGGATCCGGATGATGGCGCCCGATTCCCCGGTGCCGGGCACGGCCTCTCCGCGACCGCGGATCTCCACACAGCGGACCCGCCACGGTTTCACCGAGGCAAGATCGTCGACGACGAGTGCCACCCGACCGTTCTCGGCGACGTTGCGGTACTTGCGGCTGTCGCTCATGTTGTAGCCGACGATGTCGATCGTCCCGTCGGCGTTGACCTTGAAACCGACCGGACTGTTCTGCAACGTCCCGTTCGGCTTCTGGGTCGCCAGGCGACCGAGTCGTTGAGTCCCCAGGTAGGCGAGCTCGGCGTCGGTGAATGTCATGATGGGCCTCTTCTCCGTTGGACTACTTCCGGCAACACCACGGGCCGGGCGACTGTTCCGGCGGCGAGCGCAACCTCGACTCCGCGTCGCCGAGAGAGTAGAACAGCGCTGTGCTCCCCATCCTCGACTTGCGCGAAGCCGATACCGATCCGGTGCGGTTCCGGACCGCGCTGCGCGAAGCCGCCCACGCCGAGGGTTTCTTCTACCTGATCGGCCACGGCATCCCCGACGAGCAGATCTCCGGCGTCCTCGCGCTCGCCCGTGAATTCTTCACCCTCCCGACCGTAGAGAAGAACGAGATCAGCCAGTTGGAGAGCCCGCAGTTCCGCGGCTATTCGCGCGTCGGCGGGGAACTGACCAACGGGCTCGTCGACTGGCGTGAACAGATCGATATCGGCCCGGAGCGACCGGTCGTCGACGGCGCCGAAGGCTACTGGCATCTGCAGGGCCCCAACCGTTGGCCTCGGCGGCCCGCCGGGTTCCGGGAGGCGTTCGAGGAGTGGGAGGCGACACTGTCGACGGTCGGGCTGCGTCTGCTGCGGCACTGGTCGGCGTCGCTCGGTGCGCCGACCGACTTCTTCGACGCGGCCTTCGCCGACGCACCGGCAACCCTCATCAAGGTGGTCCGCTACCCGGGCGACGACGATCGCACCCAGGGGGTCGGCGCGCACAAGGACTCCGGGGTGCTGACGCTGCTGCTCGTCGAGCCGGACTCGACCGGCCTCCAGGTGGAGGCCGCACCGGACGAGTGGGTCGACGCGCCGCCCGTCGATGGCGCGTTCATCGTCAACATCGGTGAACTGCTGGAGGTCGCGACCGGCGGCTATCTGCGCGCGACCCGCCATCGCGTGCGCGCCCCGCGGCCCGGGACGGACCGCGTCTCCATCCCGTTCTTCCTGAACCCGGCACTCGACGCGACGATCCCGCTCATCGAGCTGCCGCCGGATCTCGCCGCGAGATCACGCGGTGTGGAGGCCGATCCGGACAACCCGATCTTCCGCACCTACGGGGAGAACGCCTGGAAGTCGCGCACCCGCGCCCATCCCGATGTCGCGCTGCGCCACCACGGCATCACCCCAGCCGGACCCGCGTCGGCGTACTGACCGCCCCGACCGCCCGCCCTACCCGGGAAAGCGCGTTGCCAGCCACGAGCCGATCTCCACGGCCGCAAGGCTGGCGCCGGTCGGTTCGCCGGGCCGCAGCGGACCGCCGAAATGGGTGCCGGGAACGCGGCGATGCTCAACATGGTCGCTGCCGAGTGCGGTGACCATCGCTTCGGCGTCGCGCGGGAAGCAGGCCGCATCACCGGTGAGTTCGACGAACAGCGTCGGCGCACGAACACCCGGAGCACAGCGGAGGAAGTCGGCATTGGTCGTGTTCGCCGACCACGTCGACATCCACGCTTCCGGGGTGACCAACCGCGCGAATCCGACGAGGCCGTAGTCGGTGAGGTCCGGGCGTCGGCCGAACAACGACCCGTAGGGCCGATCGTTCGGGTCGATCGAGAGATCCATGAACCGCAGATCCGCATCGGTCCGGTAGACGGTCAGCACGCGCGGTGCCAACGACGCGCGCCGATCGGCCGGATCCCCCGACGTCTTGAACCGCCGACGCGCGTCGTCGGCCTCCGCGACCCGCGCCTTCGCCTCGACATCGATCCGTGCGATCCGGTCGCGCTGGGCGGCGCGGTAGCGTTCCACGAACGCGGGGTCGTAGGCCGACGGTTCGGGCGCGGGAACGAAACCATTGGCCTCGGCGAACGGATCCAGTTCGGGAACCACCGAGAGCGGGTCGTGCTCGTCGGCCACGGACGGGTCGATCAGCCGCTCCAGCAATGCGCCCTGGCCGGGATGCGGAGCCATGAACACCGCTCCGTCCGGGACGGGCATCTCGGCGCCGGGAAGATCGACCGGCCGTCCCGCCGGCGTGGCGGACAACCGCTCGCCGGCCGGCTT
The DNA here is from genome assembly GCF_000241265.1 of Gordonia araii NBRC 100433. GTDB lineage: Bacteria > Actinomycetota > Actinomycetes > Mycobacteriales > Mycobacteriaceae > Gordonia > Gordonia araii. The sequence continues at coordinate 8,703 of NZ_BAEE01000078.1, forward strand.
GCCCGCCTGCTCGTGATAGAACGCGAACAGCGTTCCCCCGCCGGAGTGACCGAGGGTGACCCGCGCGCCGAATCCCTTGTCCCGCAAGAACACCTGGCCGGCGGCGACATCCAGGAGCGCCTGCTCGTGGATCAGGTTCAGGTCGTTGTTGGTCGACCGCGTGCCCTGGGTCCACACGGCGAATCCGCGGGCGACCAATTCGGGTACCAGCACGTGGTGGGTGAGGTCCTGGCGCGGGTGCATCAGGCTCACGACCGTGTCGGCGCCGGGCAGCGTGCGCAGCACGCCGGAGACCTTGGCACCGTCGTGCGTGTCGAGTTCGTGCACGGTCGTGACCGTGCCCTCGGGGATCGCCGCGGCGTCGATGTAGCGGCCGGCGCCCAAGCGCGCCGCCGACGCCTCCGATGCCATCGCTACCGCTCCTCCAGCCGCATCGCGTTCTTGTCCCACTGGGTGATCTTCGCGGAGAGCAGACCGGCGACACTCGAATACCAGACGGCGTGCCGGCAGCCCGTGGAACGGCGATCGATCACGATCGGTCCGGGTGCGCTCACCTTGAAGTACGGGCCGACGCGCTCGACCGTCACGGTGTCCGCCTCGGCCGCGACGGCCACGATCGGCCGGTTCTCGGGCACGTCGAGCATCAACACGCTGGTCATGGGGCCGACACCTCCTCGTCGGCCTCCTGCCCCTCCTGCCACGCCGCGGCGCGTTCGACGATGAGTTCCGCCTTGCGAACCAGGAGCGCATCCATCGACGGCGCCGGTCCGTTGACCACGTCGACGAGCGCGTCGATCGTGATGTTCGCGTCGAGATCCTCCTGCGGCGTCACGGGCCGCAGCGCCCTGGTGATCTCGATCATGTAGCCGTTGGGGTCGTGGGTGTAGATCGACTCGATGGTCTCGTGCTGGATCTGCATTTCGACCGGCCATTCGCTCGCGTCGAGGCGGCGCCGGTATTCCAGCAGGTGCTCTTCGCTGTCGACGTGGAAGGCGACGTGGCGCGACCGGATGAACCAATCCGGCACGTGCTCGTCGAACCGTGAGTACGAGTCGCCCAGCGGTCCGCCGTCGTACGGCTTCAGGTCGAAGTAGTAGAAGAACGCGAGCCGATCCCCCTTGCCGATGTCGAAGAAGAAGTGGATGAAATCGGGGTGCTGATCCGGTCCCCATCCCGCCGCGCAGATGGAGTGGACCACCGGGAAGCCCAACGTGTCACGGTAGAAGCGCACGGTTCCCGCTGGGTCGAAAGTCGGGTAGGCGACGTGGTCGACGCCTTGCAGCAGGTGCGTTTTCTCGGACATGTTTGCTCCTTGTCTCCGAGGGTCAGGCCGGGGTGACGTTGACGTCGGCGCGCAGCAGGCTGCCGGCGTCGGGGATCGATGCTTGGAGACCAAGCGCGCGCAGAATGCTATAGGCGCCGGCGGTCGCCGCGGACAACACGGGGATGCCGAACTCGCGCTCGGCCGGCTCCACCAGATCGAGGGACGGCATCTGCACGCAGCAGCTGATCACCAGCGCATCGACATCGGTCAGGTCCAGTTCGCGTGCGGCCTTCATGACCTTGTCCCCGGGGATGCAGCCCACTTCGGCGTTGTCCGCGACCTCCAGCGCGCGCCAGTCGGCCACGATGAAGCCCTCGGACTCGAGGTACTCGACGACCTGCTCGGCCAGCGGCTTCATGTAGGGGGTGACGATGGCGATCCGCTTCGCGTCGAGTGCGCGCAAGCCCTCGACGAGGGCACCCGCGCTCGATCGGATCTTCGCCTCGGACCCTCCGGTGGCGAGTTGCTCGGCCACCGCCGACTCGACGCGCTGATGCTCCCCGGGCCCGCCCACCATGATCGCGACCAGGCAGGCGTAGAGGATGACGGCGGGATCGGCGTCGGCGATCTCCATGACGCAGCGCTCACGCTGGGCGTTCATGGCCACGAGCTGCTCGGGCGACACCGTCTTCATCCGCATCCGGGTCGAGTGAAAAGAGAAGCGGGACACCGGATGACGTCCGAGAATGGCCGGCATCTCGGTTTCCACGGTGACGTTGGTGCTGGGCACGACCAGCCCAATTCGGTGCGGGACGGTCATGGGTGGGCCTCTCGACGATTACTCTGCGGTTACGACGAGTATTCATCGTTTATGACGATTTTGTCAACGGTTGGGCACAACCACCGACGCCCAGGAACGGTCACGCATCTCTTAACAAGGCCCCATTTCCTGCTCTTCACCTGTGAACTATGCGCCCGATCGAATCCGATTTCCGGCAACGGCTTGACATATTTGCATTCACGTCGAATACTCGTCGTCAGTGTCGGCACGCTTGTGACCCGTGTCACCATGGAAGCCCGAAGAGAGTAGGAACAATGGCATACGTAATCGGCGCCGACGTCGGCGGCACGTTCACCGACGCGGTCCTCGACGACAGCAAGGGGACCGTCATCGCGGCCAAATCCCCGTCCACCCCGCCCGACTACTCCGTCGGCGTGATCAACGCGCTCGAACTGCTGGCCGAGCAACTCGGCGTCAGTCTCGACGAGATGCTCGCCGACACCCACCACATCGCCCACGGAACGACCTCGTCGCTCAACGCCCTGGTGATGGGCAATGTCCCCGATGTCGGGTTCCTCACCACCGCGGGCCACCGCGACTCGATCTACATCATGAACGTGGAGGGTCGCTACCTCGGGCGCTCCGCCGATCAGCTGCAGAACGTCCAGGGCCAGGAGAAGACGCACGCACTGCTGCCCAAGAGTCACGCTCTGGAAGTGATCGAGCGCATCGACCGCGACGGCAACGTGGTCGTCGCACTCGACGAAGACGCGGCCCGCGACTCGATCCGCCAGCTCGTCGACCAGGGCGTCGAAGCCATCGCCGTCTCCCTGCTGTGGTCCTTCCGCAATCCCGTCCACGAGCAGCGCATCCGCGAACTGGTCCACGAGATCGCGCCGAACATGTTCGTCGCCCTCTCCAGCGAGGTCAGCCCGCGCATCCGGGAGTTCGCCCGTAGCGCGACGACCATCATGAGCGCCCAGATCGGTCCCGGACTCCGGGATTACCTCGGCGAGCTCGAAGGCACCCTGCGCAAGCACAAGCTCGCCGGCCCGCTTCTGGTCATGCAGAGCAACGGCGGCGCGGTCGCGGCACCGGAGGCGCCCAAGACGGCGATCAGCACCGTCGGCTCGGTCCTCACCGGCGGTGTGATCGGCTCGCTGTCACTGAGCAAGCAGCTCGGTCACCGCAACGTCATCGCGACCGACGTCGGCGGCACGACCTTCCTCGCCGGGCTGATCGTCGACGGCGAGCCCGTACGGTCCACCACGACGATCATCAACCACCATCCGATCAACGTCCCCACGCTGGAGGTCCATGCGATCGGCTCGGGCGGCGGCGCGATCGCCTGGATCGACAACGGCGGCAACCTGCAGATCGGCCCGCACAGCGCGCAGGCCGTCCCCGGTCCCGCGTGCTACGGCCAGGGCGGATCGGAGCCGACCAACGCCGACTCGAACCTCGTGCTCGGCATCCTTCCCGAGAGCGGCCTGCTCGGCGGGAAGAAGAAGCTGAACAAAGAACTCGCGCGCGAAGCGATCCGGACCCGGATCGCCGAGCCACTCGGACTGTCGGTCGAAGAGGCCGCCGCGGCGATCTATGCGGTACAGAATTCCCAGACCGGCGATCTGCTCCGCAAGACCGTCGTGGAGGCCGGCCACGACCCGCGCGATTTCATCGTCTACGCCTTCGGCGGTTCCGGCCCGGCGCACTGCGCGCGCTACGCGGCCGAGGTCGGCGTCCACACCGTGGTGGTGCCGCTGGGCCAGGTCGCCTCGGCGTTCTCGGCCTACGGCCTCGCCTCGTCGGATGTCGTCCTGGCCACCGAACTCTCGGACCCGTCGGCCGTGCCGCTGGATCCCAAGCAGGCCGAGCGCAACTTCATGCAGCTCGAGGAACAGGCGCTGGAGGCCATCGGACGCCAGGGGCTGACCTTCGCCGAGGTGAAGATCGAGCGGGAGATCGATATGCGCTTCACCGCCCAGCTCGCCGAGATCGCCGTCCCGGTCCCCAATGGACACCTCGACGACAACATCCTCGCCGACGCGGCCGACTGGTTCGACCGCCGCTACGCCGAACTCTACGGCGAAGGGACCGGCTTCCGCGGTGCCGGCATCCAGGCGATCACCTACCGCGTCCGGGTCACCGGCGTGCTGCCGTTCTCCCCCGAACTGCCGCCGCTCGCCACCGCCGACGGGCCGGATGCCTCCGAGGCCAAGACCGGTACCCGCCCGGTGTGTCTCGACGGCCAGCGCGGGTACGTCGACACCGATATCTACGACTACCGAAAGCTCGCCGCCGGCCACGTGATCCCCGGTCCGGCGATCATCGAGGTTCCCACCACGACCGTCGTGGTTCCCCACGACACCACCGGCAGCATCGACCACCTCGGCAATCTCACGATCGTCCCGAACTAGGAGCACCGCAGAAATGGCTATGTACATCCCAGGATCGGAAGCCTTCGTCAGCCGCCCGATCGACCCCGAGACCTTCCCGTCCGAACTGCCCGAGTCGCTGGAGCTGCACACCGTCGACGATGCTCAGATCGACGGCCTCGATCCGCTCACCTACGAGGTGATCCGCCACCGGCTGTGGTCGGTCACCGACGAGATGGGCGAAACGCTCAAGCGCATGTCCGGCTCGCCCATCGTGACCGACGCGAACGACTTCGACTTCGCCATCGGCGACGAACTCGGCCAGGAAGTCCAGGTCGGCCTCTACAACACGATGCTCGCCGGCGCCGTCGACCTGGCCATCTACTGGACCCTCAAGAACCTCGAGGTCAAAGAGGGCGACATGTTCCTCTGCAACGACCCGTGGGTCGGCGGCGGTCTGCACCAGAACGACGTCATCGTCTTCCAGCCGATCTTCGTCGACGGAAAGCTGTTCGCCTGGACCAGTGCGGTCTGCCATGAGCCGGATCTCGGCGGCGTGGGCCTGGGGTCGTTCTCCCCGGCGGCCGAGGACATCTTCTCCGAGTCGGTGCCGACGCCGCCCATCCGCGTGGTGCGCGATTTCGAACTGCAGGAGGACGTCGCCAACGTGTGGGTCCGCCGCTCGCGTGTTCCGTTGCTGGTCGGCCTCGACCTGCGCGCCAAGGTCGGCGCGAACACGATCGGCCGCAACCGCATGCAGGCCGTCGTCGACCAGTACGGCGCCGACACCGTCAAGGCGGTGATGAAGCGCATGATGAACGACGCCGAGTCGCGCGTGCGCGACAAGCTCCGCAAGGCACCCGACGGGACGTGGAGCGCCACCGGCTATCAGGACCAGTCGCACGAAGGTGACCGCGGCGTCCACAAGATCACGCTCAAGATGACGAAGACCGACGGCCACCTGACCTTTGATTTCACCGGCACCGATCCTCAGGCCGGTGTCATCAACTGCACCTACGCGGGGATGCGCGGCGGCGCGATGCTCGCGATGCTGCCCATCCTGGCCAAGGACATCCCCTGGTCGGCGGGCGGCATCATGCGGTGCTTCGACATCATCTCCGAGGAGGGCACGCTCAACAACGCGACCTTCCCGGCGGCTGTCGGCCGCGGCCCGATCGGGCCCGCGTGGCTCACCGGCTCGCTGATCGGCGAGTGCCTCTCACAGATGCTCGACCGCACCGTCGAATTGGGCGATTCCGTGCAAGCCTCGTCGTGCGGCACGCACGACACCGCCGTCCTGGCCGGCCTCGACGAGCGCGGCGGCGCGCAGAACCCGTTCATCAACATCGTCATGGACGTGATGGCGGCGGGCTACGGCGCCCGGCCCAACAACGACGGCATGGATACCGGCGGCCTGAACTGCATCCCGATGGGCCGGATCCCCGACATCGAGATGACCGAGTACCTCTACCCGCTGATGACCCTGTGGCGACGCGAGGAACCCGACACCGGCGGCCCCGGTCGCCACCGCGGCGGCGTCAGTGGCTCCAGCGCCATGATCCCGTACGGCACCGCGACGCCGATGGGCCTCGTCATCGCCTCGTCGGGCAAGGGCGTCGCGCAGAACAACGGTCTGTCCGGCGGCTACCCCGGCAACACGGCGCTGAGCGTCGTCGCGCGCAACACGTCGGTCAACGCGGACTTCGCGGCCGGACGGATCCCCAGTCGCCTCGACGATCTCGGCGGCGATTCGGAGATCCGTGCCTGCTACGAGTCCTCGTACCTCGGCCCGAACGACGTCTTCTACATGAACTGGCAGGGCGGAGGCGGCTACGGCGACCCGTTGCTCCGGCCGCCGTCGGAGGTACTCGCCGACTTCCACGCGGGCAAGGTGACGGTCGAGGCCGCCGCCGGGCAGTACGGGGTCGTCATCGCGGGCGACACCGTCGACGAAGGGGCCACGTCGTCGACGAGGGAGAAGATCCGCAAGGCGCGCCACGCGGCCGCGGGCGACGTGCCCGAGACAGGTCCGACACTCGATCTGGCCAAGGCGTCCCGGCTCGACGACAACCTGGTGGAAGTCATCGGCGCCGACGGTGCCGCGGTGGGCTGCGCCCACTGTGGTCGGCGACTCGGCGATCGCAACGATGAGACCCTCGCCCTCGCCCGGATCGACCAGCCGGCGGCGGCCGCCGGACCGCAGGTCACCGCCGCGCCGGACAACTACCTCGACGAGGAAGTCGTGTTCCGTCAGATGTTCTGCCCCGGATGCTGGACGGCGGTGTACTCCGGCCTGGTCCCGGCCAGCCACCCCGACCACGCGCTGGACATCGGCCGCCTGCTGCCCGCCAGCGGCGCACACCGTTGATGCCCGACGAGACGCACGAAGGAAAACAGTTGTGACACAGGATGTCTGGGGCGACCGGCTCGTCCTACCGCCCGTGGAGTCGCGTGCCCGCTATCGCGACGCCGGCGAGTGGAGCGACGACCCGCTCCCCCGCCGGTTCCACGCGAGTGCCGATCGGTTCGCCGACCGGCTGGCGGTGATCACGACGCGGGCGGAGTACTCCTACGGGGAACTGGACCGGCGCACCGACCAGATCGCCGCCGGTCTGCACGACCTCGGACTCCGCCCGCACGACCCCGTCATCTTCCAGGTCACGAACAGAGCCGAGACCGTGCTGGCGTGGTACGGATGCCTGAAGGCCGGGCTGATTCCGGTGGCGACGCTCGCGGCACATCGCATGCACGAGATCGGGCACGTCGCCGAGGCCGTCGGCGCCCGTGCCCATCTTGTCGAGGCCGGCACGAAGTTCGACCTCGTCGCCTTCGCCGACGACGTGCGCACCGCCCGCCCGACGATGGAGTTCGTCCTCACGATCGGCGAGGACGACGTCGCGGCCGGCCGGCGGCGCATCGAAGACCTCGGCAACGACATCGCCCCGGCGCGGGCGCGGCGGCTGGTCGAGGAGATCGAGGAATCCCTCGACCCGCTCGACGTGGCCGTCTTCCAGCTGTCCGGTGGGACGACCGGCGTGCCGAAGGTGATTCCCCGGCTCCACGCGGAGTACTGGGACAACGGCCGGCTCTACGCGCAGTGTCTGGGCTGGACCGAGGAGACACGGGTCGCACACCTGATTCCGCTCACCCACAACGCGGGCGTCTCGTGTGCGCTGCACGCCGCGCACTCGGTGGGCGCCGCTCTGGTGCTCGCCGACCCCGATCCCGTCCCGGCCTTCGAACTCATGGCCCGCAGCCGGGCGACGGATGCGCTCTTCGGCCACGGCCACTTCCAGGCGCTGCTGCTCGACGAGTTCGCGCCGGCTCGTGAGACGCTGCGGCGTTCGGTGCTTTCCGGCAGCAAGGTGCCGCCGGAGATCTTCGACGCCGTCGACGACGACGTGCGTTGGGCCGGTCAGATGTTCGGCATGGGTGAAGGCCTGTTCCTCGTCTCGCCGCTCGATTCACCCCGGGAGTCGCGCCTGACCACCGTCGGGCAGCCGATCGCGACGACCGACGAATACCGCATCGTCGAACCGGGCACCGAGACCGACCTGCCCGACGGGAAGGTCGGCGAACTCGTCTGTCGCGGCCCCTACACGATCAGCGGCTACTACAACGCCCCCGAGCACAACGGCCGCGCCTTCACCTCGGACGGCTACTACCGCACCGGGGACCTGGCTTCGGTGCGCGTCATCGAGGGACGGCGGTACGTGTCGATCGAAGGGCGGATGAAGGACCTCATCAACCGCGGCGGCGAGAAGATCAACGCCGAAGAACTCGAAAAGTTGCTTCTCAGCCATCCCGATATCGCCGAAGCCGCTGTCGTCGCCATGCCGGACCCGCGGCTCGGCGAACGCACCTGCGCCTACCTCGTCGCCACCGACGACCGTGGGGAATTGACCCTGGCCCAGGTTCAAGAGCATCTCGACGGCCTCGGCGTAGCCAAGTTCAAGTGGCCCGAGCGCCTCGAATGGGTACCCGCGCTGCCCCGCACGAATGTCGGCAAGATCAACAAGGTCTCGCTGCGGGCCGACATCGCCGATCGACTCACACAGACAGGAAATCGCCCATGAAGCTCAATTCGATCGCGGTCCTCGGCGGCGGACCGGGCGGGCTCTACGCCGCGCGCCTACTCAAGCTGAGCCACCCGGACGCGCGGGTGACGGTCTACGAGCAGGGGATGCCGGACAAGACTTTCGGATTCGGCGTCGGACTGGCCTCGCGCACCCAGCGCAACCTTCGCCTCGCCGACGAATCGTCGCTCGACGCGATCGTGGCGGCCTCGCACCCGCACGAGATGGCGATGCGGGTGGGCGACGCCGAAGTCCGCCTGGCCCACGGCGAACTGCTCGCGATCGGGCGGGCCACCCTGCTGTCGGTCCTGCAGGATTGCGCGCGGGAGGTGGGCGTCGAACTTCGTTTCGGTGAGCGCCGCGAGGCCGCCGACCTGGACGCCGATCTGATCGTGGCAGCCGACGGGATCAACAGCGCGACGCGCGAGGCGCGACCCGACGAATTCGGTCCGACCATCACGTGGGGCGAAGGCCTGTACCTGTGGTGCGGCACGGACTTCGCGCTGCCGAGTGCGGTGTTCGCCCCCGTCACCACCGAGCACGGCACGTTCGTCGCGCACGCCTACCCGTACTCGGAGGACCGCAGCACCTTCCTCGTCGAGACCGACGAACAGACGTGGAAGCGGGCCGGGTTCGACGTGTCGACCGACGAGACGCCGCCGAACGACTCCGACCGGGTGTCGTTGGACTATCTGGCCGAGGCCTTCGCCCAGACCCTGCAGGGTCACAAGTTGATCGGCAATCGCACCAGGTGGATGCGGTTCCGGACGGTGCGGTGCGCCGCCTGGCACGCGGGGAACACGGTTCTCCTCGGCGACGCCGCCCACACGGCGCACTACTCCATCGGTTCGGGCACCAAGCTGGCCATGGAGGACGCGATCGCGCTGGACCGAGCGCTGCTCGCGCACGACGACCTGGCGTCCGCGTTCACGGCCTACGAGGAGGACCGGCGACCGGCGGTCGCCCATCTCCAAGCCATCGCCGAACGGTCGATGGCGTGGTGGGACCGTTTCCCCGAACGGACCGACATGCCCGTCGAGCAGCTCATGCTCGCCTACATGACGCGCGCGGGCAAAGTGTCGCTGAGCAAGTTCGCCGAGTCCGCACCGGCCGTCGCCAAGTCGGGACTGGCCGCATTCGCCGGCTGCGACCTCGGCGACATCCCCGGGTCCGAGGCGATCACCGACTGGGTCCTGTCCCTTCCCGGCGACGGGGCCGCCGACCGCATCGCACCGGCGGAGCTGCGAGATGCGGCGACCACGACCGCCGTCGAGATCGCCGACCGGCCGTGGAGCGATGCGACCGACCGTCTCCTCGCGGAGCTTCCCGACGCCGCGGTGTACTGGCTCACCGGGCCGGCCGATCGCGAGTCGACCCTCGACCGGCTCGACGTCGCCGAACGGATCCGGCGATCCGGCGGCGCCCGCGTCGTCGTCGAAATGCCGGGCCGGTACCGCGACGACGCGGCTGCCGCCGTCGCCAGTGAGCGCGTCGACCTTGTCTCTCTCGTCGACTGACCGGGTCTACGCTGACTGCTATGACCGCCGACGACTCCGCTCAGGTCCCCCCGGGCGTCGCCGAGGACGCGACCTCGGCGACGGACCAGCGCGCCGCCCCGGCACGCCGGGGACGCCCCAGTGTCCGGCGTGACCTCGTCGAAAGGGAGATCAAGGCCAACGCGGCTCGACTGTTCGCCGAGCGCGGCGTCGCGGGCACGACGCTGCAGGACATCGCCGACGCGACCGGTCTCACCCGCCAGGCGGTCTACCACTACGTCGAGAACAAGGACGTCTTGTTCGCCGAGCTCGTCAGCGAGGTCGCCGAGGAGCCCGCGCAACTGCTGACCGCGATCAACGCGGCCTCGGAGTCGGGCCCCGCCGACCGGCTGCGCCAGATGGCGAGGTCGCTGGCGGTGCATCAGATGGCGAACCCGGACCGGTTCCGTCTGCTGATCCGCTCGGAGGCCGACCTGCCCGCCGCGCTCGCCGACACCTACAACACCAGCCGCCGCCGCGTCCTCAAAGAACTCATCTCGGTCATCGACGAGGGGATCCACCACGGCGCCTTCCGATCGACGAACACTCGCACCGCCGCGCTCGGGATCGTCGGAATGATCAACTGGATCGCCTGGTGGTACAAGCCGGGCGACGACGCGGATGCGATCGCCGGCGACATCTCCGAGATGGCGCTGCGATCGGTCGTGTCCGACTCGGAATCGTCGGGCGCGCCCAGCGTGCCGCGCCTGATCGGCAGCATGCGCGGCGAACTCGACCAGCTCGAGCGGATCCTCGGCTCGGGGAGCTGAAGTCGGCGATTCCGCCGCGGGCTAGGCCGCCCGGCCCGCCTCGGTGGCGGTCGGCACCTCCACCAGCCTGCCCGTCTTCACGTCGTAGATGTATCCGTGGACGGGAATGCCGGCCGGCACCAACGGGTGCGACTTGATGCGGCGGACGTCCTCGGTGACCGACACGGCCTGGTCGGCGATCGTCAGCCAGTCGATGTAGTCGCCCTCCCGCGAACCGGGTCCCGTGCCGACGTCGTGAAAGCCGTCCTCGCCGAGCGCGGCGGTTTCCAGGCTGTTGGCGAGCAACCCGCGGATGACCTCGTCGGTGAAGAACTCCATACCGCAGTCACTGTGGTGGATGACGAACCACTCCTTGGTTCCGAGGAGCTTGTAGGAGATCACCAGCGAGCGGATGGCGTCGTCGCTGGCCCGCCCGCCCGCGTTGCGGATGACGTGGGCGTCACCCTCGGCGAGCCCGGCGTACTTGGCCGGGTCCAGACGGGCGTCCATACAGGTCAGGATGGCGAAGCCACGAGCCGGCGGGAGCGCGAGTTCACTCTTCTCCCCGAAGGATTCGGCATAGGCGTCGTTGGCGGCGAGGACTTCGGGAAGGACGGACATGGCGGGGCTCCGATGCGGGACGGGAAGGATGCGAGCGAGAACATATGGTTTCGCGAGCATATGAGCGGGTGGAGCCGCCGTGAACCGTTCGATTCACGCTGAGGCTTATCCCGCCGACCGTGCCCAGATTCCCGCCGACCGTGCCCAGTTTCCCGCCGACCGTGCCCAGATTCCCGCCGACCGTGCCCAGATTCCCGCCGGCTACTGGCCCATGACGTACTCCATCGAGGGGCACGCGGTCCATCCGCCGTCGACAGCGATCTCGGCGCCCGTGGTGTAGCTGGCCGCATCGGAAAGCAGGTACAGCACTACACCGACGAGTTCTTCTGGCCGTCCGACGCGCCGGAACGGGTTGTTGGGGAACGCGCCCTCGGCGTCGGAGATGCCGGTCGGCGCGGTCATCGGGGTGAGCACCATGCCCGGGTGCACGGAGTTCACGCGGATCTTCTCGCGGCCGAGTTCGACGGCCGCCACCTTGGTTAGGCCGCGGACGCCCCATTTGGCAGCACCGTAGCCGCTGGTGAGCGCGAGGCTGATGAGACCGGCGGCAGACGAAATGTTGACGATCGAGCCACCACCCGCGCGGCGCATCGCCGGAATCGCGAAGTGCATGCCAGTGTGCACGCTGACGAGGTTGATCTGGATGATCCGCTGAAAGTTCTCCAGCGGCTCGTCGGCGACCGGCTGGCCCGATGCGGTGACCCCGGCATTGTTGACCAGCCCGTCGAGGCGACCGAAGCGCTCCTCGGTCTCGGCGATCGCACTCTCCCAGTTCGCGGGGTCGGTGACGTCGAGGTGCACGTAGTGGGCCGCGTCGCCGAGTTCGGCGGCCACCGCGGCGCCTTCGTCGTCGGGGAGGTCGCCGATGACGACCTTGCCGCCGGCGTCGACGATGCCACGGGCGAAGGCAGCGCCCATTCCGCGGGCTCCACCGGTCACGAGGACGACCTTGTCGTTGAGTTCCATGTTGATTCCCTTCACGGAGTATCGCGCCTGAGTTGGCGTGAGATTGGTTGTCGCGCAATGGATTCCGAGACGATTCGCGTGGCCTGCGCTGCCGACTCACCCGTCTGCACCATGCGTTTGACGGTCGTGACGGCGAGCAGCGTTGCCTGATCGGCGGCGACGAGCGCGTCGATGTGGTCGTCGGGGACGCCGAGGACGCGAGCGAGGGAAGGGGCCAGCAACCGGGCCGTCTGGTCGTTGGTCTCGAGCCAGATCCGCCGCAGCGGCGGATCGGCCAGGATCGTGACCAGCAACGCGCGGTCGAAGGGCAAGCGCCCCTCGTCGTAGGCCGCGACGAAGGCATCGACGACGAGAGTCAGGAGGTTGCCCGCGCGAACTCCGTCGGTGCCCGCGCAGCGCCGCGCCACCTCCGCGGCGAACATCCGGTCACCGTGATCGAGCAGTGGACGGATGCACTCCCCTTTCGTCGGGAAGTAACGGAAGTACGTGCGCTCGGAGAATCCCGATGCCTCGACCAGCTCCTTGGTGTGCGCCGCCGACCCCTTCTCGGCGATCACCGCGGCGCATCGCCTCGATACGTCGAGCAGCGCCTGCGGTGAGAGCGGGGTCCGGGCCATATCCCGAGGTTGGCTTTAATGACAGTTACTGTCAGTTAAATCTCAGAACTCGGCCCGTTGAGCCTGGTGCGCGGTCGTACCGTGGAGGGATACCTCGACTAGGGAGTTCGCATGACCAACGCAGCACGCAAGGCCTACGAGACCTTGGAGCCGTTGCACGTCCTCGCCTATTTCAACCCCGGCCTCAAAGCCGCACAGGCGGATACTGGCCTCGACCCACACGCCTTCTACGTGGGCGCGCGCGGCGCACCGCTGGGCCCGTGCGACAGCTCCGTCGTCACCGCCGCCTTCTACAACTTCTCGCCGGCGCTGATCGACACGGCCTGGTCGAAGGCACGCTCGGTGGGCCTCGACGTCGTGGCCGCGCGGCGCAACGAGATGCTCGACGAGCAGTTCCACACGATCCTCGGCGAGCTGGTCACCGCGCCCGTCATCACCGAACTCGCCGACCGCTACGGCGACCTCGCCTCGTCGCTCCCCCTGAGCGGTCGCGCCCTGTCCGCGGGCTGGGCCAGCGCCGAGATCCCCGACGTGCCGATCCTGCGGCTCTGGCACAACATCGCCGTTCTGCGCGAGTGGCGCGGCGACAACCACATCGCCGCACTGGTCGTCAACGGGCTGGACGGTATCGATGCCTGCGTCTTCCACGAGGCCCGCTTGCTCGACCCGTCGATCCGGCGCCGCGCCATGGGCCGCCGGATGAATCAACTGACGCGGGGTTGGTCCGACGACGATTGGGAGGGTTCGGTCGACCGTCTGGCGGCACGCGGACTCGTCGAGCGGATCGAGCCCGAGGATTCCGACGTTGCGCATCGCCTCACCGCCCGGGGAGCGGCGCTGTACAACACGCTGGAAGCCACCACCGACGACCTCGGCGAGAGTGTCTGGGCGACACCCGGCGTCGACGCGCTGCTGGACGGCACCCGTCCGATCGTCAAGGGGATCATCGACGCCGGCGTCCTGCCTGGGACACGCAAGAAGTAGCCGCTTGACCTTCCCCTTGCGGCAAGCCGGAGACTCGCCGAGACCGGTGAAAGTCACCGGACAGGATGGGGACATGGACCACATGAGTATCGGCGAGTTCGCCCGTGCGAGCGGACTGACCGCCAAGGCGCTGCGCCACTACGACGAGCTGGACCTGCTCCGGCCCGCCGACATCGATGCATTCACCGGCTACCGCCGCTACACGCACGACCAGATGAAGCCCGCACGGCTCGTCGCGCAACTGCGTCTCATCGGCATGCCGCTCGCACGAATCCGCCTCGTGCTCGACCTGGCGGCCCCGATGGCGGCAATCGACGTAGCGGCGTACTGGCGACAAGTGCTGGCCGAAACCGCCGCGCGGGGCGAGTTGGTCCAGCGTCTCCTCACCGAACTCCGACAGGAGGAGATCACCATGAGCACACAGCACGACTTCGTCCTCGCCGCCGCGGTCCGCAGCGGACGGGGCGCGCGGGAATCCGACCAGGACGCGGCCTACGCCGGCCGTTCGGTCTTCGCCGTCGCCGACGGGTTCGGCAGCGACGTCGCCGCGACCCGGGTCGTCGACGCGATGGCAAGCCTCGAGGACTCCGCTACGGACGATCCCGATTCCGCATTGCGCGATGCCGTCGACGCGGCCGCTCATTCCACCGCCGCCGATGACGGCGGAAGCACGCTCACCGCGATGTGGCTGCACGACGGCCGCATCCGCGTCGCGCACGTCGGCGATAGTCGACTCTGGCGAATCCGGGCAAGCACCGTTCATCAGCTGACCCGCGATCACACCCTGGTCGCCTCGCTGATCGAGGACGGCCGACTCACTCTCGACGAGGCGCGAGCACATCCGCATCGCGCTCTGCTCGGACGTGCGCTCACACGAGGGACCGGCGACGCCGATATCGCCGAGACCGAGGCCCTCCCGGTGACCGCTTCGTGTTGACCAGCGACGGTGTGCACGGAGTGGTCGATCCCGAGCAGTTGCTCACCATCTTGGCCAGGAAGCGCGAGGCGGATCGTCTCGCCGACGATGTCGCCGCGGCAGTGGAGGCGGCGGGATCTCCCGATAACTTCACCGTGGTGGTCGTCGACGTTTCCGGCGAATCATCCGCGCGCTAGTTGGCCGCCGAGCCGCCTGAGGTCAGGCGGTCAACTCCACCGGTCTCAGCGAGAGATCGAACGGTTCGCTGAGACGGAGTTCGTCCTCGCCGACGGCTCGCCCCGCGACGCGGTAGATGTCGTCGCGCAACACCCACGCGGTGATCGAGGGCTCGTCCGGGTCGACGACCCAGTAGTGGGCGCACCCGGCGCGGCGCAGCCGGTCCTTCTTCAACAGGAGGTCGACTCCTCGCGTCGACGGCGACAACACCTCGACCGCCACCAACGGCGCGCCAGGCAAGTCTTGCTCGGTGAACGCATCCCGCGCCGCGACGAGCAGATCGGGTTGAACCACGGTGTCGTCGGCCAGCACGACGTCAAGGGGTGCGAACAGAACTCTCAGGTCCGCGGGACACAGCTCATGCAAGCGGATATGCAGATTCGAGACGACGCACTGATGCTTGATCTTCGGCGCGGGACTCACGATGAGAATTCCGTCGATGAGTTCGTACCGATGCCCGTCATCGGGCATCTTCTCGAGATCGTCGCGGGTCAACGCGCGCCCGCGCGGAAGCCCCAACACCT
Organism: Gordonia araii NBRC 100433; assembly: GCF_000241265.1. Lineage (GTDB taxonomy): Bacteria > Actinomycetota > Actinomycetes > Mycobacteriales > Mycobacteriaceae > Gordonia > Gordonia araii. Next base: position 24,348 of record NZ_BAEE01000078.1, read on the forward strand.
CGGTCGTCATAGCTGTCATCGTAAGCCCCCTCATCCCCCATGACCATGGAATCTAATCCGCCCACCCGGGTGAACCCGTACCGCAGCTCGACCTCGGCCGCACTCCTGTGGATGAGATCGAACTGTGGATTCCTAGTCCCGTACGAACACCGCCCGCACCGCGTCCCGGTCGCCCTCGACATTGACCAGTCCGTCATCGACGCCGATCATCCCCACCGCCATGCCGAGGATGGCATGCGCCTCGCCACGGACCACCGCGTCGACGTCGCGCCCGTCGGCCTTCGCCACGTCGATGCCGTTGCGCGTCGCGGTGACGACGATCGTCTCGTCGCCGACTGCCAGTCCCACCGTGGCCTTTCGACGCGGCGCCGGGCGTCCCGCGAACAGTGCGGGCAGCGCGACGATCAGCCAGTCGGGCTGGAATTCGTCGTCACCCGGTCCGGGAATCATGAGCGGAGTCGACCAGCGGACGAGCCCTTCGACCGGTTCCCGCAGGGCGGCGCCCCACGGCGTGAGCGCGTATTCGGTGCCGCCGGTTCCGACCTGCCGTTCGACCACGCCGGCGGCCTCGAGGTCGCGGAGGCGGCTGGCCAGCAGATTGGTGGCTATGCCGGGCAGTCCGGCGATCAGTTGCCCGTAGCGCGCCGGCCCGATCAGCAACTGCCGCACGATCAACAGGCTCCACCGGTCGCCGACGACATCCAGCGCCCGCGCCAACCCGCAGTACTGGCCGTAGTCCTTCGCCATCGCCACTCCTACTTGACTTTTTCCAGTGACCTTGATTATATCAAGCCACCAGACGACGGGAGCCGACATGACCGCCACCTTGCGTCCCGAATGGGTCGACGACGAGCTCTACCCCTTCACGAGCCGCTTCGTCGACGTTGGCGGCCACACGCTCCATTACCTCGACGAAGGGACCGGGCCGACCCTCCTGTTCGTCCACGGCAACCCCACCTGGTCATTCCTCTACCGCGACGTCATCGCCGACCTGCGGTCTGACTTCCGTTGCGTCGCAGTGGATCTGCCCAGCTTCGGGCTGTCGTCCGCGGCACCCGGGTTCAGCTACCTTCCCGACGAGCACGCCGCCGCACTCGCGGCCTTCGTCGAGGAACTCGACCTGCGTGAGATCACCCTCGTCTGCCACGACTGGGGCGGGCCGATCGGACTCACGGTCGCCGCTGGACAACCGGACAGGTTCACCCGCTTCGTCATCGCCAATACGGCCGGCTGGCCGGCGGACGACCTGAGCACATGGCTCGTGTCGCACGCGATGGGCGGCCCGATCGGGCGTTTGCTGATCCAGCGGTTCAACCTCTTCGTCAACGCGATGATCCCGGCCGGGCACCGTCTGCGGAAACCGTCCGACGACGAGATGGCGCACTACCGCAACGCCCTCGACACCCGTGAGCGGCGAACCGCGTCGGCCGTCTTCCCCCGCGCGATCACCGGCAGCAGCGACTTCCTGGCGGCCGTCGAGGCTTCCCTGCCCGGACTGTCCGACCGGCCAGCCCTCATCGTCTGGGGCGACGCCGACATCGCCTTCGGCGACAAGGCACTCCGTCGCTGGGAACAAGTCTTCGACGACCACAGCACGACGATCGTCGCCGGCGGCGGCCATTTCGTTCAGTCGGACGCCCCGGAGCAGTTCAGCCGGGCCATCCGCGACTGGGCTCGCGCTTGACCGCGGAGCCGACTCAGCCCCCGGCCTGCGCCCCGGCGAAGTAGGCGACGCGCACTTCGACCTTCGTCGGCGGCCCGAAATCCGGCGCACCGGTTCCGAGCTTGCCGAGCTGGACCGTCCACATCCCCGTCGAACGGTCGATAGCGGTCGTCGCGTTCTCGCCCTGCAACACGACCTCGCTCTGATCGCCGGTGCACGAGTACGCCCCGACCATTCCGTCCGATCGCCCGCCCCACGCGCCGCCGACGCGTGCGCGGCAGCGGCGTCCGTCGGCCAGCTCCAGGCCCCACGGTTCCGGATTCGCCGACGGCTCGGCCCCGAGCGGCAGCTGGCCCGACGTGATCTCCCACTCGATGAGTACGCGGTCCCAGGGTGCGGTGCCACACAGCAGCTTCTTACCCTCGCCCGGCCAGCACACGTCGGCCGACTGTGCCGACGCGCCGCACCCGCCGAAGACGCCGGTCGTCGTCGCCGATCGGCTGATCTGGGCGCCGCTGCAGTCGATGGAGTTCTCGGCCGACATCGGCGCGACCTGGAACCCCTTCGTCGGCTGGCCGCCCGCGACGGCGACGACGGTCTCGATCTTCGTCGACTTTTCCGGGCCCGGACCGGGGCGGACATCGCAGCCGGCCAGTCCGGACGCGAGGATTCCCGCACCGATGATCACGATCAGTTTGCGCATGCGTCCACCATGCCGAACCCGGTGGACACGCGGCCACAAGTTCGCCGAAACGCTCAGCCGCCCAGCAGTTCGCGGATATCGCCCTCGGTGATCCCGCCGCCGAAGACGTCACCGTCGTCGATGACCGCCGAGAACAGCTCGCGCTTGCGATCCTGCAGTGCGACCACCTTCTCCTCGATGGTCCCCGCCGATACCAGACGGTAGACGGTCACGGGACGTGTCTGCCCGATGCGGTGCGCGCGGTCGACGGCCTGGGCCTCCGCGGCCGGGTTCCACCACGGGTCGCACACGAAGCAGTAGTCGGCCTCGGTGAGATTGAGGCCGAAACCACCGGCCTTCAGGCTGATGAGGAACACCTGGACATCGCCGTTGCTGAACCGGGCGATCTCCGCGGCGCGCGCTTTCGCCGTCATCGTCCCGTCCAGGTACGCGTACTCGATCCCGATGTCGTCGAGCTTGGCGCGCACGAGTGCGAGAAATCCGGTGAACTGGCTGAACACCAGCGCCGAGTGTCCCTCGGCGATCAGCTCGGGCAGTTGCTCGGCCAGGTGATCGATCTTCGCCGACGCAACGGCGGCGTCCGCCTCGTCGACCAATCCGGCGTGCAGGCTGAGCTGGCGCAGCATCGTCAACGACCGGAAGATCTCGAAGCGGTTGCGCTCCCAATCGCCGAGCAGCCCGAGCACCTTCTGCCGTTCCCTGTTCAACCGGGTCTGATAGATCTTGTCGTGCTTGGGGTGCAGATCCAGCGCGAGCACCTGCTCCTGCTTGGGCGGAAGGTCGGAGACCACCTGGTCCTTGGTGCGTCGCAACATCACCGGTCTGATGCGGCGGCGCAGCAGCGCGAGCCGGTCCGGCTCGGCGCCGGATTCGATCGGCTTGCGGAAGAAATCGGCGAACGACTTCGGCGACGGGAACAATCCCGGCGCACTGACCGACAGCAACGCCCACAGCTCCATCAGACTGTTCTCCATGGGAGTACCGGTGACCGCGACCTTCATCCCGGCGGAGATCCGGCGGGCGCACTGATGCGTCTTTCCGTTGTGATTCTTGATGAACTGGGCTTCGTCGAAGAACACGGCGGCCCAATCGAAGTCGTTGAACACCTCGAACTGCAGGCGGAAGAGCGTGTAGGAGGTGACGACGATCCGCGCATCCCCGATCTGGTCGGCGATCGGACCGTCGGTGCGCACGGACGCCACCGACACCGCCGACGCGTACGGCAAGAACTTCTCGGCCTCACGCACCCAGTTCCCGACCACGCTCGTCGGCGCGATCACGAGGAAGCGGTTCCGCGGCTCCTCTTCGAGCGCCGCGGCGATCAGCGACAGTGCTTGGACGGTCTTGCCCAGGCCCATGTCATCGGCGAGAATTCCACCGATCTGGTTGTCCCACAAGAATTTCAACCAGTTGTATCCGTCGAGCTGATAGTCGCGCAGGTCGGCCTGCAACGTCGCGGGCGGTTCGCTCCGCTGCGGGGGTTGCGCCGATGCCATGCGGCGCATGCGCTCCTGCCATTGCACAAGATCGCCGTCGACGACGCCGAGGGACATCAGCTCGTCCCACAGCGTCACGTTGTATGAGTGGCGACGCACCCGCGACCCCTCGATCTCACCGAGTTCGCGCGCCTCGTCGAGCAATTCGGCCAGTCGCTCCAGTGCCGGATGGTCGAGCGGGAAGTAGGTTCCGTCATCGAGAAGCATGTGCGTCGCACTGCTGTTCAGTTCGACGATGAGCCGGTCGATCGGAACCACAACGCCGTCGACCTCCACGCGCACGTGCAGGTTGAACCAGTCGTTGTCGTCGGCGCCGGCAACGGAGAACTCGATATCCGGATCGCCCTCGGCTGCGCGGAACCGGTCGGCATCGCCGTTCACCTCGACCAGCACGCCGCGGTCTCTCAGCACCGGCAACACCTCGTGGCACAACACCGCGGCATCGATCGGGGAGTACGTGTAGCGCCTGCGCAGCAGGTCGACGTCGCCGAGCCGTGCAGCGGCCGGAATCGTCGGCGCGGCAGCAAGTTCGTCGATGCGCCGCAGCACCCCGCGATGCGTTCCCACGGCGCCTCGCCGCACGTCCTGTTGCAGGTAGTGGATCGCCTGGTTCCGCCAGCGCGCGCACACGGCCGCGACCGTCTGCATCGCGTCGAGCGCGCCGTCGAGCGCGGCCCGTTCGGCATCGCGGTCCCGATACGCGAGTGCCGCCGAACCTTCGTCGACCGGCTTGAGCCGACCGTTCACGTCATAGGCCGCGCGCCACACGACGCGCGCACCTTGGTCGTTCAGGTCGACGGTGAGCAGCGCGAACGGGCCGTCGATGGTCGGCTTGACGATCGTGTCGTCGTCGATGAGGACGGGCAGGGAAGCCGGCAGGCTGGGCACGACCTCGGTGGCGAAGTCGGCGACTTCGTCCTCGGGGATGAACATGGCCGGTGCCGACAGCAGTCGCGTCAAACCGCGATCGTCGCCCGGGGACTCGAAGCGGCCGATGAGCATCACGTCGTCACCGATCGAGAACATCCCGTGCGGGCGCGGCACTCCGATCAGGCCGACCGAACCGCCTTCGTAGGCCTCGTGGTTGACGTGGATGAACGTCTTGACGGCGACCCCGCCCTGAGTGCGCGACACTTCGAGCCCGACGCCGGAGGTCTTGACCAGTTCGACGGTCTCGACACCGAGCGCCGGTGCCGCGATCAACGCGATCCCCGTGTCGCGGGCGTCGGCGAGCAGGTCCCAGATATCCGGAGGCGCGACGCCAAGCGCGATCGCTCCCGCGCTTTGCGCCTGATAGTTCGACGCGAAGGCGCGTGCGATCGCCCGTGCGGCGCGCAACTGCCGTTCGTCGAATAGCTCCGGCTCGAATTGGGCGCCAGCAGCCGGGCGATAGCCGTACCCGGGTCCGGCGACGCTCATAGTCGCGTTCCAGCTGATCCCCGTCTTCACCCATTTCCCCGACTTCCCCGGAGTCACCAAGGTGATCGTCGGCGCGGGATGCTGTGAATACCGGGAGCTCGGCGGCATGGTGAACTGGATGGCGAGGGGTTGCGCCGCGCCGGGAAGAACGAGTTCGTGCGACGGGGGCTCGGCCGTCAAGCCGCCGAGCATGGAGCGCCAGGGGGGCGGGGCAGGCACACCGTCGTAGCCGACGGACGGTTCCGCCGATTCGACGAGCAGCAGCGCGACGGCGTGTTTGCAGTAGTAGCCGACCGGGCAGGTGCAGTAGGCGCCGACGAGCGTTCGGCCGCCGCGTTCGTCCGGCTCGAAGCGAACCTCCACGTCGTAGATCTCGCCCGAACCGACGCATTTCGCCCGCAGCAACAGGCCGTCGTCGGACCAGGTGCGGTTCATGATGCGGCGCTTGCTCGCGTAGTCGCGTCCCCGTTGGATGCTCCCGGCGTCGAAGTCGGCACGCAGATTGGTCATGTTCATTACCAGCGGCCGGTATGTCGACATGGTGACCAGCGTAGGCGCCGGCGACGACACGATCCGACTACGCGGCACCGAGCTGTGGACGCGGACAAGATGTGGACAACCCGGTGATTCGCAAGGACCCGAATGTGTCGGGGGGCGGGCGTAGCGTCGAGCCCACCGCGAACGAACCCCTACGACAGGACGCATCATGGCCTACTACACCGAAGTCGAGCTCCCCGTCGAGGTGGACGGGGAGAAACGTGAACTCCTCGCCCTCCTGCGCGACCAGCGCAATCTGTTCCTGGTCGCGCTGCGCAACCTGACTGACGAGCAGGCCCGTCAGCGGACCACCGTCAGCGAGTTGACGCTGGGTGGTTTTGCCAAGCACCTGGCGTGGGGCGAGCAGAAGTCGGCCGAGGAGATCGTCGATCCCGACCCCGAGGCGGAACTCGACATGTCCGCGCTCGGAGACGCCTACACCCTGCTTCCCGACGAGACGCTCGACAGCTACCTCCAGCAGTTCGTCGAGGGCGCAGCGGCATTCGACCGTGCCGTCGCCGCATCCGACCTCGACACGAAGATCCCGATGCCGACCGCACCGTGGGCACCCGAGCGCGAGTGGTTGTCGGTGCGCGAACTCGTCGCCCACAAGCTACGGGAGACCGCACATCACTGCGGTCACGCCGACATCATTCGCGAGGCGCTCGACAGCCAGACGACGATGGCGGCCATCTCCGAGGGACAGGAGTGGGCCGACGAGTGGACGTAGGCGGTGAAGCCGTCAGGTCGCGCGGATCGCAGCGTTTTCGAGTCGTGCCCGTAGCGTTATCGGACTCCCAGCGACTGCCCAGTTTCTGCGCAGTGATTGTGGAGATCCGGGGGTTACGTTTCTGGTGGTTGAAAAGTTCGACCTCTTGAGAAAGGACAGTCCGATGCCTCGTCGCCACCGCCCGCCGTACGGCCACCGCCCGCCGCACCACCGTCACCCGCACCACCGTCGGTGGCACCGTCGTCGCTACCGTCGCCGCTACTGGGACCGTCGTTACCGCCGCTGGATGTGGGGCTGGTTCTACTGAGCCGACCCACGGTTTAAATTCGCAGAAGGACCCGACTGCTACGGCAGCCGGGTCCTTGCGTTTCACCGCTTGAACCGCTGAAATCTCCCGCGCACCGCGGGTAGGTTGGCTTCGTCGGAAAGGGGTGGTCATGCCTACTGATGAAGACGATAGGCGCCGACGCAGGCGGCGACGCCGACGCCGGGAACGGCGACGCAACTGGATAGGCCCCCGACGCTACTGGGACCATCGGCGACGCCGTTGGTTGTGGGCCTGGTACTGAGCACCACAGTCGGCCAATCCCACGCGTGAGGCCCCGACCAGACGGTCGGGGCCTCACTTCTACATTTCAGCCGGCGCGCTCCGCCTAGCCCAACGGTCCCGTCGGCAGCTCGCGGCGCACCAGCTTGCCCGTCGGGTTGCGCGGCAACTGGTCGACGAACACGACGTCGCGCGGCACCTTGTAGCGCGCGAGGTGTTCGCGAACGTGGCTCTTGATCTCGTCAGCGGTCGGGTTCGCACCTTCCTCCGCGACGATGAACGCCCGCAGCCGGGTGCCGAACTCCTCGTCGTCGACACCGATCACCGCGATGTCGGCGACGCCGTCGTGCGCGGCCAAGAGGTTCTCGACCTCCTGCGGGTAGACGTTCTCCCCTCCGGACACGATCATGTCGTCGTCGCGACCCGCGATGTGCCAGAGGCCGTCATCGTCGACGAACGCCATGTCACCGGTCGACATGAAGCCGTCGATGATCTGCTTGTTGCGACCGTCGGTGTATCCCTCGAAGGGCGCACCGTTGCGGACGAAGAGGCGTCCAGGGGTATTCGTCGCCTTGATCTGCTTCTCATTGTCGTCGTAGAGGCGCAGGTAGCTCGATACCGGCGGCTTGCCGATCGCACCGGGCGACTTGCGCAGGTCTTGCGGCTGCGCGACCGCCGCGATGGCGACCTCCGTCGAGCCGTACAGGTTGTACAGCGTCTCGCCGAAGGTGTCCTGCCATCGCTCGCACAGCGCAGGCGGAAGTGCCGAACCCGCGACGACGACCGTCTTGAGCGAACTGGTGTCGTACTTCTTGATGACGTCGTCCCCGAGCGCCAGGATCCGGTAGAGCATCGTCGGGACCGCGACGAGCATCTCGGCCTTGTTGTCGGCGATGGCCTTCAGCGTCTTCTCCGGATCGAAGCGGCGCAGCAGCACCGCGGTGTCGCCGAGTGCGGTCGACACGCTCCACAACGCCCAGCCGGTGGCGTGGAAGATCGGCGAGACGATCACCACCGCCTTGCGCTGCGGGACCGGGATGCGGTCGAAGATCAGGGCGCTCGCGAACGGCGAGATCTTGGACCGCTTGGCGCCCTTGGGCAGACCCGTCGTACCGCTGGTGAGGATGATGAAGCCGGCGAACTCCTTGGGCCGCGGCGGCAGCGACGTGTCGCCGCTGGTCACGATCTCCTCGAGGACCTGCACCCCCTTCGGCGGCTTCTTCTTCGAGTCTTGCCAGGTGAGATAGCGCTTGTCGGCGGGGAAGCTGTCGACGATGTCGGTGAACTCTTCGTCGTGGAAGATCGCTTTGAGGCCCTCGCGCTTGGCGACCTCGTCGAACTGGGGCTTGCCGAAGCCCGTGTTCATCATGGCCAGGCGGACACCGGCGCGGCCGGTGCCGGCGATGAGAGTCAGCAGGCCGCGGTGGTCGCGGGCGAGGATACCGACGACGTCGCCCTGCTTGATCCCGTCGGCGTGCAACTTGTTGGCGATCGCGTTCGCACGGGCGTCGAGTTCGGCGTAGGTCAGCGACCCGGCCTCGTCGACGAGGGCGGGCTGATTCGGAAACTCGGCCGCGTTCTGCCCGATCACGGTCGACACCGGACCGATCTGCTTGCCGAGCTTCACCGTCTCGACGACGTGCTTGGGCTTCTTCAAGTCGATCGCGCCGGCGTTCGTGAGAACCTTCACGGCTCCGAACACATCCGAAACCTGCTCCATCGTGGTGCGCAGCGAGGGCATGGGGACCTTTCTTTCTGACTACGTGCGTTGTCTGACTTCAGATTATCAGCATGTGATGGATGCCACGCTACCCGGCCGATGTCCGATTTGGTACGGATGCGCCGAGCAGTTTCGCCGAGGCGGCGGTAGCCTTGCCGTATGGCCGCCACCCCCATCCTGTTCCTCGCCCTGATGGCCGTCTTGGCGCTGGTCGCGCTGGTCGTCGTGGCAATCGTCGTGATCGTCGCCAACTCGAAGTCCAAGACGCCGCAGCAGCAGTGGCCGCAACAGCAGCCTCCCGGCTACGGCTACCCGCCCGCGGGGCCCCAAGCGCCGGCGCCCGAGCCGACCACGCCTCCGACGACCGACTGAGCGGCGGCCCTCACCGCGGACGCGATTCCGCGGCCTCCGCCACCAGCACCATCACCAGGTTCGTCGCGGCGATCTCGCGCAAGCCCGGCACCCGCAGCACCCACCACGCCCACCTCGGCAGGTAGCGAGGAAAGGCGCCGACCAGCCGCGCGCCGCGCGCGCCACGGGCCCAGGCCAGACCCTGCGCCGCGGTCACTTTGAACAGCGATTCGCCGTACAGGTTCTTCGGCGGGTGCCCGTGCCGTCGCGTGTACCGAGCCGCCGCGCGATGACCGCCGAGATAGTGCGTCAGGCCCATCTCATGCCCGCCGAACGGACCCCACCACAGCGTGTAGCTGATGATCACCGTTCCACCCGGCCGCGTCACGCGAATCATCTCGTCGGCCATCTCCCACGGTCGCGGAGTGTGCTCGACGACATTCGACGACAGGCAGACGTCCACGGAGTCGTCAGCGAAGGGAAGCGCCTCACCGGCCGCGCGCACGGTCGTGCGGCGCGCCAGACCGGCGGCGCGCAACTCACCGGCATCGGGGTCGACGGCCAAATAGTGCGCACCGCGCTGCGCGAAGGCATCGGCGAAGTATCCGGGACCACCGCCGACGTCGAGCACCACCGCACCGTCGATCCCGGCCGTCGCGTCGACCATCGCCGCGGTGTCGCGGGCGAGCGCGCCGTAGAACCGCGCCGGATCGGACTGCTCGTAGCGGAAGTCGCTCAGCAGTCCCGCCGCGCGGCGCACGGTGGCCAGGCGCCGCATCCGGTCCAGCACGCGGGTCATCGCGCACCCACTCGCGCGAGTACGCCCGCGATCACCAGTTCCAGCGTGTACTCGAACTCCACGTCGAGTTCGCGCGGATAGTCCGCCACCCGGCTCAGCGCCGGGAAGTGCTCGGGATCGAGTGCCGCGTACGACGCGCGCAGTTCCTCGACATCGGCCTTGTCCTCGTCGGTGCCCTGGACCGCCGAGCCGACGACGAGCCGTCCCAGCGTGACGTAGGTGTCAGCCGCGTCGGAGGGACTCAAGCCGTCGCGGATCATCTGCCTGATCCCCAGCTCCTGCCGGAACAGCGCGACCGGTCCGGCGGGCCGGCGCAAGAGGAAGAGCCGCGCGGCCGCGGGGTGGCGCTTGAGGACGGCATAGCTGGTGTGGGCCCCGATCCGGATGCGTTCGGCCAGATGCCGGGCACCCGGTTCCGCCGACGACCCGCGCAGCTCGTCGGCCAGCTCGACCATCATCTCCCCCATCAGCCGGTCGACGATCAGCGCCTCCAGCTCCTCCTTGCCGTCGGGGAGCTGCCGGTACAGCGTCGCGGTCGACGACCCGAGCATCTTGGCCAGCGACCTCATCGACAACGCGTCGGCACCGCCCTCGTCGAGCAGTCGCAGCGCCGCGTCGCAGATCTCCTCCAGCGGGCGCGGCGGACGCCCGCGCCCGCTCGCCGACCGTGCCGCCGACGCCTCGCGCTGCGCCCACCAGCGCGGCGAGCCGGGTAGCGCGGGAGCGTCGTCGGTCACGACGAGAACAGTAGTCGGACGGCACTTGCGTATCCTGGTCGGCGTTATGCCACAAGCCCGCACCCCCGCCGTCGCACTGCTGTGCTGGCGCGACCTCGACCACCCCCAGGGTGGTGGCAGCGAACGTTACGTGCAGCGGGTCGGGGCCGAGCTGGCGCGGCGCGGGATGCGCGTGACGCTGTTGAGCGCCGCGTACCCGGGTTGCGACGACGAGGCCGTCGTCGACGGAGTCCGCATCATCCGCCGCGGTGGGCGACTGTCGGTGTATCCGCGGGCGCTGGCCCTGCTGCTGGGCGCGAAACTGGGCGTCGGGCCGCTGCGCGGGTCCCGTCCCGACGTCGTCGTCGACACCCAGAACGGTGTGCCCTTCTTCGCATCCTTGCTCTTCCGCCGGACCGTCGTCCTCGTCCACCATTGCCACCGCGAGCAGTGGCCGGTCGCCGGCCCCGTCCTCGCGCGGCTCGGCTGGTGGATCGAGTCCCGTCTCGCGCCGTGGGCGCATCGTCGGCGCCGGTACGTGACCGTGTCGGAACCGTCGCGGGCCGAGTTGGCCGCGCTCGGCGTCGACCCGGACCGGATCGCGGTCGTGCGCGCGGGCATCGACCCGGCGCTCGCCGTCGACGGGCGGTCGCCGGGTGCTCGGGTGGTGGTGCTGTCGCGTCTGGTGCCGCACAAGCAGATCGAGCATGCCCTCGACGCCGTCGCGGCGTTGCGGTCGGAGATCGACGGCCTGGCGATGGATGTCGTGGGCGGCGGCTGGTGGGAGGACGAACTGCGAGCCCATGCCCGCGAGGCCGGGGTGGCCGATCGGGTCGTGTTCCACGGCCACGTCTCCGAACAGCGCAAGCACGAGTTGCTCGCCGGCGCGCGTGTCCACCTCATGCCGTCGCGCAAGGAGGGCTGGGGGATCGCCGTCGTGGAGGCCGCCCAGCACGGTGTCCCGACGATCGGCTATCGCGCCTCGGCGGGACTCGTGGACTCCATCGACGACGGCGCCACCGGGCTCTTGGTGGACAGCCGCGAGGAGTTGATCGCCGCGACCCGCAAACTCGTCGAGAACCTGGACTTCGCCCGCCAGTTGGGACGCGCCGCGCGCGAGAAGGCCGCCGAGTATTCCTGGTCGGCGACGGCCGACGGGTTCGAGGCCGTGTTCGCGCAGGTGAGTCCGGTCTGGCCCAGTTCGCGCGCGTGACTGGGCACCCCACCCACGCCGAGTGGGCACCCCACCCACGCCGAGTGGGCACCTCACCCACGCCCAGTGGGCACCTCACCCACGCCCAGTGGGCACCCCACCCACGCCGACTGGGCACCTCAGTACATCAATTCCTGGTCGACCGAGATCCGACGACGAGAGAGGCCAGCGCGGCCGCCAGCGCCACTACCCACGCCAGGTGCGCGACGCTGACGATCGCGCGCTGGGCGGCCGACGCTCCGGGCGAGATGACAGGGTTGTCAACCCGGTACAGCCGGAGATGTTCGCCGGTGAAGACCGGAGTTTGCGCGGCGAATCCGGCGGGTGTCTCGTTGCGATCGGGCTCTTCCACGAGAACCCAGCCGACTCCGTGCGACGCGAGGTCCTTCGGTCCGGCACCTTCCTCCAGCGCCAATTCGACCTGCGAAGCCCTGCTGGACGGGTCGAGGTCGACGGCATGACCGTCGATCTCGAGCTTGCCGGACTCCAACACCGGCGCGCGCAGTAGCCGTCGCGCGGGATCGAGGCTCTGCGTCGGCGTGAAGGAGTAGTCGCGCGTAATGCCGGTCGGCCACAACGCGACCGCCCCTTCGTTCGCCGGAATCATCCGCGCGACCGTCTGCCAGTCCGACGGGAGGTCGACCGGCTGCAAGCGCAGTGCGGCGTCGGGCAGCGGCGCGACGATCAGGGTGCCGACCGCGGCGAAAGCGAATCCCGCGGGAACGAGCTTGCTCAGCGCCCGCGTACTCCCCGCGACGCCGATCGCGACGGCGGGCATCAGCAGGGCGAGGAACTTCTGGGTGTCGCGGGCGAGCCCGGCGCCCGGGACATGTTCGATGAGGAAGCTCATCGCCGCGACGCCGGGTGCGGTCGAGGCGAGCACGACGAGAGCGACCGTGGCTAGGGCCAGGGCGGCGGAGATCGCGAGAAGTCGTTTGGCATCCCGGCTCGCCGGGTCTCGATACACCCGACTCGCAAGCTCGTCGGGCACTCGACCACCGATATTGGGACCCGGCCCGTCATCAGACAGACCACCGATCTTGGGACTCGCCCCGGCATCGGGGACTCGACCACCCATATTGGGAGTCGCCCCGCCATCTGGCACTCGACCACCCGACGGCTTGGCATCCCGGCTCGCGTGGTCTCGATACACCCGACTCGCAAGCTCGTCGGGCACTCGACCACACGTGTCACTAATCACCCCACCGTCGGGAGCGGGTGTATCGAGACCTCGCACGACGGAAAGCCAACCCAGCCCTACGAGCACCAGGAACATGATCGTCGCGACGGCGGCCCACGACGTCGTGCGGCTGGCCGGCACGGCGTCGGCGTTCCAGATGCCGGCCATCCCCAAGGCGGTGAGAACCCGCCCCAGACCCGGCTCGGCGCGCAGCGAAAAGGCTTGGGCTCCACCGGGATCACCGGTCAGCGCCGACGAACTCACCACGGTGGCGACCAGCCACGGCAGGGCACCGACGACGAGTACCGCGACCGCGGCACATCCGCGGCGCAGTTCCTTCGCCCAGACCAGCGGACCGATCACCGCGACGGCCACGACGATCACCGCCAACACCGACCCCGTCGGCGTCAAACCGGCCGCGACGACCGCCACCCACAACATCGGCCAGCCGCCGCGACGACGACGCCAAATCCGTTCGGCGGCAACCAGAATCCACGGAATCGCCGCGTAGCCGGTAAGCAGACTCCAGTGACCCTGCATCATCCGTTCGGCGACCCACGGGTTCCAGATCGCGGCCAGCGCGCCACCGCACTGCGCCGCCCAAGAATCGGCGACCACCCGCGAGGCCAGGAGCCCGGCCCCGACGCCGCTGAGCGCCAACGCGATCCACGTGACGGCGACGACGAGAACAGTGCCCGGCACCACCGCGCTGCCCAGTGCCAGCAAGCCATCCTGAGGAACGGCACGGGCCGGCGCATCGCCCAGCCCCAGTGCCGCGTCGGTCAGAAACGAGCGCGGCGTCGACACCGCGTCGCGCATCAGCAGCGGCCCGCCGCGCAAGCCGGCGCCGATGACGAGCGCACTGCCGACCACGCTGACCGCGAGCAGTGCGCGTGCCATCGGACTTCTCAGTAGTGGTAGGTATCCGACGGCGCGGTCGAGTGCCCGGCCTCGTCGGTGGAGTAGCTGCTGGAGGTGATCCCGTAGGCGCGGGCGAGATCGAGGATCTTCGTCGCGCGGGCGATGCGCGGCAGGTCGGATCCGTTGCGGATCTCGCCGCCGTCGCGGTCGAACTCGGCGAAGAACTCGCGGGCCCAGCTGATGTCGTCCTGCGACGGCGACAGCCCCTCGTTGACCGGTGCGCACTGCTCCGGTGTCAGGCAGATCTTGCCGGTCATCCCGAACTCGACGCTGACCGACGTCGCCTCCGACAGCTTGAGCGCACTCGACCCGACCGTCGGGCCGTCGATGGCGCTCGGGAGGTGCGCCGCCTTCGCCGCGATGGTGAACCGCGACCGCGCGTACGCCAGCGTCAGCGGGTTCTCGCCGAAGCCGGTGTCACGACGGAAGTCGCCGATGCCGAAGGCGAGCCGGAACGTGCCCTTGGCCGTCGCGATCTCACTGATGCGCTCCAGCCCCCTGGCCGTCTCGACGAGCGCGACGATCGGCACGTTCGGCAGCCGGTTCGCGGTCTCGGTGACGTGGTCCATCGACTCGACCATCGCCAGCATGACGCCACCGATCGACGTCTTGGACAGCGCGGCGAGGTCGTCGGCCCACCACGGCGTGCCGAACCCGTTGATGCGGACCCAGTCGTCGTGGCCCTCGTCCATCCAGCGCACCGCGTTGTCGCGGGCGGTGACCTTGTCCTTCGGCGCTACCGCGTCCTCGATGTCGAGGACGACGATGTCGGCGCGCGACCGCGAGGCCGGCTCGAACCGCTCGTACTGCGCCCCGTTGACGAGCAGCCAGCTGCGCGCCAGCACCGGGTCGATGCGCGATCCGACATCCTCGGAGTCGGGATTGGTCACGAATTCTTGGTCGTACACGCCCTCTATCGTCGCCTATCGATCCTGGCGATGCCAAAGCGGCTGACGGTTCCAGGCAGACTGAACGGCGTGAAGGCAGTGGGCGGCGGGAGCGCGGCGAGTCGGCGCGGTGCGGCGCTGCGCTCGGTCGGCGCGGTGACCGTCGGGGCGATGGTCGCGAATGTCGCGGCCTATCTCGTCGCGATTCCCGCCAGCCGAGCACTCGGCGCCGCTGACTACGGGGTGTTCGGCGTCATCATGGCCGCGATGGTCGTCGTGGCCGCACCGTCGATGGCGGTGCAGGCCGTCATCGCGCGGGAGGTGGTACGCGGCCGGTCGGGGTTGGCTCGGTTGGGCTGGCAGACCGCGCTGCTGGTGGCGGTGACCGCGGCGGTGGCGGGTGCCGTGCTCGTTCCGCTCACCCGCGTGCCGGTGACCGCGGCGATCGCCGGACTCGTGATGGCCCCGCTGATCACCCTGACCGCAGCCGCCCAGGGCTTTCTGCAGGGCCGGCACGAGTTCCGGCGCCTCGGTTGGCTGTTGGGCATGGTCGGGCTGCTGCGGTCGGTGCCGATGATCGTCGCGCTGCTATTGGGCGATTCCGCGACGGGCGCCTTGTGGGTCGGGGCGGGCGGAACCCTGGTCGCGGCGCTTCTCGCCTGGCGCTCGGCGGCTCCGCGATCGCCGACCGTCGATCTGGCGACCATCGAGCAAGGACAGCCGTCAACCGTCGGCGGCGGATCCGGGGTGTGGAGCGTCCTCGCCGCTTCCCAGGTCCAGTTGGCCCTGCTCGTCGCCGTCTCGCTCGACCTGCTTCTGGCCCGCGTCGTGCTCTCCGACGCGGACGCGGGCGTCTATGCCCTCGGTGCCGTCGCGACGAAGGCGGCCTTCTGGCTGCCGCAGGCGATCGGGACCGTTGTCTACCCGCGACTCGCCGCACCCGCATCGGGGAATCGGTCCGGCGCGACTCGCTCGCTGCGGATCGCGCTCGCGGTGGTGACGGGGATCGGTGCGGTGGTGGTCACCGGCACGTGGCTCGTGTCCCCGCTGGTGCCACACATCGTCGGCGACGACTACCGGCCCCTCACCGGGTTCCTCTGGATGTTCTCCGCCACGGGGGCGATCCTCGCGATATTGGCGCTGCTACTCCTCGCGGTGATCGCCGTCCGTCGCACGGTCATCGGCGTGGCCGTATGGGTTTCAGTGGCGATCGAAGCGACGGTGATGCTGGTCTGGGCCGATTCGGTGACGACGCTGATCGCGATCGCCGCGGCATCGGCGGCGGTGATGGCGCTGCTGTGTCTGGCACTGGTCGCCGCACAGGGCGCTTCGACGAGCGGCAGGGAAGCCCTCGCCGGGGACAGCTAACGCAGAAAGTAGTCGTCGAGGGTGACCATCTGCAATCGCCGACGACGGATGATGCGCGTGAACGCGTCGAAGACATGGGTGACCGGGTCGTGGTTGGCGTGACCGATGACGATCGCCTGCGGCCGGAAGTACTTGCGCGCGGCGCCGATCAAGAACTTCTGGGTGACCAGACCGGAGTCCGAGAGCGACCCGTCCCAGAGCGTCGGCATCGTGTAGCCGAGGTCGGCCGCGATCTTGTCGACCTGGGCGTTGCGGTAGCCGAACGGCGGCCGGTAGTACGGCGTGCCGTCGACGCCGTAGGTGTCGCGCAGGAAGCGCTTCGTCCGGCGAAGCTCGTCGGCCACGCCGCGGGAGGTCAACGACGTCAGATCCGGATGGCTCCAACTGTGGTTGCCGAGTTGCACCTGCCCCGATTCGACGAGGGGCACCAGCGCTTCACGGTTGTCGCGCCACGCGTCGAACTGCCCGGTGACGAAGAAGGTGAACCGCGCGCCGGTTCGATGGGCGAACTCCGCGTAGGCGCCGACGACCTCCGAACTCGCACCGTCGTCGACGGTCAGCGCCAGCGCCCGGCCCTGGCCGGGCAGTGCGGTGATGGGTTGACTCGGGAGTGCCGCGCGCGTCGACGGCAACGGGCCGTCGAGGGGCAAGCGCGACGGCTCGGGGCTCCTCGGAGGCGGGCTCGGCGACGGCCCGTAGCCGGCGGCAAGCAAATCCGCCTCGTCTTCCGGCGTCGTCGCACAACCGACCAGGGCACCGGCCGTACCGGCGGCCAGGGTGGCGAGGAATGTGCGCCTGTCCATCCAGTGCACACTAGCGGACAAATCGGCGCAAACAGACTTTCGGGTCTGAACGCCCGAAACCCCGCACGTCAGAGACGATGCGGGGTTCCGGGGTTTCCCTTGGTAGCAGGGTCGTAACGCGCCGTGGTCGGGCCACGGCGCGTGGTCCTAGTCGTCCGCTGCGGCAGTATCGGCACCGCCGACGGCCAGGACGACCTTGGCGCCGTACGGCACCTCCTGGACCAGGCGCAGCTGCGCCAGGGCCGGGTGCGCGTCGAGCAGACGACCGGCGTTCGCCAGGCTGCGCAGCGCGGCCGTCTCGGCCCGCGCCGCTTCCAGCTTCGCCTGGCCACGCGCCTTCGCCGTGATGAGATCCATTGCCGCCGAACGAATCTCGTGCGGAAGGATCACGTCGCGGATCGTCACGGCACGCACCGCCAGACCGACGGACTCGCCGGCGGCGACGGCGGCAGCCGTCAGCGCGTCGGCATCGAAGGCGTCGGTTCGACCGACCAGTTCCTCGGCCTGCACGCCCGCACACGCGGTGCGCAGGGCGACCTGTGCCGCCAGGTAGACCACAGCGGTCGGATCGTCGGACTGCTCCGCGTAGCGGACGGCGTCGACGACGGCGAGCTGGATCGCCAGCGATACTCGCACCGGAACACCGTCGGCCGTCAGCACTTCCTGCGGCGCGACGTGCACGATCCGGTCGCGGGTGTCGACGCGGACGTAGACGCTGCGCCGGCTGGTGCGGTGCGCACCCGGGGTGAGGACGCGCGCCAAGGTGCCGTCGCGGTACTCCAGTGCGACCTCACCGGGGTTCACGACCCAACGGTTGAAGATGGACATTGCGCTCCTCCTTTCCTGTAGTGCGCATGCTTGTCGTCGGCTGCTATGAGATGGCAGCTCGACCGATTCAGTTGTGGGGCACCGCCCGCGGGCGAGACCCACGGTGGGGTGGCGCCGGCGAACCGGCACACCGCAGGACCGTCGGCCCCGGGTTCCCGGGGGCGGTGCCGTGTAGAGGAGTCGAACCTCAGGCTTAAGAGGCCTTTGCCAGGTGGTGTAGCACGCGCAACTTGCGGAACCCGGTTTCGGTACCCCGTCCGGGCCGCCTCCGCGTGGCTGCTCCGGACGAGAACCCTGCCACCGCCGATGACACCGCGCAATCGAATATCGGTCGGTTGCCCGACGCGTCGTCGAGGCAGATAGCGGACAATCCGGACACCTTCCGGGCAAGTTCATCGAAAATCGATACTTGAGCCGTCAATTAGGTTCACAATCCACCGCAGGCGAGCGCGCTGCGCTCTCCCATCGGGCGCCAGTTCACTCGCTGATCGCCCGCCGACGCTGGGTGCGCTCCGCGGAACGCACGATCTGACTCAGATCACGATGGAGTTGAGTCCGGATTCCGGACCTAAACGCAAAGGGATCGGCCCGCGATGCGTGGGCCGCGGCGGAAGTGAGTGAACCATGGGAGTGAGACGTTTAGTCGCCGGGGTGGCGACCGCGTTGGCGCTGGTGACCGGTGGCGCGTTGGTGGCAGCGCCGCAGGCGCAGGCGGCGCCCGGGCAGTGGTACGGCCCTGTACAGGAACGTTCCGGACAGGCCGAGTTCTGGCTGCTGGGCACCACGCCCAACAGCGGCTGGTATTACACGACCCGATACGGCGGGATCTATCGAGTCGTCCTGCAGCAGAAGGACGAGAACCGCTACGGTGCCGACAGGCTCAAGAGCTGGAAGACGATCGCGGCATTCGGCGAGAAGGAACGCTTCGGCAGTCGGCGAAACGTCTGGAGTATGGGCTGGGGAGCCCGCTTCGCGGACTTCCGCCTCTGCCGTCAGAAGCCCAAGTGGATGAACACCCGCCAAGAGAACTTCGACTGCTCGCGCACAGTGCGCATGTTCGGCCCGGACGCTCCCAGACGACCCCGTGGCGGCGGGGGCGGTAACGGAGGCGGCGAAGGAGGCGGCCGCATGGAGTGGGGCGCCTAGCCAGCACCGCAAACCCAACTAAACGGGACAAACCCAGCACCGAAAAGGTGCTGGGTTTGTCCCGTACTGCTGGGGTTTGCGCGACCTACTAGGCGTTGACCTTCGTCAGCGTCTCGTTGGTCAGCTTCTCGCCGCGAGAAGCCTTGTCAACCAGCGAGGCCGGGGGCTCGAAGTGCGAGCCGTACTTCGACGCGAGGTCGCGTGCACGGTCGACGAAGCCCTGCAGGCCGCCCTCGTACTGGTTGACGTACTGGATCACGCCACCGGTCCACGGCGGGAACCCGATGCCGAAGATGGATCCGATGTTGGCGTCCTCCACCGAGGTCAGCACACCCTCGTCGAAGCACTTCACCGTCTCCAGCGCCTCGGCGAAGAGCATGCGCTCCTTCATGTCCTCCAGCGGGATCTCCTTGCTGCCCGACTTGAAGTGCTCGCGGATCTCCGGCCAGATGAGGCCGCGCTTGCCCTCGGCGTAGTCGTAGAAGCCCTTGCCGTCCTTCTTGCCGGTACGACCCTGCTCGACCATCCAGTCGATGACGTCGTAGGAGCCGTGATGCGGGAAGTCCACACCGGCCGCCTTCGCCGCCGCCTCGGTCTCCTTGCGGATCTTCTGCGGCAGGGTCAGGGTCAGCTCGTCCATCAGCTGCAGCGGCGGCGCCGGGTACCCGGCCTGCGAACCGGCCTGCTCGATGAACGCCGGCTCGATGCCCTCACCGACGGCCGCGACGGCCTCGTTGATGAAGGTGCCGATCACGCGGCTGGTGAAGAACCCGCGGCTGTCGTTGACGACGATCGGGGTCTTGCGGATCTGCAGCGTGTAGTCGATGACCTTGGCCAGCACCGCGTCGGAGGTCTTCTCACCCTTGATGATCTCCACCAGCGGCATCTTGTCGACGGGGCTGAAGAAGTGGATGCCGATGAAGTCCTCAGACCGCTTCACGCCCTCGGCGAGGATGGTGATCGGCAGCGTCGAGGTGTTCGACCCGAGCACCGCGTCGGGCTCGACGATATCCTCGATCTCCTGGAAGACCTTGTTCTTGACCTCGACCGACTCGAAGGCCGCCTCGATGACGAAGTCGACACCCTTGAAGTCGGCGGCGTCCACGGTCGGGTGGATCCGGTCGAGCAGCGCCTTGCTCTTCTCCTCGGTGGTCTTGCCGCGCGAGAGCGCCTTCTCCTCCAGCTTGACCGAGTAGTCCTTGCCGCGGTTGGCCGCGTCGATGTCGATGTCCTTCAGGACGACCTCGATGCCAGCCTTCGCGCTGACGTACGCGATGGCCGCGCCCATCATGCCCGCGCCGATGACGCCGACCTTCTTGGCGGTGTACTTGTCGTAGCCCTCCGGCCGCGACCCGCCGCCGTTGATGTGCTGCAGGTCGAAGAAGAACGCCTTGATCATGTTCTGCGCGACCTGGCCGGTGACCAGCGAGACGAAGTAGCGCGTCTCGACGAGGTCGGCGGTGTCGACATCGACGTAGGCACCCTCGATGGCCGCGGCGAGGATCGCACGCGGAGCCGGCATGTTGGTGCCCTTGATCTGCTTGCGCAGCAGCGCCGGGAAGGCCGGCAGGTTGGCGGCGACCGCCGGGTTGGTGGGAGCACCGCCCGGAATCTTGTAGCCCTTCACGTCGAACGGCTGCTGGGCCTCCGGGTTCTCCTTGATCCACGCCTTGGCGGCCGGGATCAGTTCCTCGACGGAACCGACGACCTCGTTGACCAGTCCGGTCTCCTTGGCCTTCGCCGGGTTGAACTGCGTGCCCTGCAGCAGCACGCCCATCAGCGCGTTCTGCATGCCGAGCAGGCGCACGGTGCGGACCACGCCGCCGCCGCCGGGGAGCAGGCCGAGGGTGACCTCGGGCAGACCGATCTTGGAGCCCTTCACATCCGCGGCGACGCGGTAGTGGCAGTGCAGCGCGATCTCCAGGCCACCGCCGAGAGCGGCGCCGTTGATGGCCGCGACGACGGGCTTGCCCAGCGTCTCCAGCCGGCGCAGGACGGCCTTCATGCCGTTGGCGCGCTCGGTGATCGCGGTGGCGATCTCCGCCTTGGTGACGTCCTTGGGACGGTCGGCGGTCATGTCCTTGAGGTCGCCGCCGGCGAAGAAGGTCTTCTTCGCCGAGGTGAGAACGACACCCGTGATGTCGTCCTTCTCCGCTTCAAGGCGGTCGACGGTGGCCGCGATGGAATCGATGAACAGCTGGTTCATCGTGTTGGCGCCCTGGTTGGGGTCGTCCATGGTCAGGATGACGACGCCGTCGGCGTCCTTCTCCCAATTGATCATGTTGTCGCTCATTGTCTTCTTCCCAATGTCTTTCTGTGCTTAGAGGCGCTCGATGACGGTCGCGACGCCCATGCCGCCGCCGATACAGAGGGTGACCAGGCCGTAACGCCCGCCGGTGCGCTCGAGCTCGTCGAGGCAGGTGCCCAGGATCATGGCGCCGGTCGCGCCGAGCGGGTGGCCCATCGCGATCGCGCCACCGTTGACGTTGACCTTGTCGTGCGGGATGTTCAGGTCCTTCATCCACTTCATGACGACCGACGCGAAGGCCTCGTTGAGCTCGTAGACGTCGATGTCCTCGACGGTGAGGCCGGCCTTCTTCAGCGCCAGCTCGGTGGCCGGGGTGGGGCCGGTGAGCATGATCGACGGCTCGGAGCCGATCTCGGCGAACGAGACGATGCGGCCGCGCGGGGTCAGGCCGTTGCGCTTGCCCGCCTCTTCCGAACCGACCAGCACCAGGCCGGAGCCGTCGACGATGCCGGAGCTGTTACCGCCGGTGTGGACGTGGTTGACCTTCTCGACGCTCGGGTACTTCTGCATCACCACATCGTCGAAGCCGGCCATGTCGGCCAGGCCCTGGAAAGCGGGCTTCAGCTTGCCGAGCGACTCGACGGTCGTGCCGGGGCGCATGTGCTCGTCCTGCTCCAGCAGCGTGACGCCGTTGAGGTCCTTCACCGGGATGACCGACTTGGCGAAGTAGCCCGACTCCCACGCCTTGGCGGCACGCGCCTGCGACTCGGCGGCGAACGCGTCGACGTCCTCGCGGGAGAAGCCCTCGATGGTGGCGATCAGGTCGGCCCCGATGCCCTGCGGGGCGATGTAGTTGTCGTAGGCGGTGGCGGGGTCCATGAAGAGGGCGCCGCCGTCGCTGCCCATCGGCACGCGCGACATCGACTCGACACCGCCGGCGAGAACGAGGTCGTCGAAGCCCGAGGCGACCTTCGCCGCGGCGAGGTTCACGGCTTCGAGGCCGGAGGCGCAGAAGCGGTTGATCTGGGTGCCGGGCACGGTCTCACCCAGGCCCGAGACCAGTGCAGCCGTGCGGGCGATGACCGCACCCTGCTCGCCGACCGGCGAGACGACGCCGAGGACGACGTCGTTGACCTGGGCGGGGTCGAGACCGCCGTGGCGGCCGAGAAGATCTTTGATCAGACCGGAAACGAGGTCGATCGGCTTGACGCTGTGCAGCGCGCCGCCGCGCTGCTTGCCACGAGGCGTGCGGACGGCCTCGTAGATGAATGCTTGCTCAGGCACGGATGTTCCTTTCACACGAAACCAGAGGTTGGTTACCCGGCTAGACTAACGCTGAATAACTTATTTGGCTATACCCAATGGTCAATTGGTTCACCGAACCGTCATCGTGGGCTATGGTCAGTTCACCATGACCGTGCACTCCGCCCGCGCGAGCCGACCCGCCGACCGTCGCCGCCAACTCATCGCGCGTGCTGCCGACCTCTTCGTGCAGCGCGGGTACCCGCACGTGTCCATGGCCGATATCGCCCGCGCCGCCGGCGTCACCGCGCCCTCCCTGTACCGGCATTTCGACGACAAGCAGGACCTCCTCGGCGCTGCCGTGCTCGCCGGCGTCGACGACCTGGAGACCTGCACCGATCGCGCCCTCGCCGCGCCCGCGTCGACGACGTCGGACACGGTGCGCGCCCTCGTCGAAGCGATCTGCAAGCGCCCCGATTCCGCGTCGCTGTGGCGTTGGACCGGCGCCTACCTGAGCGACGAGCAGAACCGCGAGGTCGCCCTGCGCACCCGGGCCGTGCTGCGCCGGTGGGCCGACGCGATCCTCGGCCCCGAGCGGGGGCTGGCCGACTGGGAGCGCTCCCAGCTGACGTGGGCGCTGCTGAGCGTCGCCGGATCGAGCGCCGTGCACAAGACGCGTCTTTCGCCGGCACGAGAGGTCGACGAGCTGGTCGCCCGCGCGGAACGCCTCCTGCTGCTGCGCCCGTCGCTGGCGCCCGCACGATCGGCCGGGGTGCCGCCGACCCCGTCGACGACGCGGCGCGACGAGATCCTCGACGCGGCGTCGACCCTCTTCGCCGAGCGCGGGTATGCCGACGTCGGCGTCGACGAGATCGGTGCCGCGGTCGGAATCAGCGGGCCGAGCGTCTACAACCACTTCCCGTCGAAGGCGGCGATCCTCGTCGGCATCGGACAACGCAGCGCGGCGCGACTGGAAGCCGGGGTGATGGCGGCGTACGCGTCGCGTGACGATCCGGCCGAAATCCTTGCGGCGCTGGTGGATTCGTACGTCACGGTGATCACCGCGACGCCGGACCTGTCGGTGTCGTTCAACAATTCGCCCGCGCTGGCCGGCGACCCGTCGGCCGTCGACCTCCTCGACACCCAGCGGCGATACGTCGCCAGGTGGATCGATCTGCTCCAGCAGGCCGATCCCACCGTCGCCGGTCCGGCCGAGGCCGCCGTCGGCGCCCACGCGGCGCTGTCGATCGTCAACGACGCGGTCCGGCTGCGACGCGGCACCTCACGACCCGAGTTCACCGCGCAGATGGCATACCTCATGAAAGGCGTGTTGACTACCGTTGAGTCCCATGACGGAGTCACCGGGTGAACCGCGCTATAGCCGCGACGAACTGACGGCCGCGCTCGGCGCCTCGCCCGAGCGGGTCGAGCGGCTGTGGAACGCTTTCGGGTTCGCGCGCCGCCACACCGACGCCAAGATCTTCTCCCAGCGCGACCTCGACGCGCTGCGCCTGCTCGCCGACTCGTCGCAGGTCGTCCCGGAGACCGAACAGGTGGCGACCGCGCGTGCCGTCGGACAGACCATGGCGCGGCTCGCCGACTGGCAGGCCGACATGCTGCTGAACCTCGCCGACGACGACGCCATCTCGTGGACCGTCGACGACATGGCCCGCGCGATGGGCGCGATCCAGCAGATGGTGTGGCGCCGCCATCTGGAGGCGGCGCTGGAGCGCGACGAGGAGGATGTCGACGCCGCGTCCGCCGAGTCGCAGCGGATCGCCGGTGTCCGCACCACCGAGGCCGTCGGGTTCGCCGACATCGTCGGCTTCACCAGCCTGTCCCGCCGGATCGACATGGCCGAACTCGAGGTGCTGCTGGAGGCATTCGAGGATCGTGTTCACGCCGTCATCACCGCGCACGGCGGACAGGTCATCAAGACCCTGGGCGACGCGGTGCTGTTCGTCAACACCGACGTCGGCGAAGCGGCGCTGACCGCCCTGGAGATCCAGGAGGACGTCGCCGACGTCGAGCCGGTTCCGCCGCTGCGGGTCGGCCTGGCCTACGGCGAGATCCTCAACCGGCACGGCGACGTGTTCGGAGAGCCGGTCAACATCGCGTCGCGGCTGTGCGGCTCGGCGCGGCCGGGCACGATCCTCGTCGACGCGGAGCTGGCCGAGGCCGTCGGCGACGACGAACGATTCCGCCTACGTTCCATCTCGTCGCTGTCGGTGCGCGGCTATCGACGGCTGCGCGCATCGACGCTGGGACGTCCGCGGGACCGCTCCCGTTAGCCTCGCGGCGGCCCTGCCGAAATGTGATAGCCGAATGTCGGACCACTCGCCTACCATCGGCGACCATGACCGAAACCCTCTCAGACATCGCGATCGAGGCCGTAGACCTCGTCAAACGGTTCGGTGACTTCACCGCCGTCGACGGCATCAGTTTCCAGGTGCCGCGCGGCACCGTGCTGGGCCTGCTCGGCCCCAACGGCGCGGGCAAGACCACCACGGTCCGGATGATGACGACATTGTCGGAGCCGACGAGCGGCACGGCGCGCGTCGCCGGAGACGACGTGGTGACCCACCCCGACGAGGTGCGGCGGAGCATGGGCCTCACCGGTCAGGCGGCGACGGTCGACGAGATCCTGACCGGCCGGGAGAACATCCAGATGATCGGCGGCCTGTACGGCATCGGCCGCAAGGTGCTGGCGGCGCGCGGCGACGAACTGCTCGAACAGTTCTCGTTGACCGATGCGGCCGACAAGCCGGTGAAGGACTACTCCGGCGGCATGCGCCGCAGGCTCGACCTCGCGGTGAGTCTGCTCGCCGCGCCGCCGGTGCTGTTCCTCGACGAGCCGACGACCGGCCTCGACCCGCGCAGCCGTACCGAGCTGTGGGACGTGCTGCGCGATCTGGTCAACAATGGCACGACGCTGTTGCTGACCACGCAGTACCTGGAAGAGGCGGACCAGCTCGCCGACGACATCGTCGTCGTCGACCACGGCCGCATCATCGAGCACGGCACCGCACTGCAGCTCAAGGAACGCGCGGGAGCCGCCAGCCTCGTCCTCACCGTGTCCCACGCCGACGACCTCACAGCCGCGGCCGACGTGCTGCGGCGTTCGGGCAAGGAGGTATTCGTCGAACCCAACGCCCGACGCGTGACCACCGCAGCCGACGGACTCGGCGACCTGACCACCGCGGCCGGCTGGCTCGATGAATCCGGAATCGCCATCGACGACCTCGGCCTGGCGCGGCCGAGCCTCGACGACGTGTTCCTGTCGTTGACCGGCCACCGCACCGAATCCGAAGAGAACGAGCAGGAGACCGCAGTATGACCACCGCCATCAGCCCAGACCTGGCGATCACGCCCACCAGCCTGTGGCGCCAGTCGTGGATCATGGTCAAGCGCAACCTGATCCACACCAAGCGCATGCCTGAGATGCTGGCCGACGTGACGTTCCAGCCGATCATGTTCGTGCTGTTGTTCGCGTTCGTTTTCGGCTCGGCGATCGCGGTGCCCGGCAGCGGCAACTACAAGGAGTTCCTGCTGCCCGGGATCATGGGGCAGACCATCGCCTTCACCGCGTTCATCGTCGCCAACGGTGTGACCGCCGACCTGGAGAAGGGCATCATCGACCGCTTCCGGTCGCTGCCGATCCATCAGTCGTCGGTGATCGTCGGCCGTGCGATCGCGGCGGTGCTTCACTCGTCGATCGGCATCGTCGTCATGGCGATCACCGGTCTGTTGATCGGCTGGCGCATCCGCACGTCGATCCCCGAAGCCGTGCTGGGTTTTGGACTGGTGCTGCTGTTCGGCTTCGCGACCATCTGGTTCGGCCTGCTCGCCGGGTCATGGCTGAAGACCACCGAGGCCGTGAACGGTTTCATGTTCACCACGTTGTTCCCGATCACGTTCCTCTCGAACGCCTTCGTGCCGACCGGCAACATGCCGACCTGGCTGCGCACGATCGCCGAGTGGAATCCGATCTCGGCCCTCGTGCAGGCCATGCGCGTGTTGTGGGGCAACGGTCCGGCCGCACCGGAGACCGCGCCGTGGCCGTTGCAGAACCCGGCGCTCGCGACGGTCATCTGGTCGGTGGTGCTGACCGCCGTCCTGGCGCCGATCGCACTTCGCGCCTACTACCGCCGCACGACGGACTGAGACTGGTGGGCGGGGGTCTCGATACACCGCCCTCGCAAGCTCGGACGGCACTCGACCACCCGTCGATCGGACGAGCATCAATGGGTGGTCGAGTGCCGGCGAGGCGCTAGCCGAACCAGTGTGTGTCTCGATGGTGGTCGAGTGCCGGCGAGGCGCTAGCCGAACCAGTGTGTGTATCGATGGTGGTCGAGTGCCGGCGAGGCGCTAGCCGAGCCGGTGTATCGAGACCCCGCAAGACGACCTAATCGGTGATCGCGATCGCGCCCAGCGGGTCGGTGTAGAGCGCGTCGAGCGAGATCGCGCCGGCGGCCTGCTGCTGCACGGTGACGCCGGCCCGGGAGACGCGCACATCGCGCTTGGCGGTGACGCTGGTGTCACGGATGGTGCGCGCGACGACCGGGAGGGTCTGCGGAGCATCGGTGAACGCCTGCCCGCCGAGGACGACATGGTCGGGGTTGAAGATGTCGGAGATCAGCGCGACCGCGCGACCGAGGACCTCGGCGCGCTCGGTCAGGATGTCGCGAGCGATCTCGTTCCCGTCGCGCGCGGCCTCGTGAAGATCGGCGATCTCGGTGAGTTCGAGGCCTGCCGCCCGCGCGGCGGCCACGATGCCGGTGTCGCTGGTAGCTGCTTCAAGTTGCCCGGTGCGATGGGGGTCGAGGAGCCGCGTCGGTCCGATCGGGAAGTGCCCGATCACCGGCGGCCCGGCGCTCGGCGTGTGGACCGAACCGTCGACGCTGAACGCGACGCCGACCATTTCACGCGCGTAGAAGTACAGGAAGCTCGCGCGCTGCTCCGGGTTGGCGACCAGCTCGGCGGCGGCCATGGCCTCTACGTGCGAGGCGACCGACACCGGATAGCCCAGGGTCTGGGCGAAGATCCGACCGACCTCCGCCTGCGACCAGCCCAGTCGGGGATGGTCGACGACACCGCCGTCGTGGACGCGGCCGCCGACCGCGACGCCGACCCACCGGATCTCCCGGTTGCGCCAGCGCGCGAGGAAACCGGAAACGCTGTGCGCGAGTGCGGTGAGCGCGTTCTCCGCGCCCGCGTCGGCCGGGGTGGGCACCGAGATGGCGCCGACGACGCGGTGCAGCAGGTCGTGCGCGGTGATCGAGGTGACCTTGTAGCCGATGTGCACGCCGATCGTCAGATGCTCGGCGACCGAGATCTCCACCGGCAGGCGCGGGCGGCCGACGGCGCCGGAGGGCGCGAGGTCGCTGCGCTCACGGATGAGCCCGGCCTTCAGCAGGGCCCCAACCTGCCGGTTGACCGTCGAGATGGACAACCCGGTGGATTCGGCGATCTCGTCGCGGAAGACCGGCGCGGCCAGGCGCACCGCGCGGAGCACCTGAGCCGCCGGCTTGTCCGACAACGCGAGATCCGGAGTCGTGACGTGCAGGTCGGCGGGCCGCCGAGGTGCCCGGGCGGGGACGGGGGCGCCGACGGGTCGCGGCGATCGTGCGTGCGGCACGCGGCGCGGCGGCGCGATTCGAGTGGTGGTGACGGGACGGTCGAGAATGCTGGTCATGGTGTTCCCTTGGATTGGGCACCGACGCGTACGGACGTCGTCGGCGGGGGTGAATGCAGGAGGCCCGAAAGACGGGCGCGGATGAGATCGATCAGTGCATTCGGCAACAACACAGCATTCGCGCAAGCGGCAGACGGCAGCCCAAAGCGGTGGTCACGTAGGTGACCTCCGGAGCGCGGTTCGCTTGCGACGACATGTCGGCAAAGCTAGCAGCGGGAAGGGCCTGAGGCAATACGGAAGGCCGGGAACCGGCGCGAATAGTGGCGTGATTCACGCATTACGCTGGGGTGATGGGCACCCTCTACCTTGTGCGGCACGGACAGGCGCAAGCGTCGGCATACGGTGTCGTCGATGCCGTCGACGACGGTCCCGAGGCGGGATCGTTGACCGCCACCGGACAGATGCAGGCGAAGGTCACCGGCACGGTGCTGTCCGGACTGCTGGCCCGGTTCACCACGGCGGTGAGCGGCGGCCTCGTTCGCCAGCGGCAGACGCTCTCCGGTGTTCTCGAAGCCTTCGACGACCGGCCGGAGCCGATCGTCGACGACGCCTGGGACGAATACGACCTGGCCGGACTGATGGGCGAGCCGACGAGCGCCCAACTCGCCGACGGGCGCGGTTTCCAACGGTCGCTCGACGCGGTGCTGGCCTCCTGGGTCGGCGGTGAACTAGCGGCGTCCGAGCCCTTCGCGGCCTACGCGCGACGGGTCGCCGAGGCGGGGCAGCGGGCAGTCGATCTCGCCGGCTCCGGCAAGTCGGTGCTGGTCGTGTCGTCGGCCGGGTCGATCACACTGTGGCTGGCCCAGCACCTGGGCATCGATGCCGAGCACTGGCCGAAACTGTCGGCGTCGATGGTCAACGCGTCCATCACCAAGGCGATCGTCGGCCGGCAGGGCGTGACGGTGCTGTCGATCAACGAACATCTACACCTGTCCGATCACGACGGCGGCATCGCCACCTTCCGCTGACCTACCGCGCTCCGATTCCGAGCACACCTGGACGCCGGGTTGATTCGCCCGTGTAGAATTTTCCTACACTAGTGTAGTAATGGACCTGGAGGAACGATGTCGTTGTTCAACCCCCACCAGCCGGACTTCGGCGAGTTCGACGCGGAGACGCGCCGTCTGTTCGAAGCGACGATCGACTTCTTCGAAGGCAAAGGAAAGGGCTGGCTGCTCCAGCAGCATCGCGACTGCGTCTGGTACGACGAGTTCCTCGAATTCGTGAAGAAGGAGAAGGTCTTCGCCACCCTGCTCACACCGGCCGCACAGGCCGGCGGCGATCCGAACAAGCGGTGGGACGAGGCACGCATCACCAAGTACAGCCAGATCCTGGGCTTCTACGGAATGTCCTACTGGTACGTCTGGCAGGTCTCGATCCTCGGGCTCGGGCCGATCTGGCAAAGCTCCAACGAGGCGGTCAAGCGCAAGACGGCCGCGCTCCTCGACGACGGTGCGATCTTCGCCTTCGGGCTCTCGGAGAAGGAGCACGGCGCGGACGTCTACACCTCGGACATGGTGCTGACACCGGACCGGTCCGGCGGCTACCGCGCCAACGGCGGCAAGTACTACATCGGCAACGGGAACAAGGCCGGCCTGGTCTCGGTGTTCGGCCGCGTCGAAGGACTGCCCACCGGCCCCAAGACGCAAGACGGCTACGTCTTCTTCGTCGTCGACAGCCAGCACCCCGCCTACAATCTGCGCAAGAACGTCGTCGACTCGCAGATGTTCGTCGCCGCCTTCGACCTCGAGGACTACCCGGTCGCCGAAGAGGACATCATCCACCGCGGATCCGAGGCCTTCGACGCGGCGATCAACACCGTGAACGTCGGAAAGTTCAACATCGGCTTCGGCGCCATCGGTGCGGTGGAGCACGCGTGGCACGAGAGCATCTCGCACGCGGAGAACCGCATCCTGTTCGACAGCCGGGTCACCGATTTTCCCCAGGTCCGCGCGTTGTTCACCGAGAGCTGGATCCGTCTGGCCGCGATGGACATGTACTCCGAGCGCGCGGTGGACTACATGCGGTCCGCGTCAGCCGACGACGCCGCTACCTGCTCTTCGACGCGATCGAGAAGATGTCCGTCAGCCGGCAGGGCGCGAAGGTCTACGAACTGCTCTCCGACTGCATCGCCGCCCGCGGGTTCGAGAACGACATGTACTTCCCGCTCGGCGCCGTCGCGATGATGGGTTTGCCCCGCCTGGAGGGCACCGTGCACGTCAACATGGCCCTGGCGCTGAAGTTCCTGCAGGGTTACCTCTTCAACCCCTCGGACCCGAGCCTGGCGCTTCTCGCCGCTCGTAAACAAGTCGCCGCCAGCCCGATCCCCGACAGCGTGTTCAGTCAGGCGTTCAAAGCATCGCGCGCCGTAATCCGCGCGGCGTCACCCCTCGTCGGCGCCGCACTTCCCGCCGCGCCGGCACCGGCGCTGCCGCCCCGCCGTCGCGACGCCGTCGACGACACGTTCCTGTTCCAGCAGGGTCCCGCACAGGGGCTCGGCGCCGTCGCGTTCCACGACTGGCGGGCGGTCTACGCCGGGTTCGCACATCTGCCCAACGTGAAGGTGCTGCTCGACCAGATCGACGCGTTCCAGGTCTTCCTCGGGACCTCGCCGCTCGACAAGACGCAGATGCGCGACCTCGACCTGCTCCTCGTCGTCGGCGACCTGTTCACCACGATCGCATACGGGGACCTGATCCTTCAGCAGGCATCGATCGCGCGGACCGACGACGACCTCGTCGACAGCATCTTCGAAGTCCTCGTCGGCGACGTCGCCACCCACGCGCTCACCTTGGCGAACAAGCCGTCGCTGAGCACCGCGCAGACCAGGGCCGCGGGTGCGATCATCGCGCGCCCCGTGTTCGACACCGAACGCAGCGACCGAGTCTGGAGTCAGGCGCGCGCGACGGCCGGGGTCTACGAGATGAAGCCGTGACGAGACGGCACCGGACCACCGAGGGACACTAGGAGACCCGGTTCAACCCGGCCGAGATGAAGGCCGCGGTCGCCTCGGCGGCCTTCTCGGCACCGGCGGCACCGGATGATCCGCCCAACAGGGCGCGGTGGGTGATGCCCTCGGCGATCACGCCGAGTTTCAGGTTCGCCAGGCCCAGGTAGAAGTCCCAGTCGCCCAGGTCCATCCCGGTGGCCGTCGCGTACGCCTGCGCCATCTCGTCGGCGCTCGGATAGCGGTCGCTCGTCCACGCCGCCCGGAAGCCGAGGACGGTCGCGAAGACCGGCTGGCGGTACACGCACATCAGCGCGGCATCGGTCAGCGGATCGCCCAGCGCCGACATTTCCCAGTCGACGACGGCGAGCACGTCGGTCGGGTCGTCGCGGTCGATGATCGTGTTGTCGATGCGGAAGTCGCCGTGCACGATCGTGCTGCGCGCGTCGGTGGGGACGCGTTCGGAGAGTTTCTCGACGAGGGCGTCGACGTCGGGCAGGTCCCGGGTCTTGACCAGTCCCCACTGGCGCGCCCACAGCTTGACCTGTCGGCCGGCGAAACCGGCGGGCCGGCCGAAGTCGCCGAGGCCGACCGCTTCGTAGTCGACCGCGTGCAGCTTCGCCAGCGTGTCGACGAGGGCGTCGAAGTTGGCGGTGACCTGATCGTCGGTCCAGATCTCCAGGTCCTCGGCGGAGCGGATGACGAGGCCGTCGACGAAGTCGACGACGGTGCACGGTGCACCGATGAACTCCCCGTCGCGATCGATGGCGACGGTGGGCGCCACCGGCACCGCGGTGTCCTTCAAGGCTGAGGTGACCGCCCACTCGCGCTCCATGTCGTGCGCGGACGGGGTCAGTCCGCCCATCGGGGGCCGGCGCGCGACCCAGCGGTGCACGTCGTCGGAGACATCGAAGGTGAGGTTGGACCGACCGCCGCTGATGAGGTCGATCTTGAGGTCACCGACGACGTCGACGCCGTTGGCGGTCAACAACTTTCGTAGCGCGTCGGCGGTGAGTCCGGGGTGGTCAGCCATGTGCTTCCTTCCGTTGCGCCGCTTTGCGGGCTCGTCCGACGGCGCGCTTGGCGATCGCCCAGCGGTGGACCTCGGATGGCCCGTCGTAGATGCGGAACGGCCGCAGCTCATCGGCGAGACGGGCCAGAGGTAGGTCGGCCGAGACTCCCAGCCCACCACACATCTGAATCGATCGGTCGACGATCCGGGAGAAAGCCTCGGCTCCATAGGTTTTCGCGATCGACGTCGAATCGCTCGCGTGCTCGCCGAGATCCAGTTCGTAGTTGGCCCGGGCCAGGAGAGCGCGGGTCGCGGCGAGATCGATCTCGTTGTCGGCGATCATCTGCTGGATCATGCCGAGGTCGGCGAGTTTCCCGCCGAATCCGTCACGGTCTTTGACGTAGTCGACGGCGATCTGATGTGCGCGCTCGGCCGAGCCGAGCCAGCGCATGACGTGGGTCATTCGCGCGGGGCCAAGCCGGACCTGCGCGTAGCGATACCCCTCGTCGACTTCGCCGAGTACGTCCTCGTCGGGCACGAACACACCGTCGAAGGTCATCTCGCAATGCCCACCGATCATCGCCTTGTCGATGGTGTGGACGTGCCGGTCGACGCTGATGCCGTCTGTGTCCGCCGGGGCGAGAAACATCGTCGCGCCGCCGCGGTCCCCAACGCTGCCCGCCGTCCTGGCCATGACGATGTAGAAAGCTGCGCCGTCGGCGCCGGTGATGAACCGCTTGCGGCCGTCGATCTTCCAGCCACCGTCGACTTTGGTGGCCATCGTGGAGAGTTGATTCGGGTCGGAACCGGCGCCGTCGGGGGCGGGCTCGGTCATCGCGAAGGCGCTGCGCACCTCGCCGGTGGCGAGCGGACCGAGGTACTTGTCGCGTTGGGCGTCGCTGGCGATGTGGTGGAGCATGTGGATGTTGCCCTCATCGGGGGCGCCGATGTGCAGGGCGGCCGGTCCGAAGACCGAGTGCCCGGCAGCTGTGAAAATCGGCGAACGGTTGGACATGTCGAGCCCGTGTCCGCCGTACTCGATCGGGATCTGCGGCCCGAAGACGCCGGCATCCTTCGCCTTGGCGATCAGTTCCAGACGGAGGTCATCGCCGCCGGCGGCGGTGATGTCACCGGCGAATTCCATCTCAATGGGCAGTACCTCGTCGGCGATGAACGTCGCCGTTCGGTTGACGAGGTCCTCGACCTCGGGCGGGTAGGAGAAATCAATCGCCACGGGTTTCCAGCCTTCCTGACCGAACGATCGCTCGGTTGGGCTCAGTCTCGCATCGGAGGGGCGGGCGGTCAAGGCGCCGACATTGACTCGGGCCAGTCCGCCCGCGCGAATCACCCTCGGTGTGACATTCTGCCTGCTGTTGTCGTCCGGTACGACATGCGTCGATAGCATGTCGTACGCTGGGACACGTGAGCGCACCGGCCTTCTACGACGAACTCAGGGCTATCCGCCTCGAGCGCCTCCTCGACGCCGCCGTCACGGTCATCACCGAGGACGGCTGGGACAAGCTGAGCATGACACGGGTCGCCCAACTCTCAGGGGTCCCCCGGCAGAGCCTCTACAAGGAGGTCGGCACCAAGTCGGACCTCGGCGAGGCGGTCGTGTCGCGCGAGGTCGAACGGTTCGTGACTCGAGTGCGCGACGGCATCGCCGCCCACCCGGACTCCATCACCGAAGGCCTGCGGACGGCGGCCCGCTACGCGCTGGAGTACGGCCAGACCAATGCGGTACTCAAAGCGATCCTGCGTCCCGGCCACGATCCGGAGCTTCTCGCCCTGCTGACCGTTCGGCCGGAGGCCGTCCTGACCCAGGCGACCTCCGCGATCGCCGATACCCTCGGCGACAAGGTGTCCGCGGGCACCGTAGACACGATGGTGCGGTTGATCCTGAGCCACCTGTTGCAGCCGACCGTCGCCATCGACGAAGCGGTGGACCGGATCATGCGGGCCGTGCACTAACGGCCGCGTTCCTCCTCGACCATGGACTGCACGATCCGCCGGGCGAAGATCGCGGCACGATCGGCCTTGACGTTCAGATAGCGCCGCGGTGTCGTGTCCTCGTCGAGACAACGCTGCATGGTCTCGAGCACCGCGAAGTCGCGGTTGGCCATCTCGTGGAAGACCGCGGCCAGCCGCGCACCCACGTCGGGCGCGACGGCCGAACCGCGCCACGACATCTGCAGGAAGACATGCGTCGACGTCGGCGACTCGGGTGTGAAGCCGTGCGTCCGCACCACCTCGAGCTCCGCCCCCTCGCCGGTGATGGTGTAGGTCTGCTTGTGCAGGCCGGGGGTCACGAACGTGCCCGTCTCCCTGCGCGCGAACGACCCGGCGCTGTCGAGCCCCGAGATCTGGGCCTCCCACGGAGCCAACGGTGCGGCGGGCAACTCGCGGACGTAGGACACCGAGACCTCCGAGACCTCGACCTCTTCGAGCGGGGGCAGCGTCTCGATACCCGGCGGCACCATCTCGAGGTGCATCGCGAACACGTTGGTCAGGTCGAGGTAGTGCTCGTGCAACAGCAGGAGGCCGGCGCCGACGTCGCGCAGCTCCCCCACGCTGCTCCAGCCGTCGCCCTGGAGCCACGGGGTCGCCGGCGGCGGCCGCAGCCGTTCGCCGCCGGGCGTGCCGGTCCAGATCCAGATGAACGGTGCGCGCTCGACGACGGGATAGGCGCGCACCCGGGCACCAGACGGCGGGCTGTCCTGCGAGGGCACCCGCACGCAGCGGCCCGTCGCGTCGTAGGTACAGCCGTGGTAGCCGCAGACCACCAGATCGCCCTCGCGATGGCCGGCCGACAGCGGATAGGGCCGATGCGCGCACCGGTCCTCCAAGGCGACCACCGATCCGTCGAACGAACGGAACATCAGGACCGGGTGCTCGAGGATGCGTCGGGCGGTCAGTTCGTCGCCGACCTCGTCGGAGGTGGCGGCGACGTACCAGCAGTCGCGGGGGTAGTTCATACGTCGAGCACCAGCCTCTGCGACAGCGAGCGGGAGACGCAGGGCATCACCGTGTCGCCCCGCTCTCGATCGGACCTGGACAGGATCGAGTCACGGTGGTCGGGCGTGCCGTCGAGCACGTCGAGCTCGCAGGTCCCGCAGATCCCCTCCATGCACGAGCCCAGCACGTCGACGCCGGCCTCCTCGACGGCCTCGAAGATCGACTTGCCTTCGGGCACGGTCACGGTCACCCCCGACCGCGCGCACTCAACCTCGAACGAGTCCAGCGCGTCGTCGGACGCGACGACCTGCTTGGCCGCGAACCGCTCGAGGTGCAAGCTGCCGTCGGGCCACGACGCGCATCCCTCCTCGACCGCGTCGAGCAATGCGCCCGGGCCGCAGCAGTACACCAGGGTGTCCGCCGACGGCGTGCCCAGGACCGCGTCGAGATCGAGGAGGCCCTTCTCGTCCTGCGGCCAGATCGTCACCCGGCCGTCGCTTTCGAGCTTGTCGAGGAACGCCATCGACGCGCGCGATCGACCGCCGTACAGCAGGCTCCACTGCGCACCGCGCGCCTGCGCCGCCTCGATCATCGCGAGGATCGGCGTGATGCCGATACCGCCGGCGATGAACTGGTAGCGCGGCGACGCGACCAGCGGGAAGTGGTTGCGCGGGCCTCGCACGCGCACCGTCGCGCCCTCGGTCAGCTTCTCGTGGACGAACGCGGACCCGCCGCGGCTGTTCGGGTCGAGAAGGACGCCGACCTTCCACGACGACTCGTCCGCCGTGCTGCCGCACAGGGAGTACTGCCGCGTCAGCGACCGGTCGAGAACCAAGTCGACGTGCGCACCGGCCGTCCAGGACGGGAGCTGCGCGCCCGACGGGTCGGTCAGCGTGAGTTCGACGATCCCGTCGGCCACGGGACGACGAGCCTGGACCCGCAGGTCGATCTCGGTCTCCGTGGTGTTCACAACCCAGCCGTCGCGGTCTCCGTGTCGTGCGGGTCGAGGGGCGGACGTCGCCCGGCCGACCACTCCTCGCCCCTCTTTCGGGCGGGGCTCCTGGCCGATCGGGGTGAGCCTGACCATCATCTTGGTGTAGCCGCGGACGAAGTTCGACTGCAGGTACTCCGGCTCCTCCACGACCTCGATGTCGGCGAACCGGGCAAGCAATTCCTCCCACAGGATCCTGAGCTGCATCTCGGCCAGCCGGCTACCCATGCAGCGGTGGACACCGATGCCGAACGAGAGGTGATTGCGTCCGTTCGGACGGTCGATGATGAAGTCGTCAGGGTTCTCGAACGTGCGCTCATCACGGTTCGCCGACGCGTACCACATCACGACCTTGTCGCCCTTGCGGATGAACTGGCCGTTGAGGACGGTGTCCTTCGTAGCGATCCTGCGCATGTAGGCCAACGGTGTCTGCCAGCGGATGATCTCGTTGACCATCTTCGGGATCAGACCCCGATCGGCTTTGACGCGCTCGAACTCGTCGGGAAACTGGTTGAGCGCCAGGACCCCGCCCGACATCGAGTTGCGGGTCGTGTCGTTGCCGCCCACGACGAGCAGGACGAGGTTGCCGAGGAACTCCATCGGCCGGTTGATCAGATCCTTGGTGTCCTCGGACAGCTGCATCAGCGTGATCAGGTCGTAGCCGGGCTTCTCCCCGGCGGCCAGCCGGGCCGCTTTGTCGTGCCACAGGGCGCTGAAGCTCTTCGCCATGTCGGCAGAGGCTCGCCACATCTCCTCGACGTCGCTCTGACCACCGGTCGTGGAGGCGCCCGCGGCGGTCACCTCGGTCCAGTAGACGAGCTTCCGGCGTTCCTCGTACGGAAAATCGAGCAGGGTGGCGAGCATCCGAGCGGTCAGTTCGATACTGACCTTGTCCACCCAGTCGAACGGTTCGCCGACCGGCAGGCTGTCGAGCACCTCTTGCACGCGCGAGCGGATCAGCCCCTCGAGCTCCTCGAGATTCTGGGGAGCGACGACCCCCTGGACGGCGCCGCGCTGCCGGTCGTGACGCGGCGGGTCCATCGCGATGAACATCTCGATGTCCAAGCCCTCCGGCGGGGTGCCGATAACGATCTGCGGCTCGGCGGAAAACGTCTCGAAGTCCTTGTCCACGGCGATGATGTCGTCGTACCGCGTCACCGACCAGTACGGACCGAACTCGCTCGAAGCCCGGAAGTGGACCGGCGACTCGTCCCTCAGTCGCTTGAAGTACGGCAACCACTGGCCCTGCCGCCACATGAACGGGTTGCTCATGTCGATCTCGGTCAGCGCCATCTCATCGACATCGGGGATCTCATCCTCGACGAACACCGGCGGCTTGTCGCGGCGCACCCGCGCCTTGGTCTTCTGGTACAGGTGCATGCCCTTGATCAGACGCTCCATCGGGATCGTCGCCTCGGCCTTGCTGCGGACCTGATCGAGAACATTCATGCGTACCACCTCGTGTGACCTATCTAACTAGTGACACCAGGAAAGCACAAGTCGCCGTAGATGACAAATAATAGCTCTTTGTCGTCGTACGATACAGACCGTCTATACATGTCATGATCACCGGATTTCGTGAACTCAGAAGCCCCAGCGGCCACGGATGTAAATTCGGGCGCCCGACTGTGCGGACTCGGATACGGCCATTTGCCGACCACGAAACACCGAGGTCACCCGCCGCTCGGACCATTGGACGGTATGAACAAAGATCTCCTACACCACAGCCTGTCCATCGTCGATCTGCCGGACGACGGTCTGACCGTCCGGTTCTACGACATCCTCTTCGAGCGCTATCCCGGCGTGAAACCGATGTTCTCCAGGGACACCAGACAGCAGGCGTCGATGCTGCGCACCGCGATCGTGTCCGTTCTCGATCATCTCGACGACGAAAAGTGGCTCGCCTCCACGCTCGGCTCGCTCGGGGCCCGCCACGCGACGATGGGCGTCACCGAACCGATGTATGCGGCCGTCACCGAATGCATGGTCGCGGCGATGTCCGAGATCGGCGGCGACGACTGGACACCGGAGATGTCACGGGAGTGGACCGGTGCGCTGAACGCCGTCGCCGGACTGATGCTCGCGGGGTACCCGGCCCGCGACACCGGCGCCGCCTGAGTGCCCAGTCGGTGCAGGTCAGGTGCCCACTCGGCGGGGGTGAGGTGCCCACTCGGCGGGGGAGGTGCCCAGTCGGCGGGTCTGGTCAGATGGTTCCGGCGTCGTGCAGCTTGCCCAGCTCGGCCTCGGAGAGACCCAGCACCGACGCCAGCACTTCGTCGGTGTCGGCGCCGAGTTCGTGGGCGGGCTCGGCGCCCGAGTAGGCCCGGTCGACGCGGATCGGCGC
This sequence comes from Gordonia araii NBRC 100433, assembly GCF_000241265.1. Classification (GTDB taxonomy): domain Bacteria; phylum Actinomycetota; class Actinomycetes; order Mycobacteriales; family Mycobacteriaceae; genus Gordonia; species Gordonia araii. The sequence goes on from NZ_BAEE01000078.1 coordinate 62,809, forward strand.
GCTCGCGGAGACCACGGTGCCGACGCCGGGCTGGTCGAGGTCGACGAGGACCGGCGTCGACGCGGGGTCCGACCGGAACTGGTCGGCGAAGTCGCGCATCGACTGATAGGGGCCCCACAGCACGCCGCCGGCGGTCAGGTCGGCTTTGGCCTGCTCGAAGCCGCGCTCGGCGAACCACGGGCGGATGATCGCGGCGATGGCCTCGCGATGGATGTAGCGGCCCTCGTCGGTGAAGAAGTCGACGCCCAGCGACTCGGCGAGCGCGGCGAACACCGCCGAGGTGCCGGTGGTCTCGGTCAGGTTCTTCCACTGCCGCGGCGTCAGGGCCACCACGTACACCCGGCCGCCGTCGGCGGTGACCGCGTCGACGCCGAAGCTGCCGTACATGTAGTTGCCGTGGCGTTCGCGGTCGCCGCGCTGGGAGACCTCGGTGAGCCAGCCGAGGTTGGCCACCCACGCCGCCGCGACGTCGGCCAGCGCGATGTTGATCTGCGATCCCGCACCGGTCCGCGCCCGCCGGTACACCGCGGCCAGCAGCGCCGTCGTCACGCTCTGCCCGGCGATGATGTCCCAGGCCGGCAGGACATGGTTGACCGGCGCGGCGTCGGGCGGTCCCGTCAGCTCGGGTACGCCGACTTCGGTGTTAACCGTGTAGTCCACCGCGCCGCGACCGTCGGCATGGCCCTCGAAGTGCACCGCGATCACGTCGGAACGGCGGGCCCGCATCGCGTCGTAGGAAAGCCACGGTCGTCCGACGTTGTTGTCAACGAAGATCCCCGCGTCCGGGCCGGGCGCGGTCGCCAGTGCCAGCACCAGCTCCTGCCCCTCGTGGCTGCGCACGTCGACGGCCACCGTGCGCTTGCCGCGGTTGAGCGACGTCCAGTAC
>NZ_BAEE01000077.1 GCF_000241265.1 Gordonia araii NBRC 100433
TGTGGTTCCCCCCGAATCGTGGAGGACTTCCTTATGCGGCCTCGGGCAGCGTAGCCGTGTTGCTGGTCTCGTAGTCGACCGGGCTCATCATGTCTGCCGAGCTGTGCCGGCGTTCGTGGTTGTAGAACCCGTAGCACCAGTCCAGGACGACGGCCTGGGCCTGTCGGGTGTCGATGAACTGGTGGCGTGAGAGAACCTCCCACTCCAGGCTGGAGAAGAACGCCTCCGCGGCGGCGTTGTCGAAGCATGACCCGACACGCCCCATGGACTGCCGGATCCCCATCGTGCGGCACAGCTTGGTGAACGAGTTCGCCGTGTAGGTCGAGCCGCGGTCGGTGTGGAAGATAACCCGCTCGGACTCCTCCTCACGCCAGATCGCCTCCCGGCCGCCGCGGGCCGCCACCGCCATCTTGATCGCCGCACATGCCAGCTCGGCGTCGGGATGCAGCCCGGTCGCCGCACCCAGCAGACGGCGGGAGTAGAGGTCGATCACGGTCGCCAAGTACAACTTCGGACCGGGACGACCATGGCCGTCCTCGGTGGGGATGACGGTCGGGATCTCCGTCATGTCGCCCACCCAGCGGGCGTTCGGGCGCCCGGCCGTGAAGTCCCGGCGGAGTAGGTCGGGGAACTTCGGGGCGGTCTTGTCCTGCCTGGTCAGCCCGCTGCGGTGCTTGATCCGCCGCGCCACGAGGCCTTGGCGGCGCATCGAGGCCGCGACCGTCTTCTCGCTGACCTCCCACCCGTCCTCACGCAGATCGGCATGCAGCCGCGGCGAGCCATGCAGACCACGCTTGTTGACGAACATGGCCTTCACCGCGCGGTCGATCGTGTCGCGGCGCCGGTCCCGAGGAGTGTGCAGGCCCGAGGCCGCAGCCGGCCCGAGCGCCCGGTCGCGCCACTTGTAGAACCAGGCGAGACTGACCCCGAGCAGCAGGCAAGTGACCGTGTGTGGCACCCGGTAGATGGTCCTCTGGTCGGCGATGAAACGTGCCACGCTCACTTCGTCGCCTCCTTGACCCACAGGACCACCGATCGCTTGAGGACATCACGCTCCATGCGGAGCTCGGCGACCTCGGCACGCAGCCGCTTGAGCTCGTCGTAGTCGTCCTTGGACAGGCTCGCCGAGCCATCCCGCTCCGCCCGTGCCCGGTTCACCCAGTTGCCCAGGGTGCCCTCGTTCACGCCCAGATCGCGCGCGATCTGCGCGATCGGCTTCCCGGTCTCCTCAACGATCCGGACAGCCCCCTCACGAAACTCCCGGTCGTACTTCTTCCGCTTCTCTGACATCGCTACTCCTTATAGCTGATGCCTCTACGGTCCGGGGGGAACCTC
>NZ_BAEE01000076.1 GCF_000241265.1 Gordonia araii NBRC 100433
GACGCTGCGACCGGCGTCAACCTGTCCCGGTGAGCGCCGCGTGGTCGAGCGACCTCGTTGCCGGGCACGCCGCGAAGGTGCTCGGTGGCGATCCGCAGCGCGCGTCGGTCACGTTCCTCGGCGCCGAGCCGATCGACGTGCTGAGGTTCGCCGGCGCAGACGGCCTGGTCTACGTCACCGCCGGCGCGTCGCGCCATCCGATGTCGGATCCGGCCGATCTGAACCCCGATCCGATTCGCGGCCCGCGCGCGGAACTCGTCGTGCGCATCGCGGTGTCGCCGGGAGCCGGATTGCAGTTGCGCAACCTGCACCGCTCGATGGCCACGCTGGCCGCGGCTCCGATGGTCGAGGGCCTCGTCTTCGCCACGGATGCGCTGGTCGACCTGGGCGCCCCGCTGTGGGACGGCGCGCCGTTCACCGCCGTGCTGCTCGACGACGACGAGTTGAGCCCGCTGGCCTTGCCGGAGCCGGCCGACCCGGTCCGTTTTCTGCGCGCGGTGCCGGTCACCGCCAACGAGGCGGCATGGGTGCGGCTCAGGGGTGCGACGGCGTTGCGCGACGCCTGGACCGAGGCTGAGATCGATCCGGCCGACCCCTCCCGGGTGGCCGCGACGCTCGGCGGCTGACGGTCGCGCCCGCTCAGGCCATGGCCAGGAATAGCCGTTCCAGCTTCTGCTGATCGACGTTGTCGGGGCCCTCGGTCGCGATGCAATGCCGAAGTCCGGTGGCCACGAGCGTGTACCCGCTGCGTCCGAGGGCTTTGTGCACCGCGGCCAGCTGGGTGAGCACCTCCTCGCATTCCTGTCCTTCTTCGAGCATGCGGATCACTGTGGCGAGGTGACCGTGCGCGCGCTTGAGCCGCGTGACGATCGGCTTCGCGGCAGCTTCCGGGATTCTCATGCCTGCTCGCCCGTCAGGCGGTCCAGCATGGCTGCCAACAGTTCGCGGGCCTGTCCGGCGACGTCGGCGAGGGCTTCGGTTCCGGTGAACTCGGGCATGACGCCGGGGTCGAGGATGTCGATCTGGGAACCGTCGCCAGCCGCGCTGACGACCACGTTGCACGGCAGGAGGACCGCGACGCGGGGATCGACCCGCAGGGCCTCGTGGGCGAGTTGCGGCCGGCAAGCACCCAGGATCAGCTTCGGCGGCACGTCGACGTCGAGCTTCGTCTTCAGCGTGGCCGCGACGTCGATTTCGGTGAGTACGCCGAATCCGACGTCGGCCAGCGCTTCGCGCACGCGCGGGACGGCCTCGGCATACGGGACGTCGATCGTGGCGCTCATGGTCAGTTGAGTCATTTTGGCGGTCCTCTCTCCGTTGACCACTCCATATTTGCATATCCCCCCGGGGGGATGCTAGGTTCTCAATATCCCCCTAGGGGGTTCGGGTGGATCGACGATCTCCCCGGAGCCACAGTGAAGGAGACGACATGACCGACAGCTCCCAGCACGACGCGGGCGCGGCAGTTCTTCGGCGGCTGCAGCCGCAGCACCGCGACCTGCGCAAGGCGATCCCGGACGTCTATGCCGGCTTCGGTGCGCTCAGCTCGGCGGCATTCGCCGACGGCGCCCTCGACCGCAAGACCAAGGAGCTGATCGCCTTCGCGATCGGGGTGGTCGAGGGGTGCGACGGCTGCATCGCCTCGCACGGGCAGGCCGCGGCGCGCGCCGGCGCCACGGTCCAGGAGGCGGCCGAGGCGATCGGTGTCACCTTCCTGATGCACGGCGGACCGGCGACCATTCACGGAGCACGGGCGTACGAGGTGTTCCGCGGATTCGTCGACGCCACCGGCGACTAGCCGGGCGGGACGAGACAGATCATGTGCTATCCGATTCGGTGCAAGACCTGCGGAAAGACGACGTGGGGCGGCTGCGGCAGCCACGTCGAGGCGGTTCGCCGCGGCGTCCCCGCGTCCGACTGGTGTGCCGGGCACCACGAGGACGCCGTCGGGACGGTCCGCAAGCGGTGGTGGCGCTAGTTCAGCCGACGGCTTCGGTGTCGTCGGAGGCGAGCACGTACACCCACCCCTGCCCGCCGGAGCGCAGGGGAACCTGAACGCGCCGGTAGTCGTCGACCTCGTACTCGTCGGCCGCCGCGAGTTCGTCGTCGTCGACCAGGAAGGTCGTGCCCTCGACCGTGTCCTGCGCGGACCCGGGAATCAGGATGGGGTGGCGGTCGGTGCCCGAGCGCTCGATCACCACGGGGTCGGTGATCGTCAAGACCTCGCTGCGGTATCCGACGATGGCGTCGGCCTCGCCCGGAAGCAGCCGGCCGAAAGTGGCCCGCTGGACCTCGGGGAACTGGAGTGTTCCGTAGGAGAACAGCTTGTGCGTCGCGGCCATCACAACCACCCGTGTTTGCGGAAAGAACGCCAGAGCAGGAAACAGATGGTCGCCATGAAGGCGATGACGAGGAAGTAGCCGTAGCGCCAGTGCAGCTCGGGCATGTGGTCGAAGTTCATGCCGTAGATTCCCGCGATCATCGTCGGCGCGGCGGCCATCGCCGCCCACGCGGTGATCTTGCGCATGTCGGTGTTCTGCTGGATGCCGACCTTGGCGGCGGCCGCGTCGAGCATCGACGAGAGCAGGTTGTCGTAGTCGATGACGCGCTCGTTCACGGTCGTCAGGTGGTCGGCGACGTCGCGCAGGTAGGTGCGGACCTCGTCGGACAGCCACGGATTGGGCGCGGTGAGGCGCTGCAGGGGAGTGGCGAGCGGCGTCGTCGCCCGGCGGAATTCGATGACCTCGCGTTTGAGCAGATAGACCGGATCGATGTCGACGGTCGACGTGGCGAACACGCTTTCCTCGATCTCGGCGATGTCGGAGTCCAGTTCGTCGACGACCACCAGGTAGGAGTCGACGACCCGGTCGGCGACGGCGTGCAACACGACGGTCGGACCGAGCGCCAACAGTTCGGGATTCTCCTCCAGCCGATGGCGCAGCGAGGCGAGTTCGGTCTGGTCGCCGTGGCGGACCGTGATCACATAGTCGGCCCCGACGAAAATCATGATCTCTCCGGTGGAGACGACCTCGGCGGTCTCGGCGATCGAATCGTGGTCGACGTAGGCCACGGTCCGCAGCACCATGAACAGCATGTCGCCGTAAATCTCGACCTTCGGCCGTTGATGGGCGACGACGGCATCCTCGACGGCGAGTTCGTGCAGGTCGAAAACCGAAGCGACAGAGGCCATCTGCGCGTCGTCGGGAGCGTGGAGCCCGAGCCACACGAACCCGCGGCCCCGCGCGCGGACATGCGCCAGCGCATCGGCATAGGGGAGGTGTTGAGGGTCGCGCACACCGTCGACGTAGATCGCGCAGTCAACAACGGGGTCAGCGGCCACGACTGACGATCCTAAGTCATTGCTACGGTGTGGGCATGGTTCGGTGGGTATTGCTGGTCGCGGTGATCTGTGCGGCGTTGAGCGGCTGCGCGACACAGCCGGAGTCCGGAGCGATTCGCCTCGGCGCATCCGCCGACCCGCAGATGCAGATGACCGCGTTCCTCTACCGCGGGGCGCTGCGCGCCCAGGGCATCGAGGTCGACGAGCCGGTGCGAGTCGCCGGTGAGCGTGCTCAGCTCGACGCGATGAGCGCCGACGAGGTCGATCTGTTCCCGTCGACCGTCCCGAAGCTGCTCGCCGTCGTGCTGCCCGCCGACCAGGCCGCGTCCGCGGCGTCGACGGGCGAGCCCACCGAGTTCGGCGACGCCGCCTACACGCAGCTGAATCGGGCGTTGCCCGCCGGCGCGTCGATCGGCGATCCGGTGTCCGGCGAGCAGCTGGTGCCGGTGTACCGCACGGTTCGGTTCGGCCGGTCCGACATCAAGGCGCTCAACAAGGTGGCCGGCGAGCTGACCATGGCCGACCTCGCCGAGTTGACCGGGAAATGGCGGGCCGGCGCCGACGCGACCGAGTTGGTGCGCGACTGGCTCAGCCAGCACGACCTGGCCTAGTGTCGCGTGTCGGAACTAGTGGCCGAGCACGGCCTGCCGAACGCTACTTGGCCGAGAACCGCTTGATGGCGGCGCCGGTGAGCCGGGCGGCGACACCCTGGTAGCCGGAGGCGACCAGGCGGACCCACAGGTCGAGCAGCTTGGCGTCGTTGCCGACCAGCACGCGCGCGCGGCCCTTCTCGACGCCCCGCAGAATGATGTCGGCGGCCTTGGCGGCATCCATCCGCAGCAGGTACTTCTCGAAGGCCTCGGTGAGGCTGCGGTCGTCGGTGTCCCCGCTCATCGTCGCGTTGCGCGCGATCGCCGTCTTGACCCCGCCGGGGTGCACACAGGTGACCTTGACCGGATGCTTGGCCACGATCATCTCCTGGTTGAGCGACTCGGTGAAGCCGCGAACGGCGAACTTGGCCGAGTTGTACGCCGATTGCCCGGGCTCGGACAGCAGTCCGAACAGCGACGACGTGTTGACGATGTGACCGTCGCCGGAGGCGATGATGTGCGGCAGGAAGGCCTTCGTGCCGTTGACGACGCCCCAGAAGTCGACGTCCATCACCCGGTCGATGTCCTTGAACTCCATGTGCTCGACCTCGCCGTGGTGGGCGATGCCAGCGTTGTTGAAGATGGCGTTGACCTTGCCGAAGTGCTTGGCGACCGTCTCGGCGTACTCGAGCACCGCCTCACGCTCGGCGACGTTGAGCAACTGGGAATGCACCTCGGCGCCGGTGGCCTTGACCAGGCGCTCGGTCTCCGCGAGACCGTTGGGGTCGACGTCGCTGATGGCCACCTTGGCGCCGCGCTGGCCGAGCTTGACCGCGAGCTCGCGGCCCATGCCCGACGATGCACCGGTGACGACGACGACCTTGTTGCGGAAATCCTTCATGGTTTCTTTGTCCTTCTCGAGGCTGTGAGTGGTTTCGGCCAATGTGGCCGGGGTGGATCGGGCGTCAGACCGTCGCAGGTTCGGCGACGGGGGCGTCGTCGGTGTGCTTCGTGCCGGGCAGGGCGCGGCTGATGTCGTAAGCGGCGACATCGAAATTACGCGTGATACGGCGGAAAGCGAAGGTGAATCCCGGCCACAGCGTGGTGATGTTCCCGTTGGCGTCCTTGTACCAGGAAGCGCAGCCGCCGGTGGCCCAGACGGAGCGGGCGAGTGTGCGCTGCAGGGACTCGTTGAACTCGGCTTGGGCTTCGGCCTTCACGTCGATGCGCGTAATGGATTGGGCGCGCACCGTCTTGGCGAAGCCGACCAGGTAGTTGAGCTGGGATTCGATCATGTAGACCATCGAGGTGTGGCCCAGGCCGGTCGACGGACCGACCATCAGCATCATGTTCGGGAAGCCGTGCACGGTCGAACCCTTGTAGCCCTGCATTCCGGCGGATTCCCACACCTGCGCGAGCGATCGTCCGTCGGCGCCGACGATGTGCGAGAAGACCGGCGAGTCGGTGACGTGGAAGCCGGTGGCGACGACGATGACGTCGACATCGCGCTCGATCCCGTCGGCGGTGACGATGCCGCGCGGCGAGATCGACGCGATCGGATCGGTGACCAGGTCGACGTTGTCGCGGTCGAGCGCCGGGTACCAGTCGTTGGACTTGAGGATCCGCTTGCATCCGACCCGGTAGTCGGGCGTCACCGCGCGGCGCAGTGCGCGGTCGGCGGTGCCACGCGCGATGTTCGCCTTGCACAGCGCCTCGACCGGCTTCAGCGCGGCCGGGGCGTAGGTCATCCCGAAGGCGACGGCTTCCGCACCGGTGTAGATCGCACCGCGCGAGAGCTTCTGGAAACCGGGGAGGAATCGGAACGCGGCGTGCTCGACGGCGGTGTAGGGGCGCTCGGTGCGCGGGACGATCCAGGGGGCGGTGCGCTGGTAGACGTCCAGATGCCCGGCGATCTTGGCGACCTGCGGCACGATCTGGATGGCGGATGCGCCCGTCCCGATCACGGCGATGCGCTTGCCCGCGTAGTCGTAGTCGTGGTCCCACCGGGCGGAGTGGACGATCTTGCCTTCGAATCCGTCGATCCCGTCGATGTCGGGCAGGTTGGGTTCGCACAACGGGCCGACGGCGCCGACGAGGAGTCGGGCGCGGACCTGCGAGGCGACACCGTCGGTCTCGACATCGATCAGCCAGGACTTCCGCTCCTCATCCCACCGCGCGTCGAGGACCTCGGTGCGGAACCGGGTGTGCGAGGCGATGTCGTGGCGGGTCGCCACGTCGTTGATGTACCGGTGGATCTCGGCCTGGTGGGAGTAGGTGCGCGACCATTTCGGATTCAGTGCGAACGAGTACGAGTACAGGTTCGACGGGACGTCGCAGGCGGCACCGGGGTAGGTGTTGTCGCGCCAGGTGCCGCCGAAGTCGGCGCCCCGGTCGATGACGAGGTAGTCGGTGAATCCGTTCTGGGTGAGTTTGATTGCGGCGCCGAGTCCGGAGAACCCGGCACCGATGATGGCGATGTGAACGTCGGTGACTGCGACGTCGGTGGCTGTCATGGAGATCACGCTAGCGGAATTATTGACCAAGCGTCAATAGCGTGTTGGACAACGAGTCAATAGTGCTAGCGTGATGCTCGTGGCACGACAAGACGCGGGCAAGAAGCGGACTCGGATGAGTCCGGCGGCCCGGCGAGAGCAGTTCATCGCGTTGGGCCGTGACCTGATCAAGCGCGTGTCGGTCGACAATGTATCGATCGAGTCGGTGGCCCAGGCGGCGGGCGTCTCCCGCGCGCTGGTGTTCCACTACTTCTCGTCCAAACAGGACTTCCACCTCGCCCTGGCGCAGGCGCAGGCGAAGGAGCTGGTCGAGGCGACCAAGCCCGACGACTCCCTCGGCGAACCGGTCGTCGTACTGCGCGCGGCGATGGCGTCCTTTCTCGACTTCATCACCGAGCATCGGCATGCCTACACCGCCTTTTTGCGCGGCTCGGCGTCCGGAGATCCCGAGATGCGCGCCATCGTCGACCAATCGCGCGCGGTGATCGCCGACCGCATCTTGGAACGCACCGCCGTGTTCGGCATCGACCACACGACGACGGTCGAAGTCGCCGTTCGCGGCTGGATCGCGTTCGTCGAGGAGGTCGCGCTGACCTGGCTCGACCGATCCGACATGAGCCGCGATGCCGTGCTCGACCTGATGGTGGACTCGCTGTTCGGGATCGGCGCCGCGGTGACCGGCGAACCGATCACCCGCGCCGAGTAGCCCGCCCGCCCCCTGCCGAGTGGGCACCTCAACCCTGCCGAGTGGGCACCTGACCCCCGTCGAGTGGGCACCTCAACCCTGCCGAGTGGGCACCTCAACCCTGCCGAGTGGGCACCTCAACCCTGCCGAGTGGGCACCTCAACTATGCCCAGTGGGCGCAGGTCAGGTGCCCAGTGGGCGCAGGTCAGGTGCCCACTGGGCGTAGGTGGGGTGCCCAGTGGGCGCAGGTGAGGTGCCCATTGGGCGCAGGTGAGGTGCCCACTCGGCGTTAGGGGTCGGGCTGGCAGACGGGTGGTTCGGTCTAGGACGTGAACGGAGCCTCGGCTTTGGGGCCGAACGCGGCGTCGATGATCTCCTGCTGCTCGACGGCGTGGACCTTGCTCGACCCCGACGACGGCGCGGACATGGCACGTCGCGAAACGCGGCGCAGCCCGGTCAGGATGTCGGGCAGCATCTCCGGCAGCCACAGCCCGAGGAACGGCCACGGGCCCTGGTTGGCCGGCTCCTCCTGCACCCAGACGAAATCGTCGGCGTTCGGGTAGCGCTCCAGCGTCATCCGCATGCGGCGGTAGGGCACCGGGTAGAGCTGCTCGATGCGGATCAGCGCGATATCGTCGCGACCTTCCTTGTCCCGTCGCGCGGCGAGCTCGTAGTAGAGCTTGCCGCTGACCAGGACGACGCGGCGCACCTTGGACCGGTCGGCCGAGTCGTCGGCGAAGGCGGGATCGTCGAGCACCGAGAGGAACTTCGAGTCGGTGAAGTCCGAGACCGGGCTCACGGCAGCCTTGTTGCGCAGCATCGACTTCGGGGTGAACACGACCAGCGGACGCTCAATGCCGTCGAGCGCGTGTCGGCGGAGCAGGTGGAAGTAGCTCGCCGGCGTCGACGGCAGCGCGACGGTCATCGAGCCCTCGGCGCACAGCTGCAGGAATCGCTCGATACGGCCCGACGTGTGGTCGGGGCCCTGGCCCTCGTGCCCGTGTGGCAGCAGCATGACGACGCCGGAGGTCTGTGCCCACTTGGCCTCGCCGGAGCTGATGAACTCGTCCACGATCGACTGGGCACCGTTCACGAAGTCGCCGAACTGGCCTTCCCACAGCACCAGCGCATCGGGGTCGCCGACGGAGTAGCCGTATTCGAAGCCGACGACGGCGAACTCGGACAGCGGCGAGTCGTAGACCATGAACCGGCCGCTCTCCTCCTCGTCCTCGCCCGGGATGTGGTTCAGCGGGGTGTACTCCGACCCGTTCTGACGGTCGATCAGCACCGAGTGGCGCTGGGTGAAGGTCCCGCGCCGGGAGTCCTGGCCCGAGAGGCGCACCGTGCGCCCCTCCAGGACGAGCGAGCCGAAGGCCAACAGCTCGGCGAACGCCCAGTCGATGTTGCCCTCCCGCGCGGACTGCTGCCGTCGCTTGAGCACGGGCAGCACGCGCGGGTGCGCGGTGAAGCCGTCGGGCAGCGTCATGAACGCGTCGCCGATGCGCGCGAGCGTCTGCGGCGACACGGCGGTCACCAGTTTCGACGGCAGACTCTGCTCGGCCTCCACCGACGGGCTGGGCGCCGCCGTGTACCGCTCAAGCTCCTTGACCTCGTTGAAGACCCGCTCCAACTGGCCCTGGTAGTCGCGCAGCGCGTCCTCGGCCTCTTTGGTCGAGATGTCGCCACGGCCGATCAGCGCTTCGGTGTAGGACTTGCGGACGCCCCGCATCGTGTCGATCACGTCGTACATCGCCGGCTGCGTCATCGACGGATCGTCGCCCTCGTTGTGACCGCGGCGCCGGTAGCAGACGAGGTCGATCACGACGTCCTTGTGGTAAGTCTCGCGGTAGTCGACGGCGAGCTTGGCCGCCCACACGCAGGCCTCCGGGTCGTCGCCGTTGACGTGGAAGATCGGCGCGCCGATCATCTTCGCCACGTCGGTGCAGTACTCGGTGGAGCGGGAGTACTCCGGCGCGGTGGTGAAGCCGACCTGGTTGTTGACGACGATGTGCACGGTGCCGCCGACGCGGTAGCCGGGCAGCATCGCGAGGTTCAGCGTCTCGGCGACGACGCCCTGTCCGGCGAACGCGGCGTCGCCGTGGAGCATCAGCGGGAGCACCGGGAATTCGCCCGCGGAGTCGCCGAGCAGGTCCTGCTTGGCGCGGACCAGGCCTTCGAGCACCGGGTCGACCGCCTCGAGGTGGCTGGGGTTGGCGGTCAGCGAGACGGTGATCTCGTTGTCGCCGAACATCTGGTAGTACTTGCCCTCGGCGCCGAGGTGGTACTTCACGTCGCCGGAGCCGTGCGACTGCGACGGGTCCTGGTTGCCCTCGAACTCGGTGAAGATCTTCGAGTACGGCTTGCCGACGATGTTGGCGAGGACGTTGAGCCGGCCGCGGTGCGGCATGCCAATGACGACTTCGGCGAGTTCGTGCTCGGCGCTCTGGTCGATGACGGCGTCCATCATCGGGATCACCGATTCGGCGCCTTCCAGCGAGAAACGCTTCTGTCCGACGTACTTCGTGGCGAGGAAGGTCTCGAAGGCCTCGGCGGCGTTGAGCTTGCTGACGATGTACTTCTGCTCGGCGACCGGCGGCTTGACGTGCTTGATCTCCACCCGTTCCTGCAGCCAGCGCTGCTGATCGGGCTCCAGGATGTGGGTGTATTCGACGCCGACGTGGCGGCAGTAGGCGTCGCGCAACACCGACAGCACGTCGCGGAGCTTCATCCGCTCCTTGCCGTGGAAACCACCGACGCGGAAGGACCGGTCGAGGTCCCACAGCGTCAGACCGTAGGTCTCGATGCGCAGATCCGGGTGGGCGATGCGGGCATCGCTGTCCATCATCAGCGGGTCGATGTCGGCCATCAGGTGGCCGCGGCTGCGGTAGGCGGCGATCAGCTCCAGGACGCGGGTCGACTTGTCGACGAGGCCGGGCGGCACGTCCTGGCGCCAGCGGATCGGCTCGTACGGGATGTGCAGGGCGGTGAAGATGTCATCCCAGAAGTCGTCGTCGAGCAGCAGGTGGTGCACCTTGCGCAGGAAGTCGCCGGATTCGGCGCCCTGGATGATGCGGTGGTCGTAGGTCGACGTGAGCGTCATCAGCTTGCCGACGCCCAGTTCGGCGATCTGCTCTTCGGAGGCGCCCTGGAACTCCGCCGGGTACTCCATCGCGCCCGCGCCGATGATCGCACCCTGACCGGGCATCAGCCGCGGCACCGAATGCACGGTGCCGATCGTGCCGGGGTTGGTGAGCGAGATGGTCACGCCGGAGAAGTCTTCCGCGGTCAGCGCGCCTTCGCGGGCGCGCCGGATGATCTCCTCGTACGCGGTCCAGAACTCGTGGAAGTTCTTCGACTCGCATTCCTTGATCGCCGCGACGACCAGCGAACGGCTGCCGTCCTTGCCGGGAAGGTCGATCGCCAGGCCCAGGTTGGTGTGCGCGGGGGACACGACGTTCGGCTTGCCGTCGATCTCGGCGAAGTGGCTGTTCATGTTCGGGAACGCCTTGATCGCCTGGACCAGTGCGTAGCCGAGGATGTGGGTGAACGACACCTTGCCGCCTCGCGTGCGAGCCAGGTGGTTGTTCATCACGATGCGGTTGTCGATCATCGCCTTGACCGGTATCGCGCGCACGCTGGTCGCGGTCGGAACGGTCAGCGACGCAGACATGTTGCGGGCCACCGCGGCCGACGCGCCGCGCAGGACCTTCGACGACTCGGCGGGCCCGGCCTCGGCCTTCGGTTTGGCCGCGGGCGGCGGCGTACTCGGGGCCGTGGCCGCGGGGGCCGGGACCGACTCGCGCCCGGAGCCGTCGCGGCCGGTCGTCCCGACCCCGGAGGCGGCCTTGGTGGCGGCGGCTTCGGTGGTCGGCGGCTTGGGGGCCGGCTCGGGCTTGGTCGGCTCCTCGTCGAGGGTCACCGCGTTGGCGGGACGAGCCGGTGCGGGTGCCGGGGGCGCAGTGGCTGGCGCCGGGGCCGACGCGGGGGAGGCGGTCGAGGCCGGAGCGGATCCGTTGGCGGCCGGTTGGTAGTCCTTGAGCACCTCCCGCCAGCTGGGATCTACCGAGTTGGGATCCTTCAGGTACTGCTGGTACATCTCTTCGACCAGCCACGTGTTCTGCCCGTAATCAGATGCCGGGGTGTTCACAGCGGTGCTTCGCCTCAATTCCCTCATGAGTTGGCCCCTTGGGTGCGGGGGCCGGATTGTTCAGTTAGCTGCGCACGGTCGGAGCACTCACTTGTGGTGCGTTACTCACGCCCTCCCCATGGCATGCTACGCGTGCCGCTCCGTCGATGTGTGCCCAGTGTCCGCAGTGGTTTCCCAGAGTTCGCGGTACCGTCCGTCGCGCGCGATCAGTTCGGCGTGGGTGCCGCGCTGCACCACTCGTCCGGCCTCGACGACGGCGATCGAATCGGCCTGTGCGGCCGTCGCCAGCCGGTGGGCGACGATGACGCTCGTGCGCCGTGACGCGGTGGCCCGCGAGGCGGCCAGGACACGTGCTTCGGTCTGCTGGTCGAGCGTTGCGGTCGCCTCGTCGAGGAGTACGAGGTCCGGTTCGACGAGTTCGGCGCGGGCCAGGGCGATGAGCTGACGCTGGCCCGACGACAACCCGCGTCCCCGCTCGCCGATGGGGTGGTTCATCGCTCCGGGCAGGGCGGCGATGACGTCGAGCGCGCCGACGGCGGCGGCCGCCGCCTCGATCTCGTCGCGACCGGCGCCAGGCCGGCCGAAGGCGATGTTGTCCGCGACCGTCCCGGCGAACAGATGCGGCTCCTGGGGAACGACGGCGAGACGGGCCCGGTACGAGCGCAGCGGCAGGTCGCGCAGGTCGTCGCCGTCGGCGCGCACGGAACCCGTGCTGGGGTCGTAGAAGCGGGCGAGCAGCTTGACCACGGTCGATTTCCCCGCCCCGGTCGAGCCCACCAGGGCCAGCGACGACCCGGCCGGGATGTCGAGGTCGACGTCGGTCAGGGCGGGGGCGGTCGAGTCCCGGTAGATGAAGCCGATGTCGTGGAGCGCCATGTGCGCCGGGGCGGGACGACCGCGCGCACCGGTCGCCGCGTCATCGTCGGCGTGGGATTCCAGGCTCGACGGGGTGGCGAGCAGATCCCTGATCCGGATGAGGCCGACGCGGGCCTGCTGATAGCCGTCGAAGACCTGGGTCAGCTGTTGGACCGGCCCGAACAGCATCGCGAGATAGAGAACGAACGCGATCAGTGCGCCGGTCGAGAGCGTGCCTTGAGAGATCCGGTGTGCGCCGAGGACCAGGACGGCGGCGGTCGCCACATCCGCCACCAGGACGATGAACGGGAAGTAGCAGGCGATCGCGCGCTGGGTGACCATGCGCGCGTCGAACCAGTCGTCGGAGTAGCGGGCGAAGCGGGCCAGGGCCGAGTCGGAGTGCCGGTAGCCCTGCGTCGTCTTGAGCCCGGCGAGGTTCTCCTGTAGATCGGCGTTGACGATGCTGACGAGTTCGCGGGAGCGCAGGTACGCCCGCGAGGAGATACGGCGGAACACGATGGTCGCGATCAACAGCACCGGGACGACCGGGGCGAGTGCTACGGCCAGACCCGGCTGGGTGAGGGTGAGCGCCACGGCCACGCCGACCAGGGTCAGCCCGGCGACCCCGGCCGAGGTCAGGCCGGTTTGCAGGAAGGTCGACAACGCGTCGATGTCGGTGGTCATCCGGGTCATGATCCGGCCGGACAGTTCGCGCTCGTAGTAGTCCAGGCCCAGCCGCTGCAGGTGGGCGAAGCTGCGCACGCGCAGGCCGAACAGCACGCGCTCGCCGGCTCTCGTGGACAGCAGCAGCGTGCCGACCGCGACCAGCCAGCCGACGCCCACCAGCAGAACTCCCGCCAGCACCGGGCGGTAGATTGCCGCGGGATCGTCGCTGTCGGCGGCATCGATCGAGATTCGCGCCAGCGACGGGAACGCCAGGCTCACCACGGTGTCCGCGGCCACGCACAGGGCGGCGCCGAGCAACAGCCAGCGGACCGGCGCCAGCGAACGCCACAGCGAGAAGTCGGGTGTCTCGCGTCGCAGGTCGTCGAGATCGGCCCGCGGGTCGGCGTGCGCCGGCGGCAGGGCGGCGACGTCGGCGAGGAGTTCGGGTGTGGCCTGTGCCGCGCCGAGCGCTCCCGACATGGCCATCCCGCCTCCGCCTCCCGGCCCGGCGCCGCCTGGGCCTCGCGCCGGCGCCGCGCCGGCGCGCCAGCCGTCGTCGGGTTCGATATCGGGCCAAAGGTCGAAGTCGTCGTCCGGTTCGGCCGCTTCGGCGCGGTCGAGGGAGTCGGGCAGCGGGGCGTTCGCCGTCTGGGACATCAGCGTCGCGAAGCGAGCACTGGATTTCGCCAGTTCGTCGAAGGTCCCGACCTCGACGATCTGCCCGTCGTCGATGATTGCGACGCGGTCGGCGAGCCGCAACGTGGACGCGCGGTGGGCGAGCACCAGCATCGTCGAACGCTGCTCGCGCAGCCGAGCCAGAATGCGGGCCTCGGTCGCGGTGTCGACGGCCGACGTCGCGTCGTCGAGAACGAGGATTCGCGGCTGAGCGTAGAGAGCCCGGGCCAGGGCGATGCGCTGCCGCTGTCCGCCGGACAGGGTGAGCCCGCGCTCGCCGACGACGCTGGCGACGCCGTCGGGCAGGGCGTCGACGAATGCGGTGGCGTCGGCCCGTTCGATCGCCGATGCCAGCCGCGCCTGCTCGGCGTCGGTGAGGGTGTGCAGCGGCGCCATCGCGATGTTGGCGGCGATGGTGTCGGAATACAGGAACGGTTCGTCGCTGACGACCGCGACGACGCGGCGGAGATCGTCGGCGGCGACGGTGTTCAGGTCGGCGGGGCTCGCACCTTCCCGTCGCGGGCTCAGCGCGACGGTACCGGTCTGCGGGCGGTGGTGGCGGACCGCCAGATCGGCCAGCGTCGACTTGCCCGAGCCCGGACCGCCGATGACGGCGACGCACTCGCCCGGCGCGATGTCGAGGTCCAGACCCGTCAGCACGGGCGTATCGGCGGCGTCCGGGTAGGCGAATCCAACACCGTCGAACCGGAGGCCGAACTCGGCGTCGTTGGGCAGCGCCACCGGATCGGCCGGATCGGCGTCACGGGGATGGTCGATGACGTCGAAGACGCGCTGCGCCGACGCGTGGGCGAGTTGGGCCGTGACGACCACGTTGGACAGCATGCGCGTGATCCCCATCAGCGCGGTGACGTAGGCGGCGAAGGCCAGGAAGGTGCCGGCCGTGATGGTGCCGCGCAGCGTCAGCAGTGCGCCGACGCCGATTACCGCGACGGTCGCCAGTTGCGGTAGAGCCCCGATCAGCGGGGCATAGCGGGCCTCGACCCGTGCGGCACGGATCCGGCGGGCGTAGAGGGAACGGCCGAGATCGATCATCCGGTCGACCATGCGGTGCTCCTGGCCGAAGCCTTTGACCACCCGCACGCCGGTGACCGTCTCCTCGACGTGGGTGGCCACGTCGGCGGCGGCCTGTTGAGCCGACCAGGTCGCCGCGAAGAGCCGTCGTCGGCTGCGATAGGCCGTCCAGCCGAGCGCGGGGAGCACCAGCAGTGCCACCGCGGTCAACAGCGGGGACAGGTAGGCCATGATCGCGAAGGCGAAGACCGCCTGCACCGCGCCGCCGATGGCCAGCGGTGCCATCGCCATCAGGCCCTGTACGACCTGCAGATCGGAGATCGACCGCGACACCACCTGCCCGGTGCGGATCGTGTGTTGTGCCGGACCGTCGAGATGCAGCACGGTGTCCAGCAGCGAGACGCGCAGGTCGCGCTGCACGCCGACCGCCAGGGCACCGGCCGCCCAGCGGCGGACGAGCGTGCTGAGGTAGCGGGCCGCCGCCACCGCCAGCATCACCGCGATGATGCTGCCCAGTGCCCAACCGGCACGAGCGGCGCCGGTCGCGTGATCGACAGCGGCCTTCGACAGCAGTGGGAAGGCCAGGTCGGCGGCGATGCCGAGGACCACGGCGACGATCGTCGCCGCCAGGTAGCCCCGGCGGGTGGCGGCCAGGCGCCCGAGGCGCCGCAACCAGCGATCGCCGTCGATCACCGACGAGTTGGCAGTTGCTGCACCGGTGCGGGGAGCGCCCCTTCGTCGGCGAGAGTGCCGTCGATGATCGACGAGGTCGGCCAGCGCCGGGGCGGCGGTCCGAAGGCTTCACGCGAGTTGGCGATGATCTTCTTGCCCAGCGCGCGGTTGCCGACCGCCCCGATGCCCGCGCCGATGCCGGCCGGCAAGAGCTTGCCGACGATGACCGGGGCGCGCTTGAGCGCGAACTTCCGCATGACCTTGTTCAGCATCCGCTGGTTGAAGGCCGACACGTTGACCCCCGGGATGGCGCTGGACGACAGTTGCTTCAACGCGGTCGACCGCCCGCTGCCGACGAGCTTGCCCAGCGCGGTGAGGCCCTCTTCGCCCAGGGCGACCGAGAGGACCAGCGATTCGCGCCGGTGCTGATCGTCGGGGTCGACGCCGTGCACTTCGGCGATGGCGAGCGCCAGTAGTGCCGACGCTTCGAGGAAGAACAACGATTCGCCCGCGACCGCCGAAAGCGCCGCGACCGTGCCGACGCCGGGTACCGCGGCGGTGGCGCCGACCGCCCCGCCGGAGCCGGTCACCGCGAGCAGGTACTGCTTCTCCAGTCGCTCGATGATCTGCGCTGGCGACTCGTCCGGGTGTGCGGCACGGATCTTGTTGACGTACTTGGCCACCGCGGGACCCTGGAGGCGCTGGGCCCGGCGCAGCATCTTGTCGGCCGCGCCGATCGCGTGAGCAGGCGGCTTCGGGTGCTCGAATCCGTTGGCGCCGTAGGCGTCGTCGGTATTCGAGGGCGCGGGAAGAGCCTTGTTTCGCTTAGCCATCGGTGGGTACCCCATTTCCTTCCGGTACGACCTCGGACGGTCGCGGTGGCGGCGGAGGAGTGCCGTCACCGAACGGGCGTCCGCCGAGTTGTTCGCGGTGGTGGGCGGTGCGCCAACCCCGCAGGTCTGGGCCGTCCGGCACGATGCCGGTCGGGTTGATATCGCGATGCACCAGGTAGTAGTGCTGCTTGATCTGGGTGAAGTCGACCGTGTCGCCGAACCCCGGGGTCTGGAACAGGTCGCGCGCGTAGGCCCACAGCGCAGGCATCTGGGCGAGCAGGTTGCGGTTGGTCTTGAAGTGGCCGTGGTAGACCGGGTCGAACCGCACCAGCGTCGTGAAGAGCCGGACGTCGGCTTCGGTGATGGTGTCGCCGACGAGGTAGCGCCGCGACGCGAGCCGGTCGTCGAGGATGTCGAGCTGGGTGAACAGTCGTGCGTAAGCGTCGTCGTAGGCCTGTTGACTGCCGGCGAACCCGCAGCGGTAGACGCCGTTGTTGACCTCGGAGAAGACGGCCGCGTTGATCTCGTCGATCTCGGCGCGCAGGTGCTCCGGGTAGAGCGCGGGAGCGCCGTCGCGATGGAAGTCGGTCCACTCGGTGGAGAAGTCGAGCGTCATCTGCGCATAGTCGTTGGTCACGACGGCGCCGTCGCGCTCATCGACGATCGCGGGAACCGTGATGCCCTTCGGGTAGCCGGGGAAGCGCTTCTCGTAGGCGTCTTTGAGCCGCGGAATGCGCAGCACCGGGTCGACGCCGCCCGGGTCGAGGTCGAAGGTCCAAGAGTCGGCGTCGTGGGTCGGTCCGCACAGGCCCAGCGAGATGGCGTCCTCCAGGCCGAGCAGGCGCCGCACGATGAGGGTGCGGTTGGCCCAGGGGCACGCGCGGGCCGCGACGAGCCGGTAGCGACCGGCTTCGACGGGATAGCCGTCGGCCCCGTCCTTGGTGATGCGCGTGGAGATGTAGCGGGTGTCGCGGACGAACTCCTCCCCGGCGGTCACATATGTGCCCTGCCCGGTTTCCTGTTCGCTCATCGCGACCTCCTCGATCGGAGACTGCGCTCCGTGAATATCCGTAACAGCTGACCAACGTCGCGCGGGCCGTCGGTGATTCCCGACGGCGATGTGACCGCTCACACACGCGCGCGTCCTCCAGGTTATCCGCCGACCGTGCCCAGTTTCGCGCCGAGCGTGCCCAGATTCGCGTCGACCGTGCCCAGTTTCGCGCCGAGCGTGCCCAGATTCCCGCCGACCGTGCCCAGTTTCGCGTCGACCGTGCCCGGAACATCGTCGTTGACAACCCTCGAAGTCAGTCCTATGTTCCGTTCGGACTATTCGGGCCGAAGCGATTCGGACATATCGGCGAGGGGGCATGGCGGCCGGTTCCCGGCGGTCGTGCTCGCACGTGTCGACCGGCCCCACCTGCAACGGATCGGACGGAATGAACAATGACCACCACCCAACGCGCGGCCGAGTCGCACGGCCCCGAACCGTCGGTCGACACCGGCAAGAACCCGTGGTTCGCCATGCTCGCGATGTGCATCGGCTTCTTCATGATCTTGGTCGACATGACGATCGTTGCCGTTGCGCAGCCCGCGATCCAACGGGCACTGGGTGCCGATTTCAACGCGATCATCTGGGTGACCAGTGCGTACCTGCTGACCTACGCGGTGCCGTTGCTCGTGGCCGGGCGCCTCGGGGACAAGTTCGGACCGAAGCTGATCTTCCAGATCGGACTCGTCCTGTTCACCGTCGCCAGCGTTTGGTGCGCGATGTCGACGACGATCGGCATGCTGATCGCCGCGCGCGCCGTCCAGGGTGTCGGCGCGGCGCTGATCACGCCGCAGACCATGGCGATCGTGACCCGGATCTTCCCACCGCAGCGCCGCGGCGCCGCGATGGGCGCGTGGGGCATCGTCGCCGGTGTCGCGACGATGGTCGGCCCGCTGCTCGGCGGCGTGCTCACCGACAATTTCGGCTGGGAATGGATCTTCCTGATCAATCTGCCGGTCGGCGTGATCGGACTGATCGCCGCCCAGGTGTTCGTCCCGCGCGTGGAGACCAACGACCACAAGTTCGACTGGATCGGCGTCATTCTCTCCGGCATCGGACTCGCCGCGCTGGTGTTCGGGATTCAGGACGGCGAGAAATACGACTGGGCGCCGTGGATCTGGGCGATGATCGGCGTCGGCGTCCTGTACCTGGTGGTCTTCGTGTTGTGGGAGGCGCAGATGCGACGCGAACCGCTGGTGCCGCTGTCGCTGTTCGCCGACCGCAACTACTGGGTGTCCAACGTCGGGATCTTCGCCCAAGGCTTCGCGATCACCGGAATCATGATCCCGGTCATGTTCTTCCTGCAGCTCGTCGGCGGGATGTCGCCGACCAGGTCGGCCCTCATGCTCATTCCGATGGCACTGGTGAGCGGCTTCCTCGCGCCGTTCGTCGGACGCCTCGCCGACCGCGTCCACCCGCGCTCGATCATCGCGACGGCGATGCTGTTGAACGCGATCGCGCTGTGCTGGATGGCCGTCATCAACCGGCCGGAGACGCCGGTGTGGCAGTTGCTGTTGCCGACGATCCTCCTGGGCATCGCGGGCGCCGGCATCTGGGCGCCCCTCGGTGCGACGGCGACTCGCAACCTGCCGTGGCACCAGGCCGGTGCCGGTTCCGGCGTGTACAACACGACCCGCACCGTCGGGTCGGTGCTGGGCGCCGCGGGTATGGGCGCGCTGATGCAGGCGCTGTTGCGCCGGGAGTTCCCCGGCTTCGACATGCAAGCGGCGCAGGCGCAGAGTCACGGAGCCGTCGCCGAACTGCCCAAGGGAATGTACGAGGGCTTCTCCGTGGCGATGGGGCACTCGATCTTCCTGGCCGCCGGGGTGGCTTTCGCGGCGGCGGCGGTGTCGTTGCTGCTCGTCCCGATGAAGCCGGTCGTGGCGCCGGAGGAACAGGCCGGCTGACATTCGAACCTCGACGCGGGAGGCGAGTTCGGGCAGTGTCCGGCTCGCCTCCCGCGTTTTGTCGGGCCGCCCTCCTACGATTCGTTCGACGGGGTAGCCCCCGAACCCGGAAACAGCCGGCGCACGACGACCCGAGGAGGTGTGATGACCGCGGCGACCCTGTTCGACGATCCGAACTTCGACGACGCGCGGCGCGCGCCCGACCGGTCGGTCACCTTCGTACACACCGCCGACTGGCAGCTGGGCATGACGAGGCATTTCCTCCCGCCGGAGGCGCAGGCGCTGTTCACCGCCGACCGACTCGGGGCGATCGAACGGATCGGCGACGTGGCGGCCACCGCGGGTGCCGAGTTCGTCGTGGTGTGCGGAGATGTTTTCGAGGATCACCGGGTCTCGTCGCGCATCGTGACGCAGGCCCTGGACCGGCTGCGGGATTTCCCTGTGCCCGTGTACCTGTTGCCCGGCAATCACGACCCGTACGACGCTGCCAGCATCTATCGCTCTGAGGTGTTCACCAAGCGGTGCCCCGACAATGTCGTCGTCCTGTCGACACCGGGGGCGCATGAGGTGGCCGACGGCATCGACCTCGTCGTGGCGCCGTGGTCAACGAAGTCGCCGACCAGCGATTTGGTCGCGGACCAGGTGTCCCGGCTCCCCGGAACCGATCGCATCCGGATCGTCCTCGGCCACGGCGGCACCGACGAGCTGTCGCCGTCTTCGGGTCCGGCGATCGTCGCGGTGCCGCCGCTGGATCGCGCCCTTGCCGACGAGGTCCTCGACTTCGTCGCGCTGGGCGACCGGCACTCGGTCACGAAGCTGGGCACGACCGGGCGGATCTGGTACTCGGGTGCGCACGAGGTCACTAATTTCGACAATGTCGAGACGGGTTCGGGCGAGGTTCTCGTCGTCTCGCTGGCCCGTGGGTCGCGGCGCACCGTAGAGGTCGCGCAACATCCGGTCGGGCGCTGGCGTTTCCGCTCGATGACGGTCGACGTCAACGGCACCGACGACGTGGAGGCCCTGTCCTCGCGGCTCGATGAGATTCCCGACAAGTCGACCACCGTCGTCCGGCTGGGATTGGTCGGAACACTGTCGATCGCCGACCACACCGCGCTGAGCGAACTCCTCGATGCTGCCGCTGACCGATTCGCCGCCGTCGTGCGGTGGGATGCCTGCGACGATCTGCGGGTGGTCGCCGACCCGGGCGATGTCGATGGCCTGGGGTTGCGCGGCTATGCCGCCGAGGCGGCCGGCGAATTGGTGTCGCGGGCGAATGCCGCCGACGACGCCGAGTCGCGCGCGGCCCGCGATGCTCTCGCCCTGCTCGGGCGCTTGGCGGGCGGTGGCGACCGGTGAGGCTCCACCGATTGCGGCTGACGGGCTTCCGCGGCGTGGCCGACCGCGAGTGCCGATTCGCCGAGCGCGGCGTGACGGTGGTGTCCGGGCGCAACGAGGCGGGCAAGTCGTCGATGGTCGAAGCGCTCGACCTGCTGCTCGATGTGCCGTCCTCCTCCAAGAGTGCGAAGGTGCGGGCGGTTCAACCGGCCGGGCACGATGTGGCGACCGAGATCGAAGCCGAGATCAGTTGTGGTCCTTGGCATTTCACGTACACGAAGGTGTTCAACAAAGGGCAGTCGACGACGCTGAGCGTGCACTCGCCGCAGCCCGAGCAGTTGACCGGAAAAGCAGCGCACGAACGCGTCCGGGCGATCCTTGAGCAATCGGTCGACCTCGCGCTCTTCCGCGCGTCGCGTGTGGTGCAGGACGGCGCCTCCGCCTCGATCTCCGTGTCGAAGAGCGTCTCGTTGACCAATGCGTTAGACCGCGCCGTTTCGGACCCGGATCGCGACGAGGACGCCGGCGAGGATTCCGAACTGCTGGTAGCCGTCGAGGCCGAGTACACGCGCTACTTCACCGCCGGCCGCGGACAAGAGACCGGAGAACTGCTCGCGGCACGGCAGCGCGAGGCGCGCGCGAGGCGAGCGCTCGACGAGCTGGACGAGGCGATGGCGGCCATCGACGGCGACGTCGCCCGAGTCGCGGAGCTGACCGCCCGGCGCAAGCAGCTCGGATCCTTGATCGAGCAGGTGAAGGTCGAGGTCGAACAGACCGAGAGTGCGCGCCGGGCCGCCTACGAACTCCGCGATCGGTTGGCCGGAGCCGATTCGGTGGCCGAGGCGGCGCTGCTGCGCCACCGAGCGTGCACGGCCGAGCGCGACGCACGTAGACGAGCGGCCGCCAAGATCGGCGAACTCGCCGAAGCCAAGTCGACCGCCACACAGGAACGCGATCAAGCGCGTGAGGCGATGGCGAAGGCGGTCGCGGACGGTACCGCGCTGGAGCAAACGCGAGCCGAGGCTGAGGCCATTCTCGCCCGGGCCCGCGAAGCTCTCGACGAAGCCGAGGCCGTCGAAGTGGCCGCACGTCATCGGAAAGCACTCGCGACCGCGGTCGAACGCCTCGAACAGGCCGTAGCCGCGTACCGGGAACTCGCCGCGCGCGAAGCCGAGCTGGCGGCGAACACCGTCGACGCCGCGGTGTTGGCCCGCGCTCGCCAACTGCGCGAAGACCTCCTGGAAACCACGGCCCAGTTGCGCGCGGTCGCGACGACCATGCGAATCCGTCGGCTCGGCGACCGGCCGATCCTCGTCGACAACGAGGAATCATCCGGGGACGAGGTGTCCGTCGTCGCGGAGACCGTCGTCGAGGTGCCGGGCGTCGTCCGGGTGGAGTTGAGTTCGGGAGCCGATGCCGTCTCGCTGGCGAGTCGTCGCGACGAGATCGAGGCGGTGACGACCGCTCTCTGTTCGGCACACGGCGCGGCCGATCTCGATGCACTGATCGCCTCGGGCGAGAGTCGGATGATGATCGAACCGCGGGTGACCGCCGCCCGCGTCGAGGCCGACCGCATCGGCGGCGGCAAGACCCTGGACGAGTTGCGCGCCGACGTGGCGCGACTGCGTGCCGAGGTCGGCGAAGAAGGACCCGCGCAGACGGCCCCCGACCTTGCCGTGCTGCGGGAAGCCGAGCGCGTCTGCGCCACCGAGCACCTGGCGGCGGAGCGCGCCGTCGCGGTCCATGCCCGCTCGCTGGCCGACCTGCGGGCGACCGCCGAGCGCGCGAGCGAGAAGGCGGAGCGGCTGACGAGCGACATCGACGAGATGACCGACGCCCTCGCCGCGGCGCGCCAGGAGCAGCCGGATGCTGCTCTCGAGGGCGACATCGTTCGGACCCAGGAGGAGTTGACGGTGGCGACATCGGCCGCGGAGCGGCTGCGGGCCGAGATGGAGTCCGCCGACCTCGCCGACCTCGAACAACGAGTTGCCGTCCTCGACGACCGCCTGGAACATCTCGAACAGGAGCTGGCGGACGGGGATCGCGAGATCGCGCAGGCCACCGCACGCATCGACCTGTGCCGCGACGACGCGCGTCACGACCGGAGGGAGGAAGCCGCGTCGGCCCATACGGCCGCCCAAGCCGAGCTCACCCGCGTCGCCGCCCGCGCTGAGGCGGCGCGACTGCTGCGATCGACGCTGAACGAGCACCGGGCGGCCGCCCACCTGCGCTACAGCGAGCCGTTCCGCCAGCGCCTGGAGGAGCTGGCACGACCGTTGTTCGGCCCCGGGGTGCGGTTCACGGTGGACGAGCAGCTGGGCATCACGGCCCGCACCCTGGACGGTACGACCGTGCCCTTCGACGACCTGTCGGTCGGAGCGCGCGAGCAGATCGGCATCATCGCGCGCCTGGCGTGCGCCGTGCTGGTCGACGAGGCCGACGGAGTTCCGGTGATCATCGACGACGCACTCGGCCACAGCGACTCAGACCGGGTTGCGCAGATGGCGCAGGTGCTCACCAGTGCGGGGGAGAACGCCCAGGTCATCGTGCTGACGTGTGCGCCCGAGCGGTACAGCGACGTCGACGCCGCCAGCGCCGTCGAGCTGTAGGCGCCGCGTTCCGTCGTGGCCTGATGCCTACCCGGTCCAGGGCGGTGACACGATGTACTCGTGCTGGGGAACCCGTGGCTGAGGTGGAGGCGATACTCGCGCCGACTTCTCGGCTATCTGCGTCCGCCGATCCGCGTCGCCGCCGACCTCGACTGGCTGTCGCACGCGTGGGAGAGGCGGTTCCCCGACTTCCCGCCGATCGGCTACCGGATTCGCGGCGGTGACCGTTGGGTCCGATTCCACAGTCTTCCGGGGTCGAAGCGGTACCCGGAGAGCGAGGCCGAATACGCCGAGCTGTTACGACGCCACCATGCGGTGCTCGAGACGCTCGCCGAACGCGGTTCCCCGCTGCTGGCCTTCACGTTCTCCTGGTCGCCGACCAGCCGCGTTCGCGACAGAGAGCGATCGCTGAAGCGGGTCGCCCCCGGTGGCAAGCTGTGGCGGTCGTTCGACGTCGAACCGAACGACGATACGTGGATGAGTAGCGTGTTCGTGAGCGAGGTGGTGAACACTCCGGAATCGTTGGACGGTCTGCTCCGCCTCGTCGCCGACGACGGCACGGCGGACGTCATCCTCACCACGAGCGATCTGGAATGGCTCTACCACCCCTACGACGGAGGTGCCGACGTCATCGCGGAGTCCGTTGACCGACGAGCGGCGCTGAAGAGGCAATTCGCCGACTGGAGCGCGCCGTACGAGTCAGGCCGCTGATCACTCGTGTCGACGTCAGACCTGTCCGCCCAGCGATTTGATGATGCCGTGCAGGCGGGCGATCTCCGCCTCGACGACGTCGAGGAAGTGGTCGACCTCGTCCTCGTTGTAGCCGCGACGGCCGATCGGTGGTTTGCTGAACGCGACGTTGTGCACGTCCTCGGGAGTGAGCGGCATCGGTCTTCCTCTCGGTGAGTTCGCCGTCGCCCAGGGTGTGTGCGACGGGTTGGGCATATCTGCCGGTTGATTCTTCCAGCAGTCAGCGAGGCGCTTTGGAGGGCCGTCGTTCAGTGGGATAGGCTGTGCTGCGTCCCGAGCCCCCGTAGCTCAGGGGATAGAGCGTCTGCCTCCGGAGCAGAAGGCCGCAGGTTCGATTCCTGCCGGGGGCACTTCTCAGTTGTTCAGCATCCAGACCGAGTAGTTCAGGGCCGTGGCGAACAGGATCCACGCCAAGTAGGGGATCAGCAAGGTCGCCGCCAGTCGGTTCGCCCGCCAGAACAGGACGATCGTGGCCGCCACCGCGAGGTCCAACACGATGATGTCCACCAGGGCAAGACCGCGCCATTCCAGCCCGAAGAACAGCGGCGACCACGCCAGGTTCAGGAGCAACTGGACGCCGTAGAGCACGATCGCGGGGTTTCGCCACGACGGTTGAGCGCGCCACACCAGCCAGGCGGCGACGGCCATGAGCACGTAGAGCGCCGTCCACACCGGACCGAAGACCCAACTCGGCGGCGCCCACGACGGCTGATCGAGCCGCTGATACTCCTCGGCGGCCGACGCCGATGCCAAGCCACCCAGGGTCGCGACCACTCCGACGGCCAGCAGCGAGACCAACAGCGCGGGCAGATGCATGGACCTCGTATCGCTCATCCCGCCAATCTAACGCCCGAACGGAACACGAGGCGGCGAACAGATCCGGGCGAGACCCGCTTGGTACCGTGTGAGCCGCCCAGGTGGATCTGGGGAAGTCGACGGAGGCGTGAGTGAACGGAAGGCCCGCACCCGCTTCGGGCGCTCCTGGTCGAATCCCGGCCGAGGTCTGGGTCCTGGTTGCCGCGGCCTTCGTCATCGCCCTCGGATACGGCCTGGTGGCGCCCGTTCTTCCGGCGTTCGCGCGGAGCTTCGACGTCTCCATCGCCGCGGCCACGATGGTCGTGAGCGCGTTCGCGCTGATGCGCCTGGCGTTCGCGCCGGCGACGGCCCCGCTGCTCCGCCGACTCGGCGAGCGCCCGGTCTATCTGTCCGGACTGCTGATCGTCGCGGTGTCGACCTTCGCGTGCGCCTTCGCCCAAAGTTATTGGCAGCTCCTGGTTTTGCGCGCACTGGGCGGCGTCGGGTCGGTGATGTTCACCGTTTCGGCGATGAGCCTGCTGATCCGGATCTGCCCTCCGGCCATCCGGGGCCGCGTCTCGGGCATCTATTCGTCGAGCTTCGTGCTCGGAAACATCGTCGGGCCGTTGGTGGGCGGCGGTCTGGTCGGACTCGGCCTGCGGGTGCCGTTCGTCGTGTACGCGCTGGCGCTCGTGATCGCGACCGCCGTCGTCTGGGTGTCGCTGCGCAATTCGACCCTCGCGGCCGAGGCGCTCGGCGAACAGACGGGACCCAGTGTGCGGACCGCACTGTCCGACGGCGCCTATCGGGCCTTGCTGGCGACGGCGCTGGTTTTCGGCTGGATCTTCGCCATGCGGGTTTCGCTGCTTCCGTTGTTCTTCACCGACGTGCTCGGCCAATCGGCGTCGATGGCCGGCTTCGCGCTGGCCGCCTACGCCGCGGGTGACGTCCTGGTGATGATTCCCGCCGGTCGCGCCTCCGACACCTACGGCCGGCGTCCGTTCCTGATCGCCGGGATGATCGTGCTGGCCGCTGCGACGGCCGCGCTGCCGCTCACCGAATCGGTGTTGGTCGCCCTACTGCTGACGGCGGTCGCCGGAATGGGGACCGGTCTGGTGGCGCCGGTGATCCAGGCGACGGTCGCCGACGTCTTGTACGGCGGTCGAGGCGGTTCGGCGTTGTCGACCTACCAGATGTCGCAGGACAGCGGGGTGATCGCGGGGCCGGTGATCGCGGGATTCGTCGCCGACCGGCTCGGGTTCGGCCCGGCCTTCCTGCTGACGGCCGCGCTGGCCGCGGCGATCGGCGTCGCATGGCTGTTCGTCCGGGAGACCCGGGGGCGCGCACCGGCCGACGACTCGCCGTGACCAACGTCTTCAGGCACCGCCGAACGCGGAGGCCAGTTGTTCGCGCCACCACTGGGCGAAGCGCAGCTGGAACACGGGCAACGGGAAACCGTGCCGCGCGGCGCTCTCCGGGGGAATCCGGTCCCACCCGAAGTGCTCGACGACGACCCGCGTCTCGTCTGGCCGGTCGTCCACCGGCTCGAAGGTCACGTGCAACTCGGTGTCCTGGTCGTCGCGGAAACCGGCCTGGCGCCAGCCCACCGCGAGCTTGCGCGGTGGATCCCACTCGCGGATCAGCCCGACCGTGAATTCGGTGCCGTCAGCATACCGTTCGACGAGTCGTCGCCGCGGCCCGAGTTCGAAGGCCATGGTGCCGGTGTGCCCGGGACGGAACTGGAAGAGCTGGTTGGGCCGCCACCACTGACCGATCTGCTCGGTGAACACGGCGAACGCACGCTCGCGATCCGCTCGGACGCGCAGCGCTACCAGCACGCGGGAGGCGTTCGACGGGTCGTGCGGATCGGCGGTCACGACTGTTCCTCGACGAAGTCGGCGAAGGCCGAGAGCTGTTCGGTCGGCGACGACCCCCGGTTTGGCCGCCAGCGATCGGGCGAGCCTGGCCCACCTGCCGTTGGGCACGATCCGGCTGGCGAACGATCTGGTGGAGTTGACCAGCAGCATGTCCATCGGAGCGGCGATGTCGGCGTCGATCTTCTGCGCTTGCGTGGTCATGACAATGCTCCTCGCGTGCCGGTCGGGCCTCGTAGCGCCGCCGCCATGAGTGTGACGTACGACACAGTCAGACTAACAGCGGGTCGGACCGCCGCCGCGGGGAGTCGCGCCGTCAGCGCAACGGCTTGGCGTTGCGCTGCGCCAGCAGCTGTTTCATCGTCGATTCCTCGCTCGACTGCGCCTTGTCCATCCGCTCGGCGAGAGTGCGGACATAGTCCGGAGCGCCGCCTTTCGGGTCGATCACCATCGTCATCATGTGGTGTCCGCCTTCGTGGTGACGCAGCATCAGCTGCAGGAAGTAGGTGTCCACCGCGGGACCGGAGAGGCTGCGCAGCCGTGCCATCTCGGCGTCGGTCGCCATGCCGTCCATCACGGGCTGATCGCCGGCCGGTGCCGGGTCGGGTCCGTGACCGTGCTCGTCGGTCTTGCCGTGCTCGTGGTGCCCGTGGCCTTCGGCGGGACAGTGCTCGTCGACGTGTCCGTCGGCGCAATGGTCGGCGTCGGCGTTCGCGGGGCCGTGGTTCATCCAGGACATCGGCGCACCCGGGTTCTGCAGCGGCGCCCCCCACGCCTGCAGCCAACCGGTCATCTGGCCGATCTCCTTGTTCTGGTCGGTGAGCATCGTGACGGCGAGGTCGCGGACCGTCGGATCGCTGCCCCGTTCGATCACGATCTGCGTCATCTCCACGGCCTGCTGGTGGTGCACGATCATGTCTTGGGCGAAGCCGACGGCCGTCGGGCTCGCCGCGGCGTGGTGGTGATCGTCGCCGGAACCCTTGGTGAGTTGTCCGACCGCGAGTGCGCCTCCCGCGCCGAGCAACAGGGCGGCGATGCCCACGAGCGCGGTCGTGAGCCAGACCGGCCGTCCGCGGTGCTCGTCGGTCTCGGCCGACGGCGGGGTCGAGGGGGTGACATCGGGGGTGGACGCATCATTCGACATGGTCACCACGCTAGTGCAATCCGATGTCCGATTCGGCGCTGGTGGTCGGGGATACCGAATGTCGCTGGACAGGGGCGATTCCATAGAATGGTCTCCTGTGACTCCCGCCGACCTCGCCGTGCTGCTGCACGGTGTTACGCAGACCGTTCTCGCCGACCGCGGCCTCGATGTTTCCGCGCTCCCGGAGACGGTGACGGTCGAGCGCCCGCGCAACCCAGAACACGGTGACTACGCGACGAACATCGCGCTGCAGATCGGCAAAAAGGTCGGGGTCGCGCCCCGCGAACTGGCGCAGTGGCTGGCCGATGCCTACGGCGCCGCCGACGGCATCGCCTCGGCCGATATCGCCGGCCCGGGCTTCGTGAATCTTCGCCTGGCCGCGGCGGCGCAGAACAGCGTGATCTCGACCATCCTCGCCGACGGCGCCGAGTTCGGACGAGCAGCCGATCTCGCCGACGCGACGGTCAACCTGGAGTTCGTCTCGGCCAACCCGACCGGGCCGATTCACCTTGGCGGTACCCGGTGGGCCGCGGTCGGCGATGCGCTGGGCCGTGTCCTGACCGCGCGCGGCGCGAAGGTCACCCGCGAGTACTACTTCAACGACCACGGCGGCCAGATCGAGCGGTTCGCCCGGTCGCTGGAAGCCGCTGCCCAGGGCCGGCCGACGCCGGAGGACGGGTACGCGGGCGAGTACATCGACGACATCGCGGCGCAGATCGTCGCCGCGCAGCCCGGAGTCCTCGACCTGCCCGAAAGCGAACGGCTGGAAGCCTTCCGCGCGCGCGGAGTCGAGATCATGTTCGCGCACATCAAGTCCACGCTCCACGACTTCGGCACCGATTTCGACGTGTACACCCACGAGAACTCGATGTTCTCCCGCGGGCTCGTCGACGAATGCATCGCCGAGCTCAAGGGCAACGGCAACCTGTACGAGGCCGACGGTGCCTGGTGGCTCCGTTCGACCGACTACGGCGATGACAAGGACCGCGTCGTGCTCAAGAGCGACGGCCAGGCCGCCTACATCGCCGGTGACATCGCCTATCTGAAAGACAAGTTCGATCGGGGCTTCAACCACCTGATCTACATGCTCGGCGCCGACCACCACGGGTACGTGGTGCGGCTCAAGGCTGCCGCTGCGGCCCTCGGGTACGACGCGGCGACGGTCGAAGTCCTCATCGGGCAGATGGTGAACCTCGTGCAGGACGGCCAGCCGGTGAAGATGAGCAAGCGCGCCGGCACGGTCGTGACCCTCGACGACCTCGTCGAGATGGTCGGTGTCGACGCCGCCCGGTACTCGCTGATCCGCTCGTCGGTCGACGTCAACATCGACATCGACCTCGACCTGCTGCGCAAGCAGTCCAACGAGAACCCGGTGTACTACGTGCAGTACGCGCACGCCCGGCTGGCCGCGCTGGCGCGCAACGCCGCCGACCTCGGGCTGACGTCCGATCCGTCGGCCGTCGAGCTGCTCACCGAGCCCACCGAGGGCGATCTGATCCGCACGCTCGGCGACTTCCCCGACGTGGTGGCGACGGCCGCCGAACTGCGCGAACCCCACCGGGTCTGCCGCTATCTGGAGACCCTCGCCGGGGCCTACCACCGCTTCTACACGCAGTGCCGGGTGCTGCCCATCGGCGACGAGCCGGCCACCGACGTCAACCGGGCTCGGCTGGCGCTGTGCGCCGCGGCCCGCCAGGTGCTGGCGAACGGCCTCGAACTCGTCGGCGTGTCCGCGCCGGAGCGGATGTAGCGCCATGGTCGACAACCTGTCCGCGGCCGAGCTGGCCGCCATTCCCGCCAACGTCTACCCGGCCGGCACCTCGCGCACCCAGGACGGCGTCATCACCGTCGGCGGTGCGCGCGTCGATGACCTCGCGGAGCGCTACGGCACGCCGCTGTTCGTCTTCGACGAAGACGACTTCCGCGCCCGGTGCCGCGCCATGCGCGACGCCTTCGGCCGCTACGGCAAGGTCCACTACGCGTCGAAGGCGTTCCTGTCTGTCGAGATCGCCAAATGGGTGGAGCAGGAGGGGCTGAGTCTGGACGTGTGCTCCGGCGGCGAGTTGGCCGTGGCGCTGCACGCCGGATTCCCCGCCGACCGGATCGCCCTGCACGGCAACAACAAGAGCCTCGAGGAGCTAGAGGCCGCGGTGAGCGCGGGCATCGGCCACGTCGTGCTCGATTCGCTCGTCGAGATCGAACGCCTCGAAGCGGTCGCCGCGCGGCACGGCGCGGTCGCCGAGGTGCTGGTCCGCGTGACTCCCGGCGTCAACGCGCATACCCACGAGTTCATCTCGACCGCGCACGAGGACCAGAAGTTCGGCTTCTCGCTCAGCGGCGGCAAGGCGATGGAGGCCGTTCGGGCGGTTTTCGCGTCCGAGCACCTGCGCCTCGTCGGCCTGCACAGCCACATCGGGTCGCAGATCTTCGAGCTCGACGGGTTCGAGGTCGCCGCCCGCCGCGTCATCGGCCTGCTCGGCGAAGTGGTCGACGAGTTCGGGCGCGAACGCGCCGAGCAGCTTTCGATCATCGACCTGGGCGGGGGACTGGGCATCTCCTACATCCCCTCGGACGATCCGCTGCCGGTGACCGCCCTCGCCGACGCCCTGGCCGGCATCGTCGCGCGCGAAGCCGCGGCGCTCGGACTGCCGACGCCCATGCTCGCGGTCGAGCCCGGACGAGCCATCGCCGGCCCTCCCGGCGTTACCCTCTACCGCGTCGGCACCACCAAGGACGTCGAACTCGACGGCGGCGCCGCGCGACGCTACGTGTCGGTCGACGGCGGCATGAGCGACAACATCCGCGGAGTGCTCTACGACGCCGAATACGATGCTCGCCTCGCCTCGCGGGTCTCGGCCGCCGACGGCGTCGTCAGCCGCGTCGTCGGCAAGCACTGCGAGACCGGCGATATCATCATCCGCGATTGTTCGCTGCCCGGCGACCTGGCTCCGGGGGACCTGCTGATCGTCGGCGCGACCGGGGCCTACTGTTATCCGATGTCGTCGCGGTACAACATGGCCCTGCGCCCCGCCGTCGTCGCGGTCCGCGACGGGCACTCGCGCGAGATCCTGCGCCGGGAGACCGTCGCCGATTTGCTGAGCTTGGAGGTAACGCCGTGACTGAGTCCGCCGCGCAAGGACGCCGGGCGCCGCGTGAACTGGGCGTCGCGGTGCTCGGACTGGGCAACGTCGGCGCCGAGGTCGTGCGGATCATCAACGAGAACGCCGACGATCTGCGCGAACGCATCGGTGCGTCGCTGGTCGTCCGCGGCATCGCCGTGCGCGACACCGGCCGCGAGCGCGGCGTGCCGGCCGAACTCCTGACCGACGACCCGGCCAGCCTCGTCCGGCGCGACGACGTCGATATCGTCATCGAGGTGCTCGGCGGCATCGAACCCCCGCGCGAACTCATCCGCACCGCCCTCGAGCAGGGAAAATCGGTGGTCACGGCGAACAAGGCGCTGCTGGCCGACTACACCGGCGAACTGGCGAACGCGGCGGCCGAGGCCAACGTCGACCTGTACTTCGAGGCGGCGGTCGCCGGGGCCATCCCGGTGGTGCGTCCGCTGATGCAGTCGCTGGCCGGTGACACCGTCCACCGCGTCGCCGGCATCGTCAACGGCACCACCAACTTCATCCTGTCGGCGATGGCCGAGACCGGAGCGGATTACGATTCGACGCTGGCCGAGGCCGGCCGGCTGGGATACGCCGAGGCCGACCCGACCGCCGACGTCGAGGGCTATGACGCCGCGGCGAAGGCCGCGATCCTGGCGGCGATCGCCTTCCACACCCGCGTGACCGCCGCTGACGTCTACCGCGAAGGCATCAGCTCGATCACGGCGGAAGACCTGGCGAGCGCAGCGAAGTTCGACTGCACCATCAAATTGCTGTCGATCTGCGAGCGGATCCGCGAGGCGGACGGCACCGAGCGCATCTCGGCCCGGGTGTACCCCGCACTCATCCCGCTGTCCCACCCGCTCGCGACGGTCAGCGGTGCCTACAACGCGGTCGTCGTCGAGGCGGAGAACGCCGGCCGGCTGATGTTCTACGGACAGGGTGCCGGTGGGGCGCCGACGGCGTCGGCCGTGATGGGCGACGTCGTCATGGCCGCGCGCAACAAGGTCCACTCGGGGCGCGGGCCGCTGGAGTCGACGTACGCGTCGCTGCCGGTCGCGCCGATCGCCGAAGTGCCCACCAGGTACTACGTCGCGATGAACGTGATCGACCGTCCGGGCGTCCTGGAGGGCGTCGCGGGCGAGTTCGCCAAGCACAACGTCAGCATCGCCGCCGTGCGCCAGGAGGGCGACGGCGACGAGACGCAACTGATCGTCATCACGCACCGGGCGCCCGACGGCGCCCTTGCGGAGACGGTGTCGGCACTGGAGAAAATGGAAGCGGTGACCAAGGTGTCCTCGGTGCTGCGGATGGAGGGAACCGATGAGTGATCGCACCAGCGTGGGCGGACGAGCCGGATCCCCCGTGCACCGGGCGTGGCCGGGACTGGTCGAGGCGTACCGCGACCGGATGCCGGTGGAGGACGACTGGACGATCGTCACGCTGCTCGAAGGCGCGACGCCGCTCGTGAAGGCGAACCACCTCTCCGAGGTGACCGGCTGCGAGGTCTACCTCAAGGTCGAGGGGCTGAATCCGACCGGGTCGTTCAAGGATCGCGGTATGACCATGGCGGTGACCAACGCGCTGAACAACGGCAAGCGCGCGGTGCTGTGCGCCTCCACGGGCAACACATCGGCATCGGCTGCCGCCTACGCGACCCGCGCCGGCATGACGTGTGCGGTGCTGATCCCCGAGGGCAAGATCGCGATGGGCAAGCTCGCCCAGGCCGTCATGCACGGCGCGAAGATCATCCAGGTGCAGGGCAATTTCGACGACTGTCTGGAGCTGGCCCGCAAGGTCACCGCCGACTTCCCCGAGATCGAGCTGGTGAACTCGGTGAATCCGGCGCGCATCGAGGGGCAGAAGACGGCAGCGTTCGAGATCGTCGACGTCCTCGGGCGCGCCCCCGACGTACACGCGCTGCCCGTCGGGAACGCGGGAAACATCACCGCGTACTGGAAGGGCTACACCGAATACCGCGGCGACGGCGTGATCGATTCGCTGCCCAGGATGCTCGGCGTTCAGGCAGCGGGCGCGGCGCCGCTGGTCAACGGTGCGCCGGTGAAAGACCCCGAGACGATCGCCACCGCGATCCGGATCGGCTCCCCGGCGAGCTGGAATCAGGCGGTCGCCGCGAAGGACGAATCGGGTGGCGAGTTCCGCGCGGCTACCGACGAGAAGCTTCTCGAGGCCTATCGGCTGGTCGCCGGCCGCGACGGCGTCTTCGTCGAACCCGCGTCGGCGGCATCGGTGGCAGGACTGCTCGCGGCCAGCGCCGACGGCTGGATCGCGCGGGGATCGACGGTGGTGTGCACGGTCACCGGCAACGGCTTGAAGGACCCCGACACCGCGCTGCTGGGCATGCCGGAGGTCTCGGCGATTCCCGTCGACCCCGGTGCCGTCGCCGACGCACTGGGGGTCGGCTGAGCCGGTGACCGACGTAATGACCACGATTCTTCCGGCCGGGCTCCGGGTCGCCGTGCGCGTCCCGGCGTCGAGCGCGAACCTGGGCCCCGGATTCGACTGCCTCGGGTTGGCGCTGGGCATCTACGACGACGTGACTGTCACGACGGTCGATGAGCCGGGGGTGCGGCTGACCGTCACCGGGGAGGGCGCCGATTCGGTGCCGCTCGACGAGACCCATCTGGTGGCGCAGGCGATCACCCGCGGACTCGCTCACGCCGGGGCGGCCGCCGCCGGATTGCAGATCGACTGCGTCAACGCCATCCCGCATTCGCGCGGCGTCGGGTCGTCGGCGTCGGCCGCGGTATCCGGTCTCGTCGCGGCGTCGGGGCTTCTCGGTGCTGCGGCGGAAATAATTGGGACACAAGCACTTTCAGATGACGAGCTGGTTCAGCTGTCGGCCGAGTTCGAGGGCCACCCGGACAACGCGGCGGCCAGCGTCCTCGGCGGCGCCGTCGTCACGTGGACCGACGGCGAGGGGGAGGGGGCGCGCTACTCGGCGCGGCGGCTGCAGGTCGATCCCCGCATCCGGGCCACTGCGTTCATCGCGCACGCCGAATCGTCGACGTCGCAGACTCGCAGGCTGCTGCCCGACGAGGTGCCGCGCTGCGACGCCGTGTTCAACCTCAGCCGGACCGCCGTCGCCGTGCTCGCCCTGACCCGCGAGCCCGACCTGCTGCTCGCAGCCACCGAGGATCGCCTGCACCAGGGGTACCGCGCCGACTCGATGGCGCCGTCGGCCGAGCTGGTGGCGCAGCTGCGCGCGGCGGGCTATGCCGCCACGATTTCCGGTGCCGGGCCCACCGTTCTGGTGCTGCACACCGCCGACATTCCCGCGTCGGCGGTCGACGCCCCCAGCTTCACGATGGTCGAGACGGCGATCAGCGACGGCCCCACCGTCGTCGACGCTCGCTGACCACAATCGGCCCCGGTTGTTGCCCACGTCATCGAGGCGCGCTACGATTGCTACGTCTCGCGCAGCGATCGTTAATCGCCGATTGTGGACGTCCCCCCCGAATTCCCGGACTGATCCCGGGCGACCGGTCTGCGACGTCCGCGCCAGCAGACCCCCTGTTTTCCCTGTAGGGATTTCACCCCACCCTCGAACCCATAAGCGGCGAGGGAACGAAAGGACTTCCGTGACTGAAACGGATCTCACCAATGCCCCGGTGGCGTCGACCGCTGCCGACCAGACGTCGGCGCCGGTCGCCGAGGCGGCACCGGCCCGCAAGAGCGGGCTGACCGGCATGGTCTTGCCGGAACTGCGCTCCCTGGCCGGCGAGCTCGGCATCAAGGGCGCATCCGGCATGCGCAAGGGCGACCTGATCAGCGCGATCAAGGAGCGCCAGGGCGGCGGGCCCGCCCGCGAGGCCAGCGCGTCCGAGAGCCCCCAGAACGAGCAGGCGCTCAACGGACGGCCGCAGGGCGACGCCGCGCCGAGCACTCAGCGCGACGATGCCGGGCAGAGTGACGCCGCCAACGACGAGCGCGGCGCCTCCAACGACGACGGCGCCAAGGCGGACAAAGCCGATGCGGGCAACTCCGGCCAGGAACCCGGCGGCGATGCCGACGCGTCGAACGAGTCCGACGGCCAAGGTCGTAACCGGAACCGCAATCGCAACCGCAACCGCGAGGGCGGCGACGGCGGCGGCCAGAACAAGGACAAAGAGCAGAAGGACGGTCAGGGCGGCCAGAACCAAGGCGGCCAAGGCGGCGGTCAGAACCGCAACCGCGACGAAGACGGCGAGGGCGGCGGTCGCAACCGTCGTAATCGCCGGTTCCGGGAGCGCAACCGCCGTGGCGGTGGGCGCGACCGTGACGGTGAGCCGCAGCTGTCCGAGGACGACGTGGTCGCGCCGGTCGCCGGCATCCTCGACGTCCTCGACAACTACGCCTTCGTGCGCACCTCCGGCTACCTCGCCGGACCGAACGACGTCTACGTGTCGATGAACCTGGTCCGCCGCAACGGGCTGCGCCGCGGTGATGCGATCACCGGTGCGGTGAAGGTCCCGCGCGACGGCGAGCAGGGCGGCGGCGGCAATCAGGGCAATCGTCAGAAGTTCAATCCGCTGGTGCGGCTGGACACGGTCAACGGCACCGATCCGGAGACCGCCCGCAAGCGTCCCGACTTCAACAAGCTCACCCCGTTGTACCCCAACGAACGGCTGCGCCTGGAGACCACCTCCGAGCGGTTGGACACCCGGGTCATCGACCTGATCATGCCGATCGGCAAGGGCCAGCGCGCGCTGATCGTCTCGCCGCCGAAGGCCGGTAAGACGACGATCCTGCAGGACATCGCCAACGCGATCGCCACGAACAACCCCGAGTGCCATCTGATGGTCGTCCTCGTCGACGAGCGGCCGGAAGAGGTCACCGACATGCAGCGCAGCGTCAAGGGCGAGGTCATCGCCTCGACCTTCGACCGTCCGCCGTCGGATCACACCAGCGTCTCCGAGCTGGCCATCGAGCGCGCCAAGCGCCTGGTGGAGCAGGGCAAGGACGTCGTCGTCCTGCTCGACTCGATCACCCGCCTGGGCCGCGCGTACAACAACGCGTCGCCGGCGTCGGGCCGCATCCTGTCCGGTGGTGTCGACTCGACCGCGCTGTACCCGCCGAAGCGATTCCTCGGCGCTGCCCGCAACATCGAGAACGGCGGCTCGCTGACCATCATCGCCTCGGCGCTGGTGGAGACCGGGTCCACCGGTGACACGGTCATCTTCGAGGAGTTCAAGGGCACCGGCAACGCCGAGCTGAAGCTCGACCGCAAGATCGCCGAGCGCCGTGTGTTCCCCGCCGTCGACGTCAACCTGTCGAGCACGCGCAAGGACGAGTTGCTGCTCTCCCCGGAGGAGTTCTCGATCGTTCACAAGCTGCGCAGGGTCCTTTCGGGCCTCGACAGCCACCAGGCGATCGACCTGCTGATCAGCCAGCTCAAGAAGACGAAGAACAACGTCGAGTTCCTCATGCAGGTGCAGAAGAACACGCCCGGCGCGATGAACGACGACGACTAGCCCAAGTAGCTAGAGCCCGCCGAGTGGGCACCTCGTCGTCTTTTCCCCACAGCAGTTCCTGTGAGCTGTGCTCGCGTCGCAACTCTTCTCCTGGCCGTCAACGGATACGTCTGAACCGATGGCGCTGCGACATTGAAGCGACACTTCGACAAGAAAATAGCTTAGCCAAAGCTAACTAAAAATAGGACACCCTGTGTCGAGTGTGAGCTGGGTCATGCGAGGGGGCGAGCGGGCGCGATCAGTACACGTCGCGCAGGTAGCGCTTGTCCTTCTTGAGTTCGTCCACGTAGTGGGCGGCGCCGTCCTCGTCGAAGCCGCCGTGTCGGGCCACGATCTCGTGCAGCGCCTCGTCGACGTCGTGGGCCATGCGCGTCGCGTCGCCGCAGACGTACACCCGTGCGCCGCGCTCCAGCCAGGCGAAGAAGTCGGCACCGCTCTCGTGCATCCGGTGCTGGACGTAGTCCTTGTGGTCCTGGTCGCGGGAGAAGGCGAGGTCCAGGCGCGTGAGGACGCCGCCCGCGACGAAACCTTCGATCTCTTCCTCGTACGCGAAGTCGACCGCCCGGCGCTGATCTCCGAAGAACAGCCAGTTCTCCCCGGTCGCGCCGCGCGCGGCGCGCTCGTGCAGGAAGGAGCGGAACGGCGCGATACCCGTGCCGGGGCCGATCATGATGATCGGCACGTCGTCGTCGGGGAGGCGGAAGGAACGGTTGGGGGTGATGAAGACGCCGACCTCGTCGCCGACGGCGCGACGGTCGGCCAGGTACGACGTCGCGCAGCCGCCGTGGTCGCGGTCGAAGGACCGGTACCGCACGGCGCCCATGGTGATGTGCACGGTGTCGCCGTGGGTCGCCGGGGACGAGGCGATCGAATAGGCGCGCGGGGCCAGCGGGCGCAGCTCGCCGAGCAATTCCTCCGGAGTGATCGTCAGGGACTCGTCGACGTTGAGGACGTCGAGCACGTCGCGCCCCCACAGCCATGCTTCGAGCGCCTCGCGGTCGCCGGTCGCCGAGAGGTGGGTGAGTTCGGCGTCGCCGCTGCGCGAGGCGACGTAGTCGACGAGGTATTTCGACGCCGTAGAGATCTCGTAGTGGGTGGTCAGAGCGTCGCGCAGGGTGCGCTCGCCCCGGCGATCGGCGATGATCTCGTCCCCGGTGGCGTTGAGACGGGCGAGGAGAAGGTCGACCACCGCGGGGTCGTTGACCGGGACGACCGACAGGCCGTCGCCTGGCTCGTAGACGATGCCGCTGTCGCCCAGCGAGATCTCGATGTGGCGCACCTCCTTGGCCGAGCCGGTCCCGGAGATGGTCGAGTTGGCGACGATGACCGCCGGGTAGGGGTTGCGACGCCCCCACGCCGGTTTGCGCGCCGGCTTGCGCTCCTTCTCGACCGGTGCCGGTTCGGGGGCCGGCGCGATGCCGGCGAGCGCGTCCAGGGCCCGCGGCAGCCAGACGTCGATGGTCGGCTGGAAGTCGACGTCGCACTCCGCACGGGGCACGACCCGCTTGGCGCCCAGTTCGGCGAACCGGGTGTCCAGGTTGATCGCGGTCTGGCAGAAGCCGTCGTAGCTGGAATCGCCCAGCCCGCATACGGCCACCTCGACACCGGCCAGCGACGGCGCGTCCGTGCTCGCCACGGCTCGCCACAGTTCCGCGGCGTCGTCGGGCATCTCGCCCTCGCCGTAGGTGGAGACGACGACGAGGATCTTTCTCGCCTGGGCCAGGTCGGCCAGCCCGACCTCGTCCATGTCGGCGACCCGGCTCACGAGTCCGCGATTCGCCGCGAGCCGCTGCGCCTGGACCGCGACCCACTCCGCGTTGCCCGATTGCGTGCCGTACAGGATCAGCAGTTGCTCGCCCGCTGCCGGCGCGGTGAGGTCCGGACGGGCCTTGAGCCCGGCGAGGTAGCCGGCGATCCACGCCTTCTGCTCGCCGGTCAACGGTGCGTCGGGCGTCGGGGGAGTGGCGAGCAGGTCCATCGGGTACCGACCCTTCATCGTGTGACGGCAGTGGCAAAACGCGGCCTCCAATGTATCCCCCGGAATATCGGCGGCACAGGCGCGGTTGACGCCGGTGGACGGGCAGCGGTCACGATTTTCCGGCGACGGGACGCGCGTGGCATACTGGATCGTCGAATCAAGTCCGGTTCCGGTTCACACCCCAAGGCAAATTCGCCCGGGTGACCCGGCGACCATGAAAGGGACACCATGAAGAAGGACATCCACCCGGAGTACGTGGCCACGACGGTCGTGTGCGGCTGCGGCAACACTTTCGAGACCCGCAGCACCAAGGCTGACGGCCGGATCAACGTCGAAGTCTGCTCGCAGTGCCACCCGTTCTACACGGGCAAGCAGAAGATCCTCGACACCGGCGGCCGCGTCGCACGCTTCGAGAAGCGCTACGGCAAGCGCGAGAAGAAGGCCACCGCCGACAGCTAGCTTCCCCCACGGCGCCCAGTGCGTGCCTCGGCACGCGCTCGGGCGCCGTTGGTGTTCTCAGAAGTAGCCACGAGAGGGAAAGCAGACAGCCATGGCCACCGAGCAACCGTCGGCGATCGACGACATCCTCGCCGAGTACGCGGGATTGGAGACGCAGCTCTCCGACCCGTCGCTGCACGACGACGCGGCGAACGCGCGGCGCGTCGCCAAGCGCTTCGCCGAACTCGGGCCGGTCATGTCGACGTACAACAAGCTCGCCTCGGCCCGCGACGATCTCGCCGCCGCCACCGAGCTGGCCGACGACGATCCGACTTTCGCCGAGGAGATCCCCGCGTTGCGCGAGCAGGTGGCGGAACTCGACGCGGCGCTCACCGACCTCCTCGCCCCGCGCGATCCGCACGACGCCGATGACGTCGTGCTGGAAGTGCGCCCGGGCGCGGGCGGCGAGGAGTCGGCCCTGTTCGCCGCCGATCTGGTCCGCATGTACCTGAAGTACTGCGAGCGCCACGGCTGGAAAGCTCAGGTTCTCGGCGTCACCGAGTCCGACCTCGGCGGCTACAAGGAGGCCACGCTGTCCATCCGCGCGCCGCAGGCCACGCGCGACGGCGTGTGGTCGCGATTGAAGTTCGAGGGCGGCGTGCACCGTGTGCAGCGCGTCCCGGTGACCGAATCGCAGGGCCGTATCCACACCTCGGCCGCCGGCGTCCTGGTCTATCCGGAGCCCGACGAGGTCGAGGAGGTCGTCATCGACGATTCCGACCTCCGCGTCGATGTGTACCGCAGCTCGGGCAAGGGCGGGCAGGGCGTCAACACCACCGACTCCGCGGTCCGGCTCACGCACTTGCCGACGGGAATCGTCGTGACCTGTCAGAACGAGCGTTCGCAGCTGCAGAACAAGGCGCGCGCGATGCAGGTGCTCGCGGCACGCCTGCAGGCCCAAGCCGAAGAGGAGGCGGCCGCGACCGCCGCCGAGGGGCGCGCGGCGCAGATCCGCACGGTCGACCGTTCCGAACGCATCCGCACCTACAACTTCCCGGAGAACCGGATCGCCGATCACCGCATCGGCTACAAGGCCAACAACCTCGACTCGGTGCTCGGCGGAGACATGGACGCGCTGCTCGACGCTCTCGTCGAGGCTGACAAGCAAGCCCGGCTCGCGGCGGAGTGATGACGGTGGGTGGGCGCCCGGACGCATCGCTCGCCCGGCTGCAGGCCGACGCGGTCGCCCGGCTGACCGAGGCCGGGGTCGACTCGCCGCGGGCCGACGCGCACTGGCTTCTCGCACACGCGCTGCGCATCGACCGCGGGCGGCTGCCGCTGGTCGACGAGGTGAGCGACCAGGCCGCCGCGCGCTTCGAGCGACTTCTGCGGCGACGGGAGGCGCGCGAGCCGCTGCAGCACATCCTCGGACGCGTCGAGTTCGGCGCCGGAGCGGGGACCGTAGAACTGCGGGTGGGTCCCGGCGTGTTCATCCCGCGCCCGGAGACCGAACTCCTCCTCGAATGGGCGATCCGCACCGCACCCGTCAACGCGCTGGTGGCCGACTTCTGCTCGGGCAGCGGCGCGCTCGCGCTCGGCCTCGCGACGGCGCGCGAGGACGTGCGAGTCCTCGCCGTCGAGCTGTACGACGAGGCGCGCGGCTGGTTGCGGCGCAACGTCGCGGCCCAGCCGCTCCCGGTGGCCCAGCGCGTCGTCGTCGTCGATGCCGATGTCACCGATCCGGCCTCGGTGAGGGCCGCGATCGCCGATCAGGCCGGGGCCGTCGGGTGGCCGGCCGGGACCGCGCTCGACCTCGTCGTGGCCAATCCGCCCTACGTCCCGACGCGCACGGACGGCGTGCCGACGGCGGTCTCGGCGGAAGTCGGGGCCGACCCGCCCGCTGCCGTCTTCGCCGGGGCCGACGGCATGGCGGTGATCGTTCCGATGCTCGAGACGGCGCGCGCCGTCGGCCGCCCCGGCACCGAGCTGGGCATCGAACACGACGACGCGACCGGGCCCACCGTCGCCGCCGCGCTGGAAGCCACCGGATTCACCTCGATCACCGCCCGCACCGATCTCGCCGGTGCGCAGCGATATGTGACCGCTGTGCAAGGATGAAACGGTGAGCACTGTCTACGACTGCACGGACCCGCAGACGCGCTCGGCGGGCATCGCCGCGGCGGTGTCGGGCGCCCGGTCGGGTCGGCTGGTCGTGCTGCCGACGGACACGCTGTACGGCATCGGCTGCGATGCCTTCGACGCCGATGCCGTCGCCGCGCTGCTGGCCGCGAAGGGTCGCGGCCGGGACATGCCCGTTCCCGTTCTCGTCGGTTCGTGGAACACGATCGACGGCCTGGTCCTGTCGGTGCCCCTCGCCGCTCGCGAACTGACCAGGGCGTTCTGGCCGGGCGGGCTGTCGCTCGTCGTGGCGCAGGCGCCCTCGCTGGCCTGGGATCTGGGCGACACCGACGGGACCGTGATGCTGCGCATGCCGCTGCATCCGGTGGCCATCGAGGTGTTGCGCGAAGTCGGGCCCATGGCGGTTTCCAGCGCGAACGTGTCCGGTCAGCCGCCCGCGACGACCGTCGACGCCGCTCGCGACCAACTCGGCGACAGCGTCTCGGTCTATCTCGACGGC
Source organism: Gordonia araii NBRC 100433 (assembly GCF_000241265.1). Lineage (GTDB taxonomy): Bacteria > Actinomycetota > Actinomycetes > Mycobacteriales > Mycobacteriaceae > Gordonia > Gordonia araii. Next base: position 41,112 of record NZ_BAEE01000076.1, read on the forward strand.
GGACCGTCCGCGACGGCCGTGGCGTCGACCATCGTCGACGTGACCGGAGAGGTCCCGAAGATTCTGCGCGAGGGTGCGATCAGTGCCGAACGAATCGGCGAGGTCCTCGACCTCGACGTCGCCGAGCTGCGGGGCGTCTCGTGAGCAGCGAGCCGGTGCGCGCCGCCGATCCGCGGGTCGCCGAGCTGATCGACGCCGAACGGACCCGCCGGTCGGCAGCCGTGTCGCTGATCGCGAGCGAATCGCTGTCCACGCCCGCGGTGCGGGCAGCGCTGGCCAGCGAATTCGGCGACAAGTACGCCGAGGGCTATCCGGGCAAGCGCTACCACGGTGGGTGCGAAGTGGCCGACGAGCTCGAGGAGCTCGCGGCGTCGCGCGCCCGGGAACTGTTCGGCATGCCGTATGCGAATGTTCAGCCGGTGTCGGGGGTTTCGGCGAACCAGGCCGTGTACGCGGCCTTCGCCCAGCCCGGGGATGCCGTCCTGGCGCTGGCCTTGCGACACGGCGGGCACCAGACGCACGGTTCGCGCGCCAACTTCTCCGGCCGCTGGTTCACCCCGGCGTCCTACGAGGTCCACATGTCCACCGAGCGCATCGACTACGACCAGGTGCGCGAAATGGCGCTGTTCCACCGTCCGCGCATCCTCGTCGCGGGCGGGTCGAGCTACTCGCGGCACATCGATCTCGCCGCGATGCGGTCGATCGCCGACGAGGCCGGCTGCATCCTCTGGGTCGACGCCGCCCATATCGCGGGACTGTCGATCGCGGGGATCGGACCCTCGCCCGGCGAATACGCCGACGTCGTGACGGTCGCGACGCACAAGATCATGCGCGGTCCACGCGGCGGCGTCGTGCTGGGCCGGTCCGAACACGCCGAGGCGCTGAACCGCGCGGTGTACCCGTTCCTGCAGGGCGGTCCGTTTCTCGCCGCCGTCGCCGCCAAGGCCGTCGCGTTCGCCGAGTCGGCCACGCCGGAGTACCGGGCATACGCCCGCCAGGTCGTCGATAACGCGTCGGCACTGGCCGCGGCGTTGACCGACGGGGGACTGCGCGTCGTGTCCGCCGGCACCGACAATCATCTCGCGGTGGTGGACGTGTCGCGGCTGGGCCTGACCGGTCGCGCGGCCGCCGATGCGCTCGGCGCGGCGGGCATCGTCGTCGACAAGGCCGTCCTGCCCTTCGACCCCGAGCCGGTCGCGCTCGGCTCGGCGATCCGAGTCGGCACCCCCACGGTGACCGCGCTGGGACAGACCGAGTCGGACATGGCTGAGCTGGCGACACAGATCCTCGACGTGCTGGCGGGCGCGGGCACGTGATCGACGTCCTGGCAGCGACGAGCGGTTCTTCCGGGGCCGGGGTTCCACTGCGCGAGTTGGTCCTGGTCGGGGCCACGGCGGCGGCGGTGACCTTCCTGGTGACCTCGTTGGTCCGCGTGTTCGCGATCCGCGCCGGTGCGGTCGCCGTTCCCCGCGCCCGCGACGTCCACGTGATTCCCACCCCGCGCCTCGGCGGGATCGGCATGTTCATCGGCGCGGTGGCCGCCATCGCGCTGGCCGCCCAGCTGCCGGCGCTCAACCGCGGCTTCGCCTATACCCCGGACATGATGGCCGTCGTCGTATCCGGCCTGGTCATCGTCCTCGTCGGCGTCATCGACGATCGTTGGGGCCTGGACGCGCTGACCAAGTTCGTCGGCCAGGTCACCGCGGCCGGCGTGCTCGTGATCATGGGCGTCAGCTGGTACGTCTTCTACGTTCCGTTCGGCAATGTCGGGACACTGGTGCTCGACCCGCTGCAGGCGGGGCTGCTGACCGTCGTGATCACGGTCGCCACGATCAACGCGATCAACTTCGTCGACGGCCTCGACGGCCTTGCAGCAGGTCTGGGCCTGATCGCAGCGCTCGCGATCTGCCTGTTCTCCCTCGGTCAGTTGCGCGACCTCGGCGGTGATTCCAGCTATTACCCGCCGGCGCTCATCACCGTGGCCCTGGCCGGGGCCTGCCTGGGATTCCTGCCGCACAACTTCAGTCCGGCGCGCATCTTCATGGGCGACTCCGGCGCGATGCTCATCGGCCTCATGCTCGCCGCGGCCTCGACGAGTGCGTCGGGGCGCATCTCGCCCAACGCCTACGGCACGGCCGACGTGTTCACCCTGCTGTCGCCGCTGATCCTCGTCGCGGCGATCATGTTCATCCCGATGCTCGACATGCTGATGGCCGTGGTGCGCCGCACCCGCGCCGGCGTCGGCTTCTACACCCCGGACAAGATGCATCTGCACCATCGGCTGCTCGAGCTCGGGCACTCGCAGTCCCGGGTCGCCCTGCTGATCTACCTCTGGGTCGGCGTGCTGGCGCTGTCGGTCGCGGCGAGCACCGTCGCACCGCTGCGCGTCGTCGGACCGTGTTTCGTCGCCGGCTTGCTCGTCGCGCTGACCTTCACATTCCTTCCGCGGATCGTGCGGATCGTCCGGCGCGACAGGGTGAGCGCGTAGTCCGCGGAGCAGCGGGATTCGTCGTCGCGATATCGCGGCGGCTAGCCTGTGCCCATGGCTGACGACAACCCCGACATCCTGCGGGCCACGACCGATCCGCTCGGCGCGCTGAAGGCCGGACTGCGCTACGGCGTCTTCGGGTTGGTCGCTCTCACCGTCCTCGGCCTCGCGGTCTGGGTGCCGGTGGCGGGTACGCCGGGGCTGTGGGGCGTCGTGGTCGGGGCCGCCGTCGGCGGTGGATTCATCCTCGTCACGATCCTGGTCGTGCTCGCCACCGCGCATATGCCGCCGACGACATCGCTCTACATCATCATGGGCTCCTGGTTCCTGAAGATGGTCGCCGTCATCGTCGTGATGGCCGTCATCAAGAACATGGATTTCTACGATCGGGGCGCACTCGTGAGCATGCTCATCGGTGCCATCGTGATCGTGCTCGGCGCGGAGTTCTACGGCGTGCTGCGGACCCGCGTGCCCTACGTCGACGAAACCCCGGAGAAGTAGCTCCGGCGACGGGGACACCGATCTCCGTCGGCGAGTGGCGAAGCCGCCTACCAGCTACTACACTGTGTCGTAGGGCGCCGATCGCCACGAAGTTGACCCCGGTGATCATGCCCGTGATCAGGACTTGATAAGGTTTTGATCACACCAAACAGGACATGGCCGCGCACCCGAATGCCGATCCGCAGGCGGAAGCGCCATACCTGTCTGTGTCCCGCATATGCGGGATTGTCCGATCGAACCCGCGTCGCAACCGCGACCGACGGGCCCGACCAGGGAGAGAACGCTGATCACCGTCTTCATGGCCGATTCCAGTGGTGAGTTCAAGCCGCCGACGCTGGACGATTTCTTTCCCGCGCAGGTGTTGTTCGAAGGCACGCCGTTCGCACTCGACCGGCTCATGCTCATCCGCCTCGGCGTCGTCATCGCGCTGTCGCTGTTCTTCATCATCGCGATGCGCAGCCCTCGACTGATTCCGCGCGGCATCCAGAACGTGGGCGAGAGCATGCTCGACTTCGTTCGTATCCAGATCGCCGAGGAGATCCTGGGCAAGGAGAACGGTCGCAAGTACTTCGCGATCATCGCGACGATCTTCTTCGCGACGATCTTCTTGAACCTCACCTCGATCATCCCGTTCCTGAACATCTCGTCGAACGCCCGCATCGGGTTCCCGATGGTGATGGCCGCGGCCGCCTATGTCACCTACCTGTGGGTCGGCTTCAGCAAGTTCGGCTTCTTCGGGTTCATCAAGGCGTCGACCGTGCTTCCGGGCGTGCCGCTGCCGATCCACTTCCTGCTCATCCCGATCGAGTTCATCTCGACCTTCATCCTGCGGCCGTTCACGCTCACCGTCCGTCTCATGGCCAACATGCTCGCCGGCCACATCATGCTGGTGCTGTTCTTCTCGGCCACGCACTTCTTCTTCTTCGAGGCGAAGAACTGGATGGCCGTGTTCGGACTGCCCGCCCTGGTCGTCGGTGTCGCGTTCACCTTCTTCGAACTCCTGGTGATCGCCCTGCAGGCCTACATCTTCGCGCTGCTGACGGCGGTCTACATCGACCAGTCGATCCACGCGGACGCGCACTGACCATCCGACCAACCAACAACCAAAGAACCTGACTACTCATCCGCCCGGATGGGGAGCCATTTAGAAAGGGAATAGCAAGATGAGCTACATCGCCCAGACCCTGGCCGAGACCAGCGAGATCACCGGTAAAGGCTTCGGCGCCATCGGCTACGGCCTCGCCGCCATCGGCCCCGGCATCGGCGTGGGCATCGTGGCCGGTAAGGCCATCGAGGGCATCGCCCGTCAGCCCGAGCTGTCCGGCCAGATCCGCACCACCATGTTCCTCGGCATCGCGCTGTCCGAGGCCCTGGCGCTGATCGGTATCGTCGCCGGCTTCATTTTCTGATCTGAGAATCGACATGATCAACGCAACCGAACTGACGCTGCTGCTGGCAGCCGAGGACGGCGAGCAGCACAACCCGCTTCTGCCGCACACCTACGACATCGTTTGGTCGACGGTCGCGTTCGCCCTCGTCTTCTTCGTGTTCTGGAAGTTCGTGATTCCGCGGTACCAGAAGGTGCTCGAGGAGCGTCGCGATGCGATCGAGGGCGGCATCGAGCGCGCCGAGGCCGCCCAGGCACAGGCCAACGCCGAGCTGGCGGCCTACCGGGAGAAGCTCTCCGGTGCCCGCGAGGAGGCCAACGCGATCCGCGAGGAGGCGCGTGCGCAGGGTCAGCAGATCGTCGCTGACGCGTCCGCGGCCGCCCAGGCGGAGAGCGACCGCATCGTCGCGGCCGGAAACCAGCAGCTGGAGGCTTCGCGCCAACAGGTGGTCTCCGAGCTCCGCAACGACGTCGGGAAGATGTCGATCGATCTGGCCGAGAAGCTGGTCGGTGAGTCGCTGGGCGACGCGTCGCGCCAGTCGGCCACCATCGAACGCTTCCTCGCCGAGATCGACCCGGCCGCCAAGTAGTCGCGGCCGGCGCGTCAACGAGACAGGAACGAAGAGGTAGATGTACGCAGCATCAAGTCGCGAAGCCCTCGCCAGGGCCCGCAGTGTGCTCGAGTCGGCGGTCGACTCCGCCGACAGCGGCGCAACGACCGGTGACGAGCTGCTCGCGGTGTCGCGTCTGCTCGAAGGGAACCGGGCGCTGGTGTCCGCGCTCTCCGAGGCGGCGGTTCCGCCCGCCGAGCGCGGCGAGGTCGCCCGAACGATTCTCGCGGGCAAAGTCGGCGAGCCCACCCGAGACGTCGTCGCGGCGGTCGCAGGCGGAGAGTGGTCTACCTCAGCGGACCTGGTGTCGGGGGTGCACGACCTCGGGGTCGAGGCGCTGCTGCGCTCGGCCGCGGCGGCCGGGAACGGTGACGCCGTCGAGGACGAGCTGTTCCGGCTGGGTCGCATCGTGACCAGCGATCCCGAACTGGAGCAGGCACTGTCGGACCGGGCGCGCAGCACCGCCGACCGGGCCGAACTGCTCCGTTCCCTGATCGCGGGCAAGGTCAACCCGGTTACCGAGAAGCTGGCCGTCGACGCGGTCGAGCGGGCCAGGCAGGCGCCGGGCGACGCGCTCGCCGCGCTGGCCGATTCGGCAGCGGCGATCGACGGGCGGCGCGTCGCGCACGTGCGTGCCGCCGCGGCGCTCAGCGACGAACAGCAGGCCAAGCTGGCCTCCGATCTCGAGGCAGACCTCGGGTCGCCGGTCACCCTTCACGTCGATGTGGACCCCGCCCTCCTCGGCGGTGTGGTGGTCCGGGTCGGCGACGAGCAGATCGACGGCAGCGTTGCCGGCCGGTTCGCGGCAGTCCGCCGCGGGCTGCGGTAGCGCGACGCCCTGACACAAGTCCACAAACGCAAACCTTGATCGAGACCCGATCACCAGAGCCAGGAAGAGTAAGCACATGGCGGAGTTGACCATCTCCTCCGATGAGATTCGGAGCGCGCTCAGCAGTTACACCAAGGAGGTGGACACGAAGGCCACCCGCGAAGAGGTGGGCACTGTCGTGGACACCGGCGACGGCATCGCCCACGTGAGCGGGTTGCCCGGAGCCATGGCCAACGAGCTGCTGGAATTCCCCGGCGGCATCCGCGGCGTGGCCCTGAACCTCGACCTCGACGAGGTCGGCGCCGTCATCCTCGGTGACTACGAGAACATCGAGGAGGGCCAGGAGGTCAAGCGGACCGGCAACGTGCTTTCGGTGCCGGTCGGCGACAACTTCCTCGGCCGCGTCATCGACCCGCTCGGCGCCCCGATCGACGGCCTCGGCCCGATCGAGGCCGAGGCGGATCGCGTCCTCGAACTTCAGGCCGCCTCCGTGCTCGAGCGCCAGCCGGTCGAGGAGTCGCTCGCGACCGGTATCAAGGCGATCGACGCGATGACGGCCATCGGCCGCGGCCAGCGCCAGCTGGTCATCGGCGACCGCAAGACCGGCAAGACCGCGGTCTGCATCGACGCGATCCTGAACCAGAAGGACAACTGGAAGACCGGCGACCCGGACAAGCAGGTCCGCTGCATCTACGTCGCGATCGGCCAGAAGGGCTCCACCATCGCGGGCGTCAAGACCGCCCTCGAAGAGGCCGGCGCGCTGGAGTACACGACCATCGTCGCGGCCCCCGCGTCCGACTCGGCCGGCTTCAAGTGGCTCGCGCCCTACACCGGTTCGGCCCTCGGCCAGCACTGGATGTACGCGGGCAAGCACGTTCTGATCGTGTTCGACGATCTGTCGAAGCAGGCCGAGGCCTACCGCGCGATCTCGCTGCTGCTGCGCCGCCCGCCGGGCCGCGAAGCCTACCCGGGCGACGTCTTCTACTTGCACTCGCGCCTGCTGGAGCGTTGTGCGAAGCTTTCCGACGAGATGGGCGGCGGTTCGATGACCGGCCTGCCGATCATCGAGACCAAGGCCAACGACGTGTCGGCGTTCATCCCGACCAACGTCATCTCGATCACCGACGGCCAGGTCTTCCTGGAGTCGGACCTGTTCAACAAGGGCGTGCGCCCCGCGATCAACGTCGGCATCTCGGTGTCGCGCGTCGGCGGTGCGGCCCAGACCAAGGGCCTCAAGAAGGTGTCGGGCTCGCTGCGCCTGGAACTGGCGCAGTACCGCGAGCTGGAGGCCTTCTCGGCCTTCGCCTCCGACCTCGACGCCGCGTCGAAGGCGCAGCTGGAGCGCGGCGCCCGCTGGGTGGAGCTGCTCAAGCAGGACCAGTACAGCCCGGTGTCGGTCGAAGACCAGATCGTGTCGCTGTACCTCTGCGGTGAGGGCTTCATGGACTCCGTCCCGGTCGCCGACATCCGCCGCTTCGAGGCCGAGTTGCTGGCCGACCTGCACCACAGCGCGGCGAGCGTCTACAAGAGCATCGCCGGCGGCGGTGCGCTCAGCGACGACGACATCGAGGTGCTGACCAAGGCGACGAACAACTTCAAGGAGGGCTTCGTCGCCAGCGACGGAACCCGCGTCGTCAACGATCCGGAGGCCCCGGCCCTCGACGCCGATGAAGTCGAGCCCGAGACCATCCGGGTGACCAAGAAGAAGAAGTAGGGCAATGGCAACCATTCGGGAGCTGCGCTCGCGGATCCGGTCGATCCAGTCGACCAAGAAGATCACCAAGGCGCAGGAACTGATCGCGACCTCGCGGATCACCAAGGCGCAAGCCCGGGTGGCCGCGGCGCGGCCGTACGCGCAGGAGATCACCAAGGTGGTCACCACGCTGGCGAGCGCCTCGGTGTCGCTGGACTCCCCGCTGCTCACGGCGCGGGAGAACCCGCGCCGGGCGGCGATCCTGGTCGTCACCTCCGACAGCGGTCAGTGCGGCGGCTACAACGCCAACGTGCTGCGCGAGACCGAGGAGCTCATCGCGCTGCTCCGCTCGGAAGGCAAAGAGCCGGTCCTCTACGTGATGGGCCGCAAGGGCGTCGGGTACTACAGCTTCCGCGACCGGCCGGTCGTTGCCAGCTGGACCGGGTTCTCCCAGCAGCCGGTGTTCGCCGACATCTCCGGTGCGATCAAGCACCTGGTGGACGCGTTCCTGGCCGGTTCGGACGAGAAGGTCGAGCTCGACGCCGACACGACGGGCAACGAGACCGTCGAGGTCGACGGCTACGACGAGCTGCACGTGGTCTACACGCGCTTCGTGTCGATGCTGACGCAGCGCCCGACGGTGCGTCGCATGGCCCCGATCGACGTCGAGTTCGAGATCGAGCAGTTCAACACCGGCGAGGACATCCTCGACACCGACACCGGCGCCGAGGTCGGCCCGGAGATCGAGTTCGAGCCGGAGGCCAAGGAGCTGCTGGACGCGCTGCTGCCGCGCTACGTCGCGTCGCGCATCTTCGCCGCGCTGCTCGATTCCGCCGCGTCGGAGAACGCGGCCCGCCGTACGGCTATGAAGGCGGCCACCGACAACGCGACCGAGCTCGAGAAGACCCTGTCCCGCCAGGCCAACCAGGCACGCCAAGCCCAGATCACGCAGGAGATCAGCGAGATCGTCGGCGGCGTCGAGGCACTGGCCCACTAAGACCCCACGACTACCGAGGAAAGAGAAACACCATGACCGCAGCAGTATCGGACAAGGCCGACGCGAAGTCGGGTGCCGGCGTGGGCCGCGTTGCCCGCGTCATCGGCCCCGTCGTCGACGTCGAGTTTCCGCGCGGCGCCATCCCCGACCTGTTCAACGCGCTGCATTGCGAGATCGCCCTCGAGGCAGTGGCCAAGACCCTGACCCTCGAGGTCGCCCAGCACCTCGGCGACAACGTCGTGCGCGCGGTCTCGATGCAGCCCACCGACGGCCTGGTCCGCGGTGCTGCCGTCTCCGACACCGGTAAGCCGATCTCGGTGCCGGTCGGCGACGTCGTCAAGGGCCACGTGTTCAACGCGCTGGGCGACTGCCTGGACGCGCCGGGCACCGGCCGCGACGGCGAGCAGTGGGGCATCCACCGCAAGCCGCCGGCGTTCGACCAGCTCGAGGGTAAGACCGAGATCCTGGAGACCGGTATCAAGGTCATCGACCTGCTGACCCCGTACGTGAAGGGCGGCAAGATCGGTCTGTTCGGTGGTGCCGGTGTCGGCAAGACCGTTCTGATCCAGGAGATGATCACCCGTATCGCCCGCGAGTTCTCCGGCACCTCGGTGTTCGCCGGCGTCGGCGAGCGCACCCGTGAGGGCACCGACCTCCACCTCGAGATGGAGGAGATGGGCGTGCTCCAGGACACCGCGCTCGTGTTCGGCCAGATGGACGAGCCGCCGGGGACGCGTATGCGCGTCGCCCTCTCGGCGCTGACCATGGCCGAGTACTTCCGCGACGTGCAGCACCAGGACGTGCTGCTGTTCATCGACAACATCTTCCGCTTCACCCAGGCCGGTTCCGAGGTGTCGACCCTGCTGGGCCGCATGCCTTCCGCGGTCGGTTACCAGCCGACGCTGGCCGACGAGATGGGTGAGCTGCAGGAGCGCATCACCTCGACGAAGGGTCGCTCGATCACCTCGCTGCAGGCGATCTACGTCCCCGCCGACGACTACACCGACCCGGCGCCGGCGACCACCTTCGCCCACCTGGATGCCACCACCGAGCTCTCGCGGCCGATCTCGCAGCTGGGTATCTACCCGGCCGTGGATCCGCTGACGTCGACCTCGCGCATCCTGGAAGCCTCGATCGTCGGCGACGAGCACTTCCGCGTCGCCAACGAGGTCAAGCGCATCCTGCAGAAGTACAAGGAGCTGCAGGACATCATCGCCATTCTGGGTATGGACGAGCTCTCCGAGGAGGACAAGGTCACCGTCGCGCGTGCGCGCCGCATCCAGAAGTTCCTCGGACAGAACTTCCTCGTCGCCGAGAAGTTCACCGGGCAGAAGGGTTCCGTGGTGCCGCTCGCCGACACCATCGAGGCTTTCGACCGCGTGTGCAAGGGCGAATTCGACCACCTGCCCGAGCAGGCCTTCAACAGCTGTGGCGGTCTGGACGACGTCGAGGCCGCAGCGGCCAAGATCGCCGGGAAGTAGCGGACGGCGATGGCGGACAAGAGCTTTCGGGTCGAGGTCGTCTCGGCCGACGAGCGCCTGTACTCCGGCGATGCGACCCTGCTCGTCGCGCAGACCACCGACGGCGAGGTCGGCATTCTCGCGGGCCACGCGCCTCTGCTCGGTCAGCTGACCGAGGGCGGGTACGTCGCGATCACCGAGGCCGGCGGCGAGCGCCGCGTGGCAGCGGTGACCGGCGGGTTCCTCTCGGTTGCCGCGGAGGTCGTCACGATCCTCGCGGAGACGGCCGAGTGGGCGCACACGGTCGACGTGGCGGCCGAGGAGGCGGCGCTGGAGTCCGCTGAGCCGGGCAGCGCCGCGCATCAACTCGCCAAGTCCCGACTCGCCGCTGCCGCCGCGCTGGCCAGGTAGCTGTGCTTTTCCGCCAATCGCCCGACAGGTGTCCGACACCTCTCGGGCGATTGGTGTTTTCGGCGCTTCCGTCGAGGAAGGCCGCGGGCCGATGATCATCGGCGTCATCGTGCTGGCCATCGCCCTGGTCGTCGCCACCGTGGTGGCCGCGGCCGCCGTCTACCGCCTGTCCGAGATGAGGCGCACGGGTACGCCGATCCTGTTGCGGCCGATTCCGGCCGCCGAGGATCAAGGGTGGCGGCACGGATCGGCTCACTACGGTGACAACACGCTCGTCTACTACCGGCTGGTGACGTTTTGGCGGGGACCGACGGTGACGTTGATCCGCAGCGCCATGACGGTGGTCGCGAAGCGGGAGCCGCGCGGCACCGAGCGCGAGATCCTCGACGGCATGGTGATCATCGAGTTGGCGCCGGGGGCCGACGGCGACGGCGGCGCCTACGAGTTGGGGATGCCGCCCGAGGCGCTGACCGCACTGCAGGCCTGGCTGGAATCCTCCCCGCCGCGACGGGCGCACCGCAGGTCGGCGTGAATCAGGCCTACTGAGACGACGGCCGCTCGCGGTCGCCGCCGGGGACCCACTTGACGTCGCCGGCCGGGCCGGCGGCGACACGGGCGAGGATGAACAGCAGGTCGGACAACCGGTTGAGGTACTTGGCTGGTAGCACCGACGTGTCCTCGGGATGCGCGTCGATCGCGGCCCAGGCCGACCGTTCGGCCCGGCGCACGATGGTGCGGGCGTTGTGCAGCAGGGCGGATCCGGGGCTGCCGCCGGGCAGGATGAACGAATCCAGGGCGGGCAGCTCCTCGCCGAACTCGTCGCACCACCGCTCCAAGGAGTCGATGTAGGACTGCTCGATCCGCAGCGGCGGGTACTTGGGGTCGGCGACCACCGGGGTCGACAGATCAGCTCCGGCGTCGAAGAGATCGTTCTGCACGGTCGTCAGCACGCTGCTGACCGCGGGGGCCAGGTCGCCCATGGTGAGCGCCATGCCCAGGGCCGCGTTGGCCTCGTCGCAATCGGCATAGGCGACCACACGCAGGTCGTTCTTCGCCACTCGGGAGAAGTCGGACAGTCCGGTGGTTCCGTCGTCGCCAGTCCTGGTGTAAATCCGGGTGAGGTGCACGGCCATGGCCTCAACGGTAGTGGATAAGCTACTGGGGTGAGTGATCGCTTTCTCGTGTCCGGCGGTGCCCGCCTCTCCGGTGAAGTACAGGTGACCGGCGCAAAGAACAGCGTGCTGAAGCTGATGGCTGCGGCATTGTTGGCGGAGGGCACCACCGTCCTGACCAATGCACCGGACATCGCCGACGTCCCGTTGATGGCCGATGTCCTCCGGGGACTCGGCGCCGACGTGACCGTCGACGGTGACGAGGTGACCATCGTCTCGCCCGCGATGCCCAGTCATCATGCCGATTTCGACGCGGTCAAGCAGTTCCGCGCTTCGGTCTGTGTCCTCGGCCCGTTGATGGCGCGATGCAGGCAAGCCGTGGTGGCGCTGCCGGGGGGCGACGCGATCGGGTCGCGCCCGCTCGATATGCACCAGGCCGGCCTGCGCGCGATGGGGGCGGAGAGTTCGATCGAGCACGGATGCGTCGTCGCCTCCGCCGAGCGGCTGACCGGTGCGCCCATCGCCCTGGAGTTCCCGTCCGTGGGCGCCACCGAGAACATCCTCATGGCCGCGGTGCTGGCCGACGGGGTCACGACCGTCGACAATGCCGCGCGGGAACCGGAGATCGTCGACCTGTGCGAGATGCTCGCCGAGATGGGCGCGCAGATCGACGGCGCCGGTACTTCGACGCTGACGGTCACCGGGGTCCCCGCGCTGCGGCCGACCGCGCACCGAGTCGTCGGCGACCGCATCGTCGGGGCGACGTGGGGGATCGCCGCGGCCATGACGCGAGGAGACGTCACCGTGCGGGGCGTCTTGCCCGAGCATCTCGCGCTGGTGCTGAACAAGCTCGTCGACGCCGGTGCGAAGGTCGACCGGTTCGACGACGGATTCCGCGTCCGGCAGGACGCGCGGCCCGAGGCCATCAACGTGTCGACGCTGCCGTATCCGGGATTCCCGACCGACCTGCAGCCGATGGTCATCGGCCTCGCAGCGATCGCCGACGGCATGTCCGTGGTCACCGAGAACGTCTTCGAAGCGCGGTTCCGCTTCGTCGAGGAGATGGTCCGCCTGGGCTCCGACGCCCGCACCGACGGCCACCACGCGGTCATCCGCGGCGTGGAACAGTTGTCGAGCGCTCCCGTCTGGTCGTCGGACATCCGCGCCGGGGCGGGTCTCGTGCTCGCCGGCCTGGTCGCCGACGGAGTCACCGAGGTGCACGATGTGGAGCACATCGATCGCGGATACCCCGATTTCGTCGCGCAGTTGCGCTCCTTGGGCGGGGAGATCGAGCGCGTCTCGGACTGACCCGGTCTCTGATACGCCGATTTCACGCATGGACACGGCGATTTCACGCTCGGACACAGCGCGGTAACACCGGCTCCGTAGCGTTGCCACTTGTATTCAGCGTTGTATACAAGTTCGGCGCCTGACGCCGATTTCCCAGTCACTCCGACATCTCATCTCTCGCGGGGCAGGAGAACCGACCAACTCTCCTGTGGTGATCTCGTGCACCCAGAACCGCGCCGATGAGGTCGGAACCGAGCGAGCGGAGACCGACCCATGACCATCAACGACTCTTACCACCCATCGTCGCGAGTCCGACGACGGGGACGGCCGGCCACGGTCTTCTCCGCCGCAGCACTCGCGACCGCGACCCTGCTGCTCGCGGCCTGTGGCAGTTCGGCAAGTGACTCGACCGGATCCTCGGCGGCCTCCTGCGGGGATACCTCCGGCGACCGGGTCAAAGTCGGTTCGCTGAACTCCTTGTCGGGCACGATGGCGATCTCCGAAGTGACGGTGCGCGATTCGATCAAGCTCGCGGTCGACGAGATCAACGGCGCGGGCGGAGTGCTCGGCAAGAAGATCGACGTGATCGGCGAGGACGGTGCCTCCGAACCGACGGTCTTCGCCGAGAAGGCCGAGAAGCTGATCAGCAACGACTGCGTCGCGGCCGTCTTCGGCGGCTGGACGTCGTCGAGTCGCAAGGCGATGCTGCCGGTGTTCGAGGACAAGAACGCGCTGCTGTACTACCCGGTCCAGTACGAGGGCCTGGAGTCGTCGAAGAACATCTTCTACACCGGCGCTACGACCAACCAGCAGATCGTGCCCGCGCTGGACTACCTGAAGGAGAAGGGCGTCAAGTCGCTGTACCTGGTGGGCAGCGACTACGTGTTCCCGCAAACGGCGAACCGGATCATCAAGTCCTACGCACAGGCGAACGGCATCGAGATCCTGGGCGAGGACTACACCCCGCTCGGCTCGACCGACTTCTCCACCATCGTCAACAAGGTGCGCACCAAGAACGCCGACGCGGTGTTCAACACGCTCAACGGTGATTCCAACGTCGCCTTCTTCCGCGAGTACAAGAACGTGGGTCTGACGGCCAAGGCCATGCCGGTCGTGTCGGTCTCCATCGCCGAGGAAGAGGTCGGCGGCATCGGCGTCGGCAACGTCGAGGGCCAGCTCACCGCCTGGAACTACTACCAGACCGTGGACGGCCCGAAGAACAAGGGATTCGTCGAGGCGTACAAGGCGCGCTACGGCGCCGACAAGCCGACGTCGGATCCGATGGAGGCGGCCTACGTCTCGGTCTACCTGTGGAAGCTCAGCGTCGAGAAGGCGAATTCGTTCGCCGTCGCCGACGTGCAGAAGGCGGCCGGCGGCGTCACCTTCGACGCCCCCGAAGGCACCGTCAGCATCGACGGGGACAACAACCACATCACCAAGACCGCGCGGATCGGCGAAATCCGTTCCGACGGGCTGATCCACACGGTGTGGGACTCGGGCAAGCCGATCTCGCCGGACCCGTACCTGAAGAACTACCCCTGGGCCGCGGGCCTCGGCGGCTGAGCACCGCAACCGACGACGACGGGAGCATCACGTGGACGTGGTGATCGGACAGACATTCACCGGCCTGAGCCTGGGGTCGATCCTGTTGCTGGCAGCGCTGGGCCTTTCGCTCACCTTCGGCCAGATGGGCGTCATCAACATGGCGCACGGGGCGTTCATCATGGCCGGGTCCTACACGGCCTACTCGGTCCAGAAGTATCTGATCGCCGACGCCGGTGTCTCGCTGCTGGTCTCGCTGGTCATCGGGTTCCTCGTCGGCGGGCTGATGGGCGCGCTGCTGGAAGTCACGCTGATCCAGCGGATGTACCACCGTCCGCTGGACACGCTGCTGGTGACGTTCGGAGTGGGGCTGATCCTGCAGCAGGCGGCACGCGACATCTTCGGTGCACCGGCGGTGCGCGTCGTGGCCCCGGAATGGCTGGACGGCGGCGTCGACATTCTCGGCGCCGTCGTCCCCAAGACGCGGATCTTCATCCTCGTCCTGGCGGTGGCCTGCGTGGTCGCGGTCGCGGTGACGATGCGATACACCGCCCTCGGCCGTCGCATCCGGGCCGTGGTGCAGAACCGCGACCTGGCGGAGACCAGCGGCGTGTCCAGTCGCGCCACCGACATCACCACGTTCTTCATCGGATCCGGGCTGGCCGGGGTCGCGGGTGTCGCGCTGACGCTGATCGGCGCCACCAGCGCCAACACCGGGATGAGCTATCTGATCGACGCCTTCCTGGTCGTGGTGATCGGCGGCCTCGGCCAGATCAGGGGTGCGGTGATCGCCGCGTTCGCGCTCGGATTGCTCAATTCGTTCATCGAGTACAGCACGACGGCGTCGGTGGCCAAGGTGATCGTCTTCGCGCTCATCGTCGTCTTCCTGCAGATCCGTCCGCAGGGCTTGTTCACCGTCGCCACGAGGAGTCTGACCTGATGCCGTCGCTCACCGCACTCTCGCTACCGGATCGCTGGCGGCCGTTCGCCGGCTTCGCGATCGCCGCGATCCTCCTGTTCGGCCTGGCGCCCGTCGTCCTGTCGGACTTCCGGCTCAACCTGCTGGCCAAGTTCCTGTGCTTCGGCATGGTGGCCGTTGGCATCGGCCTGGCCTGGGGACGGGGAGGAATGCTCACCCTGGGGCAGGGGGTGTTCTTCGGCCTGGGCGCCTACATCATGGCCATGCACCTGAAGCTGTCCGATGCCGCGCTGCGCGGCGACGCGGTACCGGATTTCATGCAGATCCAGGGCATCTCGTCGCTGCCGTCGTACTGGCGGCCGTTCGCCTCACCGGTGGTCACGGTCATCGCGATCCTGGTGCTGCCCGCCGCGCTGGCCGTGGTCCTCGGCCTCGGCGTGTTCCGCCGCCGGGTGAAAGGCGCGTATTTCGCGATCCTGTCCCAGGCGCTCGCCGCGGCGTTCGCGACGCTGCTGGTCGGACAGGCGTCGATCGGCGGCAGCAACGGGCTCAATCGGTTCCGGAGCTTCTTCGGCCTGGCGCTGAACGACCCGGTGAACAAGCGTCTGCTGTTCTTCATCGCGGCCGGGACCTTGCTGGTGATGGTCGCGCTGACCCGGCAGCTGATGAACAGCCGTTACGGCGAACTTCTCGTCGCGGTGCGCGACCAGGAAGAACGCGTGCGGTTCCTCGGCTACGACCCGGCGGTGGTCAAACTCGTCGCCTTCGCCGTAGCCGCACTCTTCGCCGGTGTCGCCGGAGCCATGTTCGTGCCGATCGTCGGGATCATCTCACCCGCCGACATCGGCATCGTGCCCTCCATCGCCTTTCTCATCGGCGTCGCGATCGGCGGGCGCACGACACTGTTGGGCCCGGTGCTCGGCGCCATCGCGGTGGCGTGGGCGCAGACGGGGCTCTCGGAGAACTTCCCGTCGGCGTGGGTGTACGCGCAGGGGCTGCTGTTCATCGTCGTGGTCGGCTTCTTCCCGGCCGGCCTGGCAGGCCTGGTGACCCTGATCCGCCGCCGCAGGCGACCTCCACCACCCGAACCCTCCGCCGACCTGGCGGTCACGACGGCAGGAGCGACACCGTGAACGAGACGACTACCCGGGGCGCCGAAGGGCGAGCGCCCGTCGTCGGCGGCAACGCCGGGATGAGCAGCGAGTACCTCCAGGTGCGCGGGCTCAGCGTGGAGTTCGACGGGTTCCGTGCGCTGTCGGACGTCGACCTGACCCTGATGCAGGGCGACCTGCGGTTCCTGATCGGGCCGAACGGCGCGGGCAAGACCACCTTCATCGACGCCGTGACGGGATTGGTTCCGGCGACCGGATCGGCGCAGAAGTCCGGTGTCGAACTCGTTGGCCGCAAGGTCCATCACATCGCGCGTCTCGGGGTGGGGCGGACCTTCCAGACCGCGAGCGTCTTCGAGGAACTGACGGTGACGCAGAACCTCGACATCGCCGCGGGCGCCGGCCGGTCCGCGTTGACCATGCTGCGGCGCCGACCGGCCACGATGCCGCAGGCGATCTCCGAAGCGCTGGAGACCACCGGCCTCGCCGATCTGCGGGACGCGCCCGCGGGCGTGTTGGCACACGGGCAGAAGCAATGGCTGGAGATCGGCATGCTGCTGGTGCAGAACGCCTCGGTGTTGCTGCTCGACGAACCGGTCGCGGGCATGAGCCACGAGGAGCGCGAGGAGACGGGCCAGCTGCTGCGCCGCATCGGCGGGGAACGCACCGTGGTCGTCGTCGAGCACGACATGGAATTCATGCGCCGGTTCGCCACGTCGGTGACCGTGCTGGCGGGCGGGCGGGTGCTGGCCGAGGGCACAGTGGCCGAAGTCCAGGCCAACCCCAAGGTCCAGGAGGTCTACCTCGGTAGCGCCACCGCGGCCGGGGCCGACGGGGAAGGGAAGTGACGGCCATGCTTCAGCTCATCGACATCCACGCCGGATACGGGCGCACCGAGGTCGTCCACGGCATCAGCCTGGACGTCCCGTCCGACGGCGTCGTCGCCGTCCTCGGGCACAACGGAGCGGGCAAGACGACGCTGCTGCGCACCGCGGTCGGCCTGCTGAAGGCCTCGACCGGAAAGGTGCTGCTGGACGGTGAGGACATCACCGCGATGCGGCCCAGCGCCCGCGTTGCCCGCGGCCTGGCTTACGTACCGCAGGGACAACAGAGCTTCGGCCACCTGACCACCGCCGAGAACCTCCAGGTGGTCGCCGACGGCCGTCGGCGAGGGAAGGAGCGGGTCGCGGAGTCACTCGACCTGTTCCCGGCCTTGCGCGGTCTGCTGGACCGGCGGGCCGGCCTGCTCTCGGGCGGTCAGCGCCAGCAGTTGGCGATCGCGCGGGCGCTCATCACCGGACCGCGCATCCTCGTGCTCGACGAGCCCACCGAAGGCATTCAGCCGTCGGTGGTGGCCGAGATAGAGAACACGATCACGTCGCTGACCGAGCGCGGCGACCTGGGCGTGCTGCTCGTCGAACAGCACATCGGGTTCGCCCTGGAGTCGGCGCAGACCTACCACGTCCTGGAAGCCGGGCGGGTGACGTCGTCCGGCGCCGGCGGCAAGGCGGCGCTGGCCGATGTCCGCCAGGCGCTGACGATCTGAGGAGGAAGCCATGGACGACCGCCGACCGTCGCGCAGCCACATCGTCTACCGCGCGTTGCGCGACGACCTGATGAACGGGGTGCTCTCCTACGAGGACCGGCTGGGGGAGGAGAAGCTCGCCGAGCGCTACGACGTCTCGCGCACCCCGGTGCGCGAGGCGCTGGCCCGGCTGCTGGCCGACGGCCTGGTGGAGCGGCGCGACTCGGGACTCTATCCCCACCGGCCGAGGCTGGACACGCTCAACGACTTCTACGAGGCGCGCACCATGCTCGAACTGGGCGCCATGGACCTGGTCGCCGCCGAGCCGGGACGACGGCACCGGGCCGACCTGCTGGCCCCGGAGGTGGCGAGGTGGAAAACGCTGCACCGACGCCCGCCGGAGCCCGACGCCGGCTTCGTCTCCGCGGACGAGCAGTTCCATCTCACGTTGCTCACCGCCGCGGGCAACGCGGCGCTCCCGGAGGCCCTCGCGCTGATCAACACGAGGATCCGGCCGGTTCGCATGTTCGACTACCTGACCCACGACCGCATGGTGGCGACGATCGGCGAGCACATCGCGATCGGCGAGGCCGCACTCGACGGCGACCTGGTCGTCGCACGGGACCTGCTGGTCGCCCACATCGGTGCGTCCAGAGAGGTGGTCGCGGCGCGGGCCGCCCAGGCCGCCGAGCTGGCCCAACTGGTCCGGGCGACCCGCGCCTAGCACCCCCGACCCCGATGTCCGACCGAATCACGAGGTGACCGCAGTGACCCCATTCGCAACCCCCGCAACCCCGCTCGACGGCGTGCCCGACCGGGTCCTGGTGGCCAATCGCGGCGAAATCGCGTGCCGCGTCATGGACACCGCGGCCCGGCTGGGTGTCGAGACCGTCGCGGTGTACTCCGACGCCGACGAGGCCGCCCGCCACGTCCGCATGGCGGACCGCGCGGTGCGCCTCGGGCCGGCCCCCGCCACCGAGTCCTATCTGCGAGCCGACGCGGTGATCGAGGCCGCGTTGGCCACCGGTGCCGACGTGATCCATCCCGGCTACGGCTTCCTCTCGGAGAACGCCGAATTCGCCGAGCAGGTGGCGGCCGCCGGGCTGTTTTTCGCCGGGCCGACGGCCGCGCAGATCCGGCTGTTCGGCGACAAGCACACCGCGCGCGCCGCCGCCGAAGCCGCCGGCGTGCCGCTGGTCGCCGGCAGCGGTCTGCTGGCCGATCTCGACGCCGCCACGGCGTCGGCGGCACAGATCGGCTATCCGGTCATGCTGAAGGCCGCCGGGGGCGGCGGCGGCATCGGCATGGCGGTCTGCGCCGACGCCGACGAACTGCGCACCGCCTTTCAGCGGGTCATCCGCATGGCGGAGAACAACTTCGGATCGTCGGCGGTCTACCTGGAGCGCTACGTCCAGCACGCCCGCCACGTCGAGGTGCAGATCTTCGGCGACGGTCGAGGGAGGATCGTCTCGCTCGGCACCCGCGACTGCAGCCTGCAGCGGCGCAACCAGAAGGTCATCGAGGAGGCACCGGCCCCCGGCTTGTCGTACCGCGTCGTCGAGTCGCTCGTCGAGTCCAGCCGCGAACTCCTCGGCGCTGTCGACTACCGGTCCGCCGGCACGGTCGAGTTCATCTACGACACCGAGCGCGGTGAAGCGTCCTTCCTCGAGGTCAACACCCGGCTGCAGGTCGAGCACCCGGTGACCGAGGAGGTCACCGGCGTCGATCTGGTCGAGTGGATGCTGCGCCTGGCGGCCGGCGACTCCGACTTCCTGGCCGCCGTGCCGGAACCGGGACCGCCGATCCGGGGACACGCTGTCGAGGCTCGCCTCTACGCCGAGGATCCGGGCTGCGACTATCGGCCCAGTGCTGGACTGCTGACCGGGGTGCGGATGCCGACGGCGCCGGCCCGGGTTGAGACGTGGGTGGAGACCGGCACCGAGGTCAGCCCGTACTACGACCCGCTGCTCGCGAAGGTGATCACCGCCGGGGACAGCCGCACGGAGGCGCTGCACCGGATGCGCTCGGCCCTCGACGGCACCCGGCTGTACGGGATCACCACCAACCTGCCGCAACTGCGCGCCGCCGTCACCAGCGCGCCGATGCTCGACGCCCGCCACACCACCGCGACGCTGAAATCGCTCACCACGATCGCGCCCCGGATGGAGATCGTCCGCGCCGGTCTGTCGACCACCATCCAGGATCTGCCCGGGCGGCTCGGATTGTGGGATGTGGGCATCCCGCCGTCGGGTCCGTTCGACGACCTGTCATTCGCGCTGGCCAACCGCGGGGTCGGCAACCCGGTCGGGGAGAACGCGCTCGAAGCCACCCTGCTGGGCCCGGGCATCAGATTCACCGATGACGCGGTGGTCTGCGTGACAGGAGCCGACGCGCCGGTCACCGTCGACGGCGCCGCGGTGCCGATGTGGGAGCCGGTGACCGTTCCCGGCGGATCGATCCTGGAGATCGGTGCGCCGCGCGCCGCCGGGCTGCGGACCTACCTGGCCGTGCGCGGCGGCATCATGGCACCCGACTACCACGGCAGCGCGTCGACGTTCACGCTCGGCGGATTCGGGGGTGTGACCGGCCGTGCGATCGGCACCGGGGACATCCTCGGCATCAAACCGGATCGCGGAGGGCTCGACGTCCCGGCCGCCATCCCCCTCGTCGAACGCCCCGAGGTGGTGCACGACTGGGTCGTGGCGGTGGGCGAAGGGCCGCAGCCGGCGCCCGACTACTTCACGCGCGAGGATCTGGCGCAGTTCTACGAGGCCACCTGGACGGTGCAAGCGCACGCCAACCGCACCGGTCTGCGCCTGGAAGGGCCGAAGCCTACGTGGGCGCGCAGCGACGGCGGCGACGCCGGACTGCATCCGTCGAACCTGCACGACTGCCCCTACAGCGTCGGCGCGCTCAACCTCTCCGGCGACACCCCGATCCTGCTCGGCCCGGACGGTCCGAGTCTGGGCGGATTCGCATGTCCGTTGACGGTGATCTCGGCGCAGCGATGGAAGCTGGGGCAGATGAGGCCGGGCGACACCGTCCGGTTCGCGCCCGTCTCCGACCAGCGGGCGGACGCGTTGCGCGCCTCGGTCCCGCTGCGCGGGCGAAACGACCTCGGAGCGGAGCTGCTCGGCCGCCGCGAGACCGACGACGGCGTGCTCGGCCGCCGCGAGGGCGGGGACGGAACACCCGAAGTCAAATACCTGCGCGGCGGTGACGACAACGTGCTGGTCGAGTACGGGCCGATGGAGCTGGACCTGGGCATGCGGATGCGGGTCCAAGTGCTGCGCGACCGGCTGCAAGAGGCGTCGATCGCGGGTCTCGTGGACCTCACGCCGGGCGTGCGGTCGTTGCATGTGCACTTCCAGCCGGATCTGATCGACCAGCGCACCGTGGTGCGTCTCCTCGGCGAGATCGAGGACGGAATCGGGAACACCGCCGGTCTCCGGGTCGCGAGCAGGCGCGTGCACCTCCCGCTGTCTTTCGACGACCCGTCGATCCGTGCGGCGCTGGCCCGCTATCGGAGCGGGGTCCGGGAGGAAGCGCCGTGGCTGCCGTCGAACATCGAATTCATCCGCCGCATCAACGGACTGGATTCCGTGGACGAGGTGCGGCAGGTCATGTTCGACGCCGACTACCTCGTGCTCGGACTCGGCGACGTGTACCTCGGTGCGCCCCTGGCGGTTCCGCTCGATCCGCGGCACCGGCTGGTCACGACCAAGTACAACCCGGCCCGAACGTGGACGCCGGCCGACGCGGTCGGCATCGGCGGCAAGTACCTGTGCGTGTACGGCATGGAGTCGCCCGGCGGCTATCAGCTGGTCGGCCGCACGCTGCAGATCTGGTCGGGCTATCGGCAACAGCCGCCGTTCGAGGAAGGGCGCCCGTGGCTGCTGCGATACTTCGACCGGGTGAGCTGGTACCCGGTCTCGGCCGAGGAACTCTCCGACCTGCGCGCCGACATGGCGGCCGGCCGCTACGAGATGAAAACCGAGACGGGTGAGTTCGCCTATGCCGAACACCTGGCGTTCCTGGCCGACAACGCCGAGGACATCGCGGAGGTGGAGGAGCGGCGGCGCACGGCGTTCGACGCGGAACGCGTCCGCTGGGAGGAGTCCGGGGAGTTCGCGACCGAGTCGGCGCCGGAGGTCGAAGGCCTCGGCGGCGGGGCGGACACCGAGATCCCCGACGGGTGCCGGGCTATCACCGCCCCGATGATGTCGGGCGTGTGGCGGGTCGAAGTGGCCGAGGGGGACGTGGTCGACGCCGGCAGTCCGGTCGTCGCCCTGGAAGCGATGAAACTGGAGCTCCCGGTGCTGGCGGAGGCGTCCGGCATCGTGCGCAAGGTTATGGTCTCCGCAGGAGACCAGGTCGCCGCCGGCGCAGCGCTGGTGGCGATCGAGGAGCAGGAAGGACTGGGCGCGTAGTGATCGGATCGAATGGCTCGACCGTCGTCGAGAAGGTGCGGGAGGCGTACGCCAGGATCGCCGAATGCGACCGGCCGGAGGTGTGGATCAGCCTGCGCGCCGAGTCGGATGTGCTCACCCAGGCGGCCGATGTCGACGCCCGGGTCGCCCGGGGCGATGAGCTGCCGCTGGCCGGCGTGCTCGTCGGGGTGAAGGACAACATCGACGTCGGCGGACTCGATACGACCTGCGCCTGCCCGGCGTTCGCGCGCGGTGCGGCGGCCGACGCGACGGTGGTGGCGCGGCTCACCGCGCTCGGCGCCGTGGTGCTCGGCAAGACCAACCTGGACCAGTTCGCCACCGGGCTGGTCGGTACGCGCAGCCCGTACGGCGCGGTGCGTCATTCGACGATGCCCGACCGCGTTTCCGGCGGGAGCAGTTCGGGATCGGCCGTCGCGGTCGCCCTGGGCATGGTCGACGTCGCGCTGGGAACCGACACCGCCGGATCGGGCCGGGTGCCCGCGGCGCTCAACGGGATCGTGGGCATCAAGCCGACCTTGGGCCTGGTCTCGACGGCCGGGGTCGTACCCGCGTGTCCCGACTTCGACGCGGTCACCGTGTTCGCGCGGGACATCGGTCTGGCCGGCCGCGTTGTCGCGGCGATGATCGGCGGTGATCCCGGTGATCCGAGGTCGCGGACCTGGCCCGCGGACACGCCGCAGTCCGCCCCGGCGTCGCCGACGGTCGCGGTGCCCGCCGAGGCCGACCTCGCGGCGCTGTCGCCCGGCTACCGGCAGGCCTTCGATGCCACGGTGGCCGCCTACTCCGCGGCCGGGGCCACGGTGGTGACGCTCGACATGGCCGATCTGCTCGACGCCGCCACGCTGCTGTACGACAGCGCACTCGTCGCGGAGCGGTATGCCGCCGTCGGCGAGTTCGTCGAGACTCACCCCGACGATGTCGACCCGGTGGTCGGGGCGATCGTGCGGGCCTCCGCCGACCAGCCCGCGCACCGATACGTCGACGACCGGACCGCGCTCGCGGTGACCGCGGCGACCTGGCGTGCGCGCTTCGCCGACGTCGACGCCCTGCTGTTGCCGACGACGACCGAACACCCGACTATCGCCGAGGTCGCCGCCGAGCCCGTGGCGATCAACCGGCGGATGGGAACGTTCACCAACTTCTGCAATCTGCTCGACCTGGCGGCCGTCGCGGTGCCGGGCGAACCGACCCCGCAGGGCGAGCCGTTCGGCGTGATGCTCGTAGGACCGGCGTTCGCCGACCAGGTCGTCCTGGATCTGGCCGCCCGGTTGACCGGCGAGCCGTCCCCGGTCGTGACCGGGGATTCGGGTGTCGAGCTGGTCGTCGTCGGTGCGCACATGCGGAGCCTCCCGCTGCACCACCAGCTGGTGGCGGCCCATGCGAGATTCCTCGGCGAGGTCGAGACGAGCGCCGCCTACCGCATGGTGGCGCTGGACTCGGTACCGCCGAAGCCGGGGCTCGTGCGCGTCGGAGGCGGTGACGGCGCGTCGTTGCCCGGCGAGCTGTATCGCATGTCGCCCGCGGCGCTCGGGTCGTTCCTGCACAACCTGCCCGCGCCGATGAGCCTGGGCAAGGTCGAACTCGCCGACGGCCGGTGGGTGACGGGATTCGTCTTCGACCGGGAGTCGGTGAGCGGCGCCACCGACGTCACGGAGCACGGCGGCTGGCGTGCCTACATGAACCCCGAAGTGGAGCGCTCCACGCGCTGAACTGGCCATATCCGCCGGACGATGCCGGTGTGGCGGACGTCACCGCACGGCGAGTTGACCTCCGCGACACCGTTGCGTAACTTCGTTCAAGTCAGCGCGCCACGGCGCCGCCGGCCAGCCCCGCGAGGGGCGAGCCGGAATATGGAGACCGGGTTCCGCGTTGATGTTCCTGACAGCCCAGTCCGATTCAACCGGCAAGTTCCGACTTGCCAGGTGAACTACGGCCTGTTAGGATGGGAGAGTTGCCCCGAATGAGGGTCAACAACCCAAAAACCCAGCTTGCTGGAAAGCGTCCCGGATGGGATGGCGCCGGTA
>NZ_BAEE01000075.1 GCF_000241265.1 Gordonia araii NBRC 100433
GAATACCGCCTGATCAAAGAAGACGGCAAGTGGAAGATGTGCACAACCGGATCGACCAACGACGAGTGACGAAGCGTCAAAATTGACTTGGCCGAGGTCGGCTAGCGCTGCACGCCGGGGCGCGACGGCTGACCGGGTTGCTGCTGCTGACGAGGCTGAGCCGGCCGGTCGGGTTGTCCCGACTGGCCGGGCTGTCGAGCTTTCGGCGCCTTGGGGGTCGCCGGGGCCGGTTTGGGCCCGCCGAGTTCCGGAGGCAGGCAGACGATGAAGCAGTCCTGCTGCTTCGGCTTGGGCTTCTTGGTCTGCTCCGGCGCGTCGCCTTGCTGGTCGCGGCCGTCCGGGGAGTTTTCGTCGTTCCGGTCACCGCGCTCGCCGCGTCGGCGGTCGCGATCCCCGGGCTTGCGGTCCTCGTCCTTCTCGACCGGCGTCGCGTGCATATCGGGGATGCCCTGCGTCGGCATGACACCGGTGGAGTAGGCGGCCGCCCAGGCCAACACGTTCGTCACGTAGGCCATGGACCTGTTGTAGCGGAAGACGGCGGCGACCCGGTTGGGCTCGGCCATGATGTCGGTGACTCCGGCGCACAGGTAGCGGCCGGCAGAGTACGTGGCGTCGAAGATGTTGTGCGGGTCGGACTTGCCGTCGCCGTTGGCGTCGGAACCCCACGAAGCCCAGGTGCTGGGAATGAACTGCATCGGACCCATCGCCCGCGCCCCGTTGCCCTGCGAATCGAGGATGACTTCGTTGCCGGGCAGCGAACCGTCGAGCGCCGGGCCGAGGATCGGCCGACGAGTGTTGCCGTACTCGTCGACGTTGCCGTTGCCGGCGTGCCCGGATTCGATGCGTCCGATCCCGGCGAGCAGAAACCACGGCAGCTTGCAGTTCGGCGTTTCCGCTCCGACGCGGGTCGCGGCCATCTTGTAGGCGGTCAGCACGACGCCCGGAATCCCGAGCGGACCGTTCGGGATGCCCGCGGCGAGCCGGAACTGGGGTGAGATCATCGGGTCACCGGTCGGCTTCGGAGGCGCCATCGCGGCGGCGGCGTGGTACTCGGCGGGGGAGATCCCGACGACCTGCGTCACGCTGGCGGGCTCTTCGGCGTTGGCCGTTGCCGTCGAAGTACCTCCGCCGAGGGCGCTAGAGGTCGCCGAGCCGAGCACCATCGCGCCGAGAACCGTGGTCCCGAACGCAGCGGTCAGCGCGCGATGGCCCGCTCGCGGGCGCGTCGGCCCGTGTGCGCGGCGCCAAAACGCAATGCCACTCATCGAAAATCACCCCGTTGTGACTGGATCCACCCCGACAACCGATGTGTCCTATACCACTGCACAGCATAACGACCTGGGATTGGCGGG
This sequence comes from Gordonia araii NBRC 100433, assembly GCF_000241265.1. GTDB lineage: Bacteria > Actinomycetota > Actinomycetes > Mycobacteriales > Mycobacteriaceae > Gordonia > Gordonia araii. The sequence goes on from NZ_BAEE01000075.1 coordinate 1,353, forward strand.
GCGCAACGAACCCGCGAATCTAGGATTCCTTCGCCGTCCCCGGCTCCGGGCCGTCGACGTCGGGAGAGGGGTTGGAGCCGGTGCGGAGCCGTTCGGTCAGTTCGTCGAGGAGGTCGTCGAGTTCCTTGCGCAGGTAGTCGCGAGTGACCGTATCGCCGACGGCGAGCCGGACCGACGCCAGCTCACGGGCGAGGAACTCGGTGTCGGCCTTGGTCTCGGCAGCCCGGATGCGGTCCTCCTCCAACGCCACCCGGTCGCGGTTCTCCTGGCGGTTCTGCGCCAGCAGGATCAAAGGCGCCGCGTAGGCGGCCTGCGTGGAGAAGGCCAGATTGAGCAGGATGAACGGGTACGGGTCCCAGTGGTGGATGAAGCTGAGCAGGTTCAGCGCGATCCACACCAGGACGACGACGGTCTGAATGGCGAGGTAGCGGCCGGTGCCCAGGAAACGGGCGAGGCGCTCGCTGTAGACGCCGACGACGTCGGAGTCCAGCGTGAAGATCGGTGGGCGGCGGCGATCCGACGGTTGGTCGAGTCGGCGCCCGCGTCCCCTGCTGCTCACCGGCCGCCTCCCGTCGCCAGGTCGAGTTCGGTTTCGGCTTCCGGTTCGGTCTCGCGCCAGTCGTCGGGCAGGATCTCGTCGAGCAGGTCGTCGACGCTCACCGCACCCAGCAGGTGGCCGTCCTCGTCGACGACGGGCCCGCAGACCAGGTTGTAGCTGGCGAAGTAGCGCGTGACGGTCTCCACCGAGTCCTCCGGGCGCAGATGGCCGAGGTCGGTGTCGAGGAGATCGCCGACCAACGTGGCCGGTGGATTGCGCAGCAGCACCTGCAGATGGACACAGCCGAGGTACTTGCCGGTCGGCGTCTGGGTCGGCGGCCGCACCACGAACAGGATGCTCGCCGCGGCGGGCGTGATCTCGGGGTCGCGCGCGCGGGCGAGCGCTTCGGAGACGGTGGTCGCCGCGGTGACGATCAGCGGTTCGGGGGTCATCATGCCGCCGGCGGTATCGGGGGAGTGGGTGAGCAGACGGCGCACCGGTTCGGATTCCTCGGGCGCCATCAGCGACAGCAGCCGTTCGGCCTCGCCGGGCGGCAGCTCGCCGACGAGATCGGCCACGTCGTCGGGTTCCATGGCCCCGAGCACGTTGCGGGTGCGCGAGGTTCCCATCACGGCGATCAGTGAGCGGGCGTCGTCGCTGGGCATCTCCTGCAGGATGTCGGCCAATCGTTCGGCGTCGAGTGCGGCGGCGATCTCCTCGCGCCGTTTGGCGGGCAGTTCGCGCAGCACGTTCGCCGCGTCCGCCGGGCGCATCCCCTCCAGTTGCAGGAGTACCGCGGCAACGCCCTGCCCGGGCAGGTTCAACGCGGTCTGGGTCAACCCCTGGACATGGGCCCAGTCCACGACGTGAATCCCGCCGCGGCGGGCCAGCCGGAGCCGGTTGGCCCGTACGGCGACGCGGGTGACCAGCCAGTCGCGGGTCCGCCCGCGCTCGATGCCGAGATCCATGACGCTGAGGTCCTCGCCGTGCAGTTCTTCCAGGTCCGGGTCGGTGATCCGGACCTGGGTGTCGAGGACCTGCCCGACTGCCAGCGCCTCGCCCGGGCGCAGGTGCAGGCGCCGCAGGCTCACCGTCCCGGTGGTCAGCGTGATCTTGTGCGGGTCGATCGAGGTCACTCGCAGAATCGGCACGAAGATCCGTTTCCGCGTGGTTAGCTCGACGGCGAGACCGAGGACGCGCGGAGGAAGGCCGGACAGCCGGATGGAAATCACGACGTCACGGACACGTCCGATCGACTCGCCGTCGGGGCCAAGAACGGCCAGTCCCACTAGTCTGGCTACGAAGACCTTGCTCACCGACATGTCACAAGCCTAAACGCCGGGCGATCGAAGAAAGGCCAAGCCATGCAGCCGCAACAACCGGGCCGGCCGGCCACCCCCGGGTTGCCGACGCCGCCCTCGGGATGGCCGATCGGTTCCTACCCGACCTATGCGCAGGCGCAGAAGGCCGTCGACCACCTTTCGGACCAGAACTTCCCCGTTCAGAACGTGACGATCGTCGGTGTCGACCTGATGCAGGTGGAACGTGTCACCGGGCGGCTGACGTGGGGCCGCGTGATCCTCCAGGGCATCGCGGGCGGCGCGATGCTGGGCTTGTTCATCGGTCTGCTCGCCTCGTTCGTGGTGTCGCCGGCCCAGGTGGTCCTGCTGATGGGCGTCGCCGGCGGCATCATCTTCGGTGTCGTCTCGTCGGCGATCCCTTACGCGATGATGCGCGGGCAGCGCGACTTCGCCTCGACGATGCAGCTGGTCGCCGGACGCTACGACGTGCTGTGCGATCCGACCACCGCCGAGCAGGGGCGGGATATGCTGGCGCGGCTGTCCATTTGACGCCTGTCCGCCGTCATCTCGTCCCGCCGTCGAACTTCAGGAGGATCTGAAGGTGAAGCGCTGCGCCATCGTAGCGACCGTGCTCGCCGTGACGGCCCCGTTCGCCGTCGCCTGCGGCAGCTCGGTCGCCCCCGACGTCATCACCGCCTACGTCGCGGGCAACGATGCTGCGGCGATCGAAGCGGTGGCCGCCGGGTGCACCGACGGGTATCGGATCTCGGTTGTCCGGTTGCCGAAGGACTCCGACGGGCAGCGTCTTCAGCTGGCTCGCCGTCTCGCCGGTGAGGATTCCTCGGTCGACCTGTTCACCATGGATGTGACCTGGACAGCCGAGTTCGCCGACGCGGGATGGGCTCGGGCGGTGCCCGACGACGTCGCCGGGCCGCTGCGGGACACCGCGCTGGGCGGACCGCTGCGCACCGCGACGTGGCGCACCGCCGACGATCCCGAACCGCGGCTGTACGCCGTTCCGACGTGGGCCAACACGCAACTGCTCTGGTATCGGCCCGATCTGCTGCGCCGCTACGTCAAGCGCAGGACCCCGCCGCGCACGTGGGACCAGATGCTCGCCGACAACGAGACCGTCCGGACGGCGGTGCTGAAGGAGAATGCGGAGCTGCCTCCCGCCCAGCGCCGGCCCGTGCCCAGCTACATCATGGTCCAGGGCGCACAGTACGAAGGCCTGGTCGTCTGGTTCAATTCGGTGCTGACCAGCGCGGGGGGGTCGGTACTCGACCCGGCCGACCCGAGCCGCGTCACGCTGAACGACACCCCCGAGCATCGCGCCGCGACGGTGCGCGCCCTGCGAGTCCTCAAGGCGGTGGCGACCGCGCCGGGCGCCGATCCGTCGCTGTCGAACAACACCGAGGACCCGGCCCGGCTCGGAATGGAGCGCGGTCAGGCGACGTTCGCGCTGAACTGGCCCTACGTCTACTCGTCGATGCGGTCGAACGCGGCAACCGGCACCGACCAGAACCAGCAGGTGCCGTTCTTCCCGGAGATGCGGCAGTTCGCCGGCCTGTTCGCCGAGGAAGCGCCAGCACCGACCGCGGCGCAACTGGCGGAGGCCAACAAGGTGCTCGCCACGCGCTTCGCCTACGCGCCGTATCCCGGTGTCGCCGCACCGTTGCCCGCACGGTCCACGCTGGGAGGGATGAACCTGGCGGTGTCGACGCGGTCGACGAAGACGGAGCTCGCGTGGCGGGCCGTGCGCTGCCTCACCGGCGTCGACGCGCAGCGGCAGTACGCGTTGAAGGCGTCGCAGGCGCCCACGGCCAAGGCGCTCTACGACGAGCCGGAGTTCCGATCGGCGTTCCCGATGGGCAACCTGATCCGGCTGCAGCTCGGGGACGCGCGCGCGGCTCCGCGGCCGTCGACGCCCATGTACGCGACCTTGTCGACGATGCTGGCGGCCAAGCTGCACCCGGTCGGTGCGTGGGATCCGGAGAACCTGGTCGACGAGCTGGCCGAAGCGGCGCGCAAGGCGCTGGCCGGGGAAGGGCTGGTGCCGTGAGCGCGGGAACCGGCGACCGCCGGCTGGCCTATCTGCTCATCACCCCGGCGGCACTGCTGATGGCGCTGGTCACGGCGTATCCGATCGGCTACGCGGTGTGGCTTTCGCTGAACAAGGTCTCGCTGGCCCAGCCCGGGCGATCGGAGTTCGTCGGGCTGGGCAACTACACCACCGTCCTCACCGACGGTTACTGGTGGAGCGCCCTGGGTGTGACCCTGCTGATCACCGTGGTGTCGGTGGCCATCGAACTCGTGCTGGGCATGGCGATCGCGATGGTCATGCACCGCACCATCGTCGGGCGCGGCACGGTGCGCACCATGGTGCTCCTGCCGTACGGAGTCGTGACCGTCGTCGCTGCCATGTCCTGGTACTACGCGTGGACGCCGGGGACCGGGTACCTGGCCAACCTGCTGCCGGAAGGGTCGGCGCCGCTGACCGAGCAACTCCCGGCGCTGGCGATCATCGTGCTCGCCGAAGTGTGGAAGACGACGCCTTTCATGGCGTTGCTGCTGTTGGCGGGGCTGGCGCTGGTGCCCGACGACCTGCTGCGCGCGGCGCACGTCGACGGCGCCGGCGCGTGGACTCGATTGTGGCGCATCACGATCCCGCTGATGAAGCCGGCGATTCTGGTGGCGTTGCTGTTCCGCACCCTGGACGCGTTTCGCATCTTCGACAACATCTACGTACTCACCAAGGGGGCCAGCGGCACCGGTTCGGTCTCGATCCTTGGCTATGACAATCTGTTCAAAGCGTTCAACCTGGGCACGGGTTCGGCGATCAGCGTGCTGGTGTTCCTCTGCGTCGCCGTGATCGCGGCCCTGTTCATCAAAGGGTTCGGCGCCTCGGCGCCCGGCGCCGACGACGAGGGCAGGAGGTGAGGACCGTGGTCAAGAAGAAGCTCGGATGGTCGGTCATCAACCTGCTGGTGGTGCTGTACGCGCTGATCCCGCTGCTGTGGATTCTGAGCCTGTCCTTCAAATCCAATCCGACCGACGGGCGACTCATCCCGACCGACCCCACCTTGGCGAACTATCGCGACGCGTTCGCGTTCCGCGGATTCACCAGCGCCTTGATCAACTCGATCGGCATCGGGCTGATCACCACCGTGATCGCCGTGGTCATCGGGACGATGGCCGCCTATGCGATCGCCCGGCTGGACTTCCGCGGTAAGAAGCTCCTCGTCGGAGCGACCCTGCTGATCGCGATGTTCCCGCAGATTTCGCTGGTAACTCCGCTGTTCAACATCGAGCGACGCCTCGGCCTGTTCGATACCTGGCCGGGACTGATCCTGCCGTACATCACGTTCGCCCTGCCCCTGGCGGTCTACACACTCTCGGCCTTCTTCCGCGAGATCCCGTGGGACCTGGAGAAGGCGGCCAAGCTCGACGGCGCCACCAGTGCGCAGGCGTTTCGCCGGGTCATCGTTCCGCTCGCCGCGCCGGGCGTCGTGACCGCGGCGATCCTCGTGTTCATCTTCTCGTGGAACGAGCTACTGCTGGCCCTCTCGCTGACGTCGAGTGAGCGGGCGATCACCGCGCCGGTGGCGATCACCAGCTTCAGCGGTGTCTCGGAGTTCACCGAACCGACCGGGCAGATCGCCGCCGCCGCCGTGGTGATCACCATTCCGATCATCGTCTTCGTCCTCATCTTCCAACGTCGAATCGTCGCCGGGCTGACCTCCGGCGCGGTGAAGGGGTAACCCGAACATGGCCGAAATCGTCGCCGACGGCATCACCAAGCGCTACCCGGACGGGTCGGTCGCCGTCGCCGAGTTGGATCTGACCATCGCCGACGGCGAGTTCGTCATCCTGGTCGGGCCGTCGGGCTGCGGGAAATCGACGACGCTCAACATGATCGCCGGGCTGGAAGACATCACCGACGGCGAATTGCGCATCGACGGTCAGCGCGTGAACGAAACGCCGCCGCGCGCCCGCGACATCGCGATGGTCTTCCAGAACTATGCGCTGTATCCGCACATGACCGTGCGGCAGAACATCGCGTTCCCGCTCACGCTTGCGCGCCCCAAGCCGGGTAAGGCGGAGATCGCGGCCAAGGTGGCCGAGGTCTCGTCGATCCTCGGCCTCGACGACTATCTGGACCGCAAGCCCGCCCAGCTCTCCGGCGGCCAGCGCCAGCGCGTCGCGATGGGCCGGGCGATCGTGCGTTCGCCCAAGGCCTTCCTCATGGACGAGCCGCTGTCGAATCTCGACGCGAAGCTGCGCGGTGCCATGCGCGTGGAGATCGCGCGTCTGCAGGCGCGCCTGCAGACCACGACGGTTTACGTGACCCACGACCAGACCGAGGCGATGACCCTTGGCGACCGGGTAGTGGTGATGCGCGACGGATTCGTCCAGCAGATCGGCACCCCCGACGAGCTGTACCGGCATCCGGCGAATCTCTTCGTCGCCGGATTCATCGGGTCGCCGAGCATGAATCTGCTGCCCGGCCGGCTCGGCCCCGACGGCGTGACCACCGACCTCGGACCGGTGCAACTCCCCGACGCCGCGCGTGTGGAGGCGAACGCGCGCCGGGAGAACTCCGATGGATCGGTGGTCCTCGGTATCCGGCCGGAGCACTTCCACGACGCCGCACTGGCGGGGGAGGCGCTTGGCACCCGACGACCCGATCGGCCCGGCGGCGTGTGGCAGGAGATCATCGCCGACGTCGACGTGCTCGAGTCCCTGGGGTCGGACAACTATGCGCATCTGCAGGTGCGTGACGGCGAGATCATCGCGCGGCTGTCCCCGGAGTCGCGGATCCGCCGTGGCACGCGGGCCGTGCTGACCTTCGATTCGGCCGACGTCATCGTCTTC
>NZ_BAEE01000074.1 GCF_000241265.1 Gordonia araii NBRC 100433
TTGGGTCCGCTGGTCGCGGTGAGTTTGTCGATGTCGGTGGTGCCGCCTTGGGCCCAGTCGGGTAGGTGGTGGGCTTGGGTGTGGATGAACGGGGTGTCGGAGTCGGGGTGGGTGTCGCCGCGGTCGCGGGCGAACAACGCTAATCGTTGGTGGAAGGTGGCCGAGCGTTTGGCGCGGCCGTGATACAGGATTTCGCGGGTGTGGTCGGCGAAGACGATGAGGTTGGGGTCCAGGTGGGCGGCGGCGTTGACTAGTTCGCGGATCGGGATGAGCGTGCCGGTGGTGGTCAGGCCCAGTCCGCAGCCGGCTTTGAGGTCGGCGATGGTGGCGGTAACGATGAACTGGCCAGGGATCGTCTTTCTCTTCGACGACCTGGTGCTCGCATGCCCGATGTTCGCGGCTCGGGCACCGGTGGCCGAGTTCGCCAAGGTGGCGTCGAGCATGGCTTCGAAGGCGTCGATATTGCGTTGTTCGGGCGTCCGGTGATCGCGGGCGCGGGCGCCGGAGAGGCTTTCCTGGGCGACTTGGTCGTCGGTGTCGTGGGCGGCCAGCGGTCCGTCGAGGCGCTCGGCGTTCGTGTCGTCGGGGTTGTTCATTCCCGGCGCTGCCCAGTTGGCCAGGAACAGATCGAGTTTCGCGCGCACTATCGGCGGCAGGTCCGCGGTCAGGTGTGACATCAGATCGGTGCCCTGTGGGGACAGAGTCAGGCCGCGACGACGTGCCCGGTCGCGCTCGTCGGACAACGAACCGTCGGGATCGAGATACGCGAGGAGGGCGAGGCCGGCCTTGTGGAGTTCTTGCGGGGTGAGTTCGCGCGCCATGGCGGCCAGATCGGCTTCGGCCTGGGACTCGACGTCGTCGGGCAGGCTCCACGGCAGTTTGCCCATGATCTCGCGTATCACGTCGACGTGCTGACCGGCGATGGCGCCGTCGGCGACTGCCGCGGCCGTCGCCGGGTGCTTGGGTGCCAGCGTCTCGCCGCTGGCGGCGTTCAGTCGGGCGATCTTCTCGGCCCGCCGGTATCGCTTCTTGGCTTCCGACCGGCCCAGCCGCAAGCCTTTCGCCAGCCAGGTCATCGGGTGGGTGAATCCGTCACGAGTGTGGGCGTCGCGAATATTGATCTCGGCGAACAACTGCGCGGCGACACCTTCAGCGCGACACCGCGACCGTTCGATCAGCCGTGCCGCGGTCAGTAAATCGTCCTCGGTCACGGCCGGCCACACCGCTGACGTCAGCTTGGCCTGCGCCGCGTCGACCAGCCGCAACAACTCCAACGGCGAATCCGGCAACGCGATCTCGCCGTTAGTTTTCTGGTCGTCGCACGCGCTGGCCGTCGTCATCCGAATTCACCTCCCTACCTGCAGATATCCGGTTCGCAATCGAACTGATGTTCACATTGCGCCCGACCCCCGACAAACGCCGGGCGAAAGTTTTCTTCGGGGGACCGATCAGTTTGCGGCACGGCGGTGGTCTACCCCTATGACGGCATCGAACAGCGAGGCCGCGCACACCGAGGAGAGACCGATGCACGACATGATCTTCGTCAACCTGCCCGTGACCGACCTGGAGCGCTCGCGTGAATTCTTCACCGGCCTCGGCTACCACTTCGACGACCGCTTCAGCGACGAGAACGCGGCGTCGCTCGTGCTCGGCGACGCCATCGTCGCCATGCTGCTCAAGCACGACTTCTACAAGACCTTCACCGACAAGCAGATCGTCGACGCCAAGTCGACCAGCGGCTGCCTGATCGCGCTGAGCGCGAAGAGCCGCGACGAAGTGGATACGCTCGTCGACAAGGCGATCGCCGGCGGCGCCACCGCTGGTCGCTCGGAAGACCACGGTTTCATGTACGGTCGGGCGTTCGACGACCTGGACGGCCACACGTGGGAGATCATGTGGATGGACGAGGCCGCGGTCGAGGCCGGGCCGGACGAGTACGCGAAGCAGCAGCAGGGGTAATTCACCGATGACCGTTGACGACCAGGCCTTCGAGGCGGCCACGGTCGCCATGCGCGCTGAACTGCTCGCGCACTGCTATCGCATGCTCGGCTCGGCCACCGATGCCGAGGATGTGGTGCAAGAGGTCTACCTGCGGGCGTGGAAGGCGTTCCACCGCTTCGAAGGCCGGTCGTCGGTCCGGACCTGGATGTATCAGATCGCCACGAACACCTGTCTGACCGCACTCGACGGTCGCGCCCGGCGCCCGTTGCCCACGGGTCTCGGTACCGACGCGAGCGACCCGAAGGTCCCGGTCGTGGCGGACAACGAAACCTTGTGGCTCCAGCCGCTGCCCGACCGCGCGCTCGGCGACCCGGCCGACGTCGCCACCCGTCGGGAAAGCATCGGACTGGCCATGGTCGCGGCGATGCAGGAACTTCCGCCCCGCCAGCGGGCAGCGCTGATTCTGCGCGACGTCCTCGCCTTCAGCGCAGCCGAGACAGCGGACCTTCTCGACATGACCGTCGCATCCGCCAACAGCGCGCTGGCCCGCGCGCGCAAGACGCTGGGCGACGGCGCCATTCCCGAGGGCCGCCGTGCCGCTGAATTGACCGACGACGAGCGCCGCGTCTGGGACGAGTTCTGTGCCGCCTTCGAGCGCCACGACATCGACGGCGTGGTCGGATTGCTCGCCGACGAGGCGGTGTGGGAGATGCCGCCGTTCCCTGGCTGGTACGTCGGCGCCGAGGAGATCGGCACCCTCACCCTCACGCAGTGCCCGGCCCAGCATGCGGGCGACATCAAGATGATTCCCACGACGTGCAACGGGCTGCCCGCCGCCGGGATGTACATGCGCGCGGTCGACGACGACGGTCGGGACGTGTGGCGCCCGTTCCAGCTCGACGTCATCTCCATCGTCGACGGCAAGGTCGCCCACGTCGGCGCCTTCTTCGAACCGGAGCTTTTCCGCCTAGCGGGACTGCCAGGCTCGATAGCCGACTGACGTTGCACGCCAAAAGGCGGTTGTGTCGATGGTGATCGAGTGGCCGTGCCAAGGGTGCGGTTGTAGCGACGGTGATCGAGTGACCGCGACGAAGGTGCCGTTGTAGCGATGGTGATCGAGTGGCCGCGACGAAGGTGCCGTTGTAGCGATGGTGATCGAGTGACCGCGACGAAGGCGCCGTTGTAGCGACGGTGATCGAGTGACCGCGACGAAGGCGCAGTCGTAGCGATGGTGATCGAGTGACCGCGACGAAGGAGCGGTTGTATCGAGATCCGAGCGAGAAGGCCCGGGCCGACCAGGCCAGGTGCCCACTCGACGAAGGTGGGGTGCCCACTCGGCAGGGCTCAGGTGCCCACTCGGCGGAGGTGGGGTGCCCACTCGGCGGAGGGGGGGTGCCCACTCGGCGGCTAGGTGTACCCGGCCATCACGTTGGTGACAGTCGGCTCGTTGGCGGTTGACCGTCGAGCGCGGTGTGGCGTCGTCGATTGTTGTAGAACTCGATCCAGGGATCAAGAGCGGCGGCTCGTTCGGCGTTGCTGATGAAGACCTGCCGGTAGGCCCACTCGGTTTGCAGGGTGCGGTTGTATCGTTCGACTTTGCCGTTCTGCCACGGGCAGT
>NZ_BAEE01000073.1 GCF_000241265.1 Gordonia araii NBRC 100433
GGTTACCCTGAAAGTTGCCCATTCGCCACCAGGCGTTCACCGACCCCGAGGCCACCACCGTGCCGACCGAGCACCGCAGCGGCGTTCCCGCGCAGACGGTTCGCGACACCGACCGGAGTCCGGCCGCGATCGTCGGGGCACTGTGCGTCGCGGGCGTCGCGGTGGCGTTGATGCAGACGATCATCGTGCCGCTGGTCCCACGGTTGCCCGAGTACCTGCGCACCTCCAACGACAACGCCGCATGGGCTCTCACCGCGACGCTCCTCGCCGCCGCGGTCGCCATGCCGATCGCCGGACGCCTGGGCGACATGTACGGTAAGCGGCTGTTGTTGCTCCTCAGCCTTGCCACCGTGGTCGCCGGGTCGGCCGTCTGTGCCATGTCCGACACTCTCGCCCCGTTCCTCGTCGGCCGCGGACTCCAGGGCCTGGGCATGGGGCCGTCGCCCTCGGCATCGGCATTCTGCGCGACTGCCTCCCGCCCGAACGGCTCGGCGGGGCTGTCGCGCTGATGAGCGCGGCCCTCGGCGTCGGCGGCGCCCTCGGGCTGCCGGTCGCCGCCGGCATCGCCCAGCGGGACTGGCACGCGCTGTTCTGGGCGGCCGCCGGTTTCGGACTGGTCTGCCTGATCGCCGTCGTCGCCGTGGTGCCGGAGTCACCGACGTACCGCGAGGCGCGCTTCGATTACCTCGGCGCCCTCGGCCTCGTCGCGGCGCTCACCCTGCTGCTGGTGCCGCTGAGCAAGGGCGCGGCGTGGGGCTGGGCCTCGCCGCGGGTGGTCGGGATGTTCGTCTGCGGTGCCGCGATCTTCGCGGCCTGGACCGTCTACGAGTGGCGGCGCGCCCATCCGCTCGTCGATCTGCGGATCAATGCCACCAGGGCCGTCGCCCTGACCAACGCGGCCTCGGCCGCCACCGGTTTCGCCTTCTTCGCGATCACGGTCGTTCCGATCCTCCTCCTGATGGCGCCGTCGGAATCGGGCAACGGGAACGACCTGCCGATGAGCGCCGCGGGCGCTCTCCTCATGCCCGGCGGGCTGACGATGGTCGGCTTCGCCGCCGTCGGCGCCATCCTCGCCAAGAAGTTCGGCGGCCGGATCGCGCTGGCCGCGGGCGGCGCCATGATGGCGCTCGGCTACGTCATCGCGGTGCTCCCGTTGGCCGCCGGATGGCACGTGGCACCCTGGTATGTCGTGATGATCTCGTGCACCGTTTCGGCCGGCATCGGCGCCGCATACGCGGTGATGCCCGCGCTGATCATGTCGGCCGTCCCCCAGCGCCAGACCGGCGAAGCCAACGGCGTCAACTCGCTGGTGCGTTCGCTTGGCACGTCGGTCGCGGCCGCGGTGGTCGGCATGCTGCTAGCCCATTTCGTGGTCATCCTCGACGACGGCGACGCCTATCCTTCGACAACCGGCTACCTCGCAGCGATCGGCGTCTCCCTCGCCGCGTGCCTCGTCACCATCGTCTGCGCGGTAGCGATCCCTGCCTCGGCCGAGACGCCGAGCTGACCCGTGTCCGACGATGCACGCGGCGCACGGCGCCGCGACACCCCAGCCCGGCCGTCGGCGATCGTCGCCGCACTGTGCGCCGCCGGAATCGCCGTCTCGTTGATGCAGACGATCATCGTCCCGCTGGTCCCCCGGCTGCCCGAGTATCTGCACACCTCCAACGACAACGCCGCGTGGGCGCTCACCGTCACCCTGCTGACCGGCGCGGTGTCCACGCCGATCGCGGGGCGCCTGGGCGACATGTACGGCAAACGGCTGATCCTCGTGCTGAGCCTCGCCTCGGTGGTCCTCGGCTCGGCCGTCTGCGCGCTGTCGGACAGTCTGCTCCCCTTCGTGGTCGGCCGCGGTCTGCAGGGCGTCGGCATGGGCGCCATCGCGCTGGGCATCAGCATTCTGCGCGACTGCCTGCCTCCCGAACGGCTGGGCAGCGCGGTGGCGGCGATGAGCGCATCGCTGGGCGTCGGCGGCGCGCTCGGGCTTCCGCTCGCCGCCTTCGTCGCCCAGTTCGACTGGCACGCGCTGTTCTGGGGCGCGGCCGGCGTGTCCCTCGCCTGCCTGACCGCCGTTCTCGTCGTCGTCCCACGGTCGCCGACACACCGGATCGCCGGATTCGATTATCTCGGCGCCCTCGGCCTGGCCTCGGCATTGACCTTGCTGCTGCTTCCGCTCAGCAAGGGAGCGACGTGGGGCTGGACGTCGACGATCACGCTCGGCCTGTTCGCCGCCTCACTGATCGTGTTCGCGCTGTGGGTCGCCTACGAGTTGCGCCGCGACCATCCGCTCGTGGACCTGCGAACCACCGCCATCCGCACCGTCGCCCTGACCAACGCCGCGTCGGTGGCCGCCGGCTTCGGCCTGTTCGCGATGTCGCTCATCCCGGTTCAGCTGCTGATGGCACCGGTCGCCACCGGCAACGGCAACGGGCTCTCCATGGTGAAGGCCGGGCTGTACCTGGCTCCGGGCGGACTGATGATGTTCGCGTTCTCCAACCTCGGGGCGCGGGTCTCGAAGGCCTTCGGCCCCCGGTCGTCGCTGGCGCTGGGCGCCGGAGTCATGGGAATCGGCTACCTGATCCAGCTGGTGTTCCTCGTCGCCGACTGGCACATCGGGCCCTGGCACCTGGTGCTCATCACCTGCTGCATCTCCGCCGGCATCGGCATCGCCTACGCCGCCATGCCCGCGCTGATCATGGGTGCGGTGCCGTTGCGCCAGACCGGTGAGGCCAACGGCGTGAACGCGCTGATGCGCTCGCTGGGCATGTCGATCGCCTCGGCCATCGTCGGCATGGTGCTGGCGCACTACGTGGTCACCGTCGAACTCCCCACATCCGTCGGGCCGCGCGACCTCGCCTTCCCGTCGAACACCGGCTACCTCATCGCGACGGTCATCTCGCTCATCGCGTGCGCGGTGTCCGTCGTGTGTGCGCTGCTACTTAAGTTCGACGATGAGGTCGCCGCCGTGAGCGTCGACCTGTGAGCCGAGCGGCAGCGTAGCGACCGTTCCCGCCCTCGGCGCGGTGATGGTGGACTCCATCTTCATCGCCTCGATCGTCCCGAGCGGATCCCCGGCCGCGACCTTGTCGCCGACGCTGACCTTGATCGCGACCACGCCGTCGAACGGCGCGCCGACGTGGCGCGGGTTCTGCGGATCCGCCTTGGCCGCGGCCGCGGGCGCATCGCCGGCCGCCTTGTCGTGCACCATCACCGAGCGCAGTTGCCCGTTCACCGTGCACATGACCGTCCGTTCGCCGTTCTCGTCGACGTCGCTGACGGCCGCCAGGCCGATGGTGCGCTCGACGCCGGGTTCCAGCTCGACCCGCTCCTCGACCCCGGCCCGCAGGCCGTAGAGGAAGGCGTTCGCTGACAATCCCGACGTGTCGCCGAACTTCTCCCGGTGCTCGGCCAGTTCGGCCGTCGGACCAGGGAACAGCAACCGGTTGAGCGCCTGCCTGCGGTCGGTTCCCGGTTCAGCGAGCACCGCCCGGTCGGCGTCGCCGACCTCCTGGACCGGCTGCGCCTCGCCCCGGCCCTTGAGAACCTCGGTGCGCAACGGCTCGACCCAACCGGCGGCCGGTTCACCCAACTCGCCGCGGAAGAAGCCGATCACCGATTCGGGGATGTCGAAGGCCTCGGGGTTCGCGGCGAACTCGTCCGCGGTAATCCCCTTGGCGACCAGGGTCAGCGCGAGATCGCCGACCACCTTCGACGACGGAGTCACCTTGACCAGTCGGCCCAGCATCCGGTCCGCGCCCGCGTAGGCGTCCTCGATGAGTTCGAAACGGTCGGCGAGCCCGAGCGCCGCAGCCTGTTGATACAGATTCGAGAGCTGCCCGCCGGGAATCTCGTGCTGGTAGACGCGGCCGGTCGGCGGGTGCTGCCCGACGTCGAAGGGGGCGTACACCTTGCGCAGCGCTTCCCAGTAGGGCTCCAGCGCACAGACGGCGTCCAGGTCGAGGCCGGTGGCCCGGTCGGTACCGTCGAAGGCGGCCACGATCGCCGACAGCGACGGCTGACTCGTCGAGCCGGACAGCGGCGCGCTCGCACCGTCGACGGCGTCCGCGCCGGCCTGGACCGCCGCCAGATAGGTCGCCAGCTGTCCGCCAGCGGTGTCGTGGGTGTGGACGTGCACGGGCAGGTCGAAGTTCTCCCGCAATGCCGACACGAGCTTCGACGCGGCCGGCGGGCGCAGCAGCCCGGCCATGTCTTTGATCGCGAGGATGTGCGCACCGGCACCGACGATCTCCTCGGCCAGACGCAGGTAGTAGTCGAGCGTGTAGAGGTCCTCGGCCGGATCGGTCAGGTCACCGGTGTAGCAGAGCGCGACCTCCGCGACGGTCCGTCCCTCCTCGCGCACCGCGTCGATCGCGGGCCGCATCGCGTCGACGCTGTTGAGCGCGTCGAAGATCCGGAAGATGTCGATGCCGGTGCTGGCCGCCTCCTCGACGAAAGACGTGGTGACGACCGTCGGATAGGGGGTGTAGCCGACGGTGTTGGCGCCGCGCAGCAGCATTTGGAGACAGATGTTGGGGATCGCGGCGCGCAGCTTCTCCAGCCGCTCCCACGGGTCCTCCTTGCAGAACCGCAACGCGGTGTCATACGTCGCGCCGCCCCAGCACTCCACCGAGAACAGCTGCGGGGTGAGCGAGGCGATGTAGGGCGCCACCCGCACGAGACCGCTCGTGCGCAGCCGCGTCGCGAGCAGCGACTGGTGGGCGTCGCGGAACGTCGTGTCGGTGACCGCGACGGCGTCCTGCTGCCGCAGCACCGCGGCGAAGCCGGTCGGTCCGAGGTCGCGCAGCCGGTTGCGGGTGCCGGGTGCCGGTTCCGCGACGGTCAGGCCGGCCAGCTTCTCCCGCGGACGGATGACCGTGGCCGGGCGCTCGTACTCGCGGTTGATGGTGACGTCGGCCAGGTACTCCAGCAGGCGCGCCCACTTGGCGTCCGAGGGGTGGCTGACCAGCAGCTCCGGGTGCTCGGCGATGAACCCCGTCGTCACCGCGCCGGGGGCGAACTCCTCGCTGGACAACAGCGACAGCAGGAACTCGATGTTGGTGGAGACACCGCCGATGCGGAATTCGCCGAGGGCGCGGCGCGCGCGGGTCAGCGCCGCCTCGCGCGTCTTCCCGCGGCAGGTGACCTTGACCAGCATCGAATCGAAGTAGCCGGAGATCTCCGCGCCCAGGTAGGTACCGCCGTCGATGCGCACCCCGGCGCCGCCGGGCGAGCGGTAGGTGGTGATCGTGCCGGTGTCCGGCCGGAACTCGTTGGCCGGGTCCTCGGTGGTGACGCGGCACTGCACGGCGAATCCGTGGACCTCGATCTGGTCCTGGGTGATGCCCAGCTCGGGCAGCGTCGCACCGGCGGCGATCTGCAGCTGCGCCGCCACCAGGTCGATGTCGGTGACCTCCTCGGTCACCGTGTGCTCGACCTGGATGCGCGGATTCATCTCGATGAAGACGTAGTGGCCGTCGGGAGCCAGGAGGAACTCGACGGTACCGGCACCGCGATAGTTGATCGCCTTCGCGAAGGCGACGGCGTCGTTGCAGATCGCCTCGCGCAGGGCCGGATCGAGATCCGGGGCCGGCGCCTGCTCGACGACCTTCTGATGGCGGCGCTGCACGCTGCAGTCGCGCTCGTAAAGATGCACGACGTTGCCCGCGGCGTCACCGAGGATCTGCACCTCGATGTGCCGCGGCGAGGGCACCGCCTGCTCGATGAACACGGTTCCGTCGCCGAAGGCCGATTCGGCCTCGCGCGACGCCGCCGCCAGCGCGTCGGGCAGCTGCGCGGGATCATCGACATGGCGCATGCCGCGCCCGCCGCCGCCGGCCACCGCCTTGACGAACAGCGGGAAGCGCATCTTCGCGCCCGCGGCCGCGAGTGCGTCCAGGTCGGTACTGGGATCGGTGGATTCCAGTACCGGAACACCGGCGTTGCGGGCGGTGGCGACCGCGGTCGCCTTGTTTCCCGTCCAATCGAGCACGTCGGCCGGTGGCCCGACGAATGTCAGCCCCGCCTCGTCGCAGGCCCGGGCCAGACCCGGGTTCTCCGAGAGGAAGCCATAACCGGGATAGACCGCGTCCGCACCGCATTCGCGCGCCACTTCGACGATCGCGTCGATGTCGAGATAGGCGCGCACCGGGTGGCCCGGTTCGCCGATCTGATACGACTCGTCGGCAGCGTTGCGGTGCAGCGCGTTGCGATCCTCGTACGGATAGATCGCGACGGTCTGGAGTCCGAGTTCGCGGCAGGCGCGAATGGCGCGCACCGCGATCTCGGACCGGTTGGCTATCAGGACTTTGTGCACAGGAGTTCAGGCCTTCACCGGGCGTTGGGGCTGACCGTCGTAGGCACTGAGCGGACGGATCAACGCATTGTCTTCAGTCTGTTCGATGATATGCGCGGTCCACCCGGTGACCCGGGCCATCACGAATATCGGGGTGAACGACGCGATGTCGAAGCCCATCAGGTGATAGGCCGGACCGGTCGGGAAGTCCAGGTTGGGCTTGATGCCGGTGCGCTCGTCCATCTGCTTGGCGAGTTCGTCGTAGATCGCCAGCCACTTCGTCTCGCCGAGGTGCTCGGACACCCGCACCAGCGCCTCGTGCATCGTCGGCACGCGCGAGTCGCCGTTCTTGTACACGCGGTGGCCGAAGCCCATGATCTTCTCTTTGCGCTCCCGCTTCCCGTCGAGCCAGGCGGTGACGCGCTCGGGACGGTCGATGTCGATCATGTCGTGCATGACCGCCTCGTTCGCACCGCCGTGCAGCGAGCCCTTCAGCGCGCCGATGCCGGCCGTGACCGCGCTGTAGATGTCCGACGTCGTCGAGGTGACGACGCGGGCGGCGAACGTCGACGCGTTGAAGCTGTGCTCGGCGTAGAGGATCAACGACTGCTCGAAGGCCTTCACGATCACCGGATCGGGCACCTCGCCGAAGCACATGTACAAGAAGTTCTCGGCGTACCCGTAGCCGTGGTGCGGCGCGATCGGCTTCAGGCCCCGTCGCCTGCGCATGTCCTCGGCGACAATGGTCGGCAGCACCGCGAACATGCGCTCCGCCTTCGCCAGGTTCGCCTGCGGGGTGGCCACGTCCTCGTCGGGGTCCTGCGTGCCGAGGAAGCTGACCATCGTGCGGCAGACGTCCATCGGGTGGCAGTTGTCGGGGATGCGGGAGAGCACCGCCTCGGCCGACCGGTCGAGACGGCGGTTGGCCCGCTCCTTCTGGCTGAACTGCTGCAGTTGCGAAGCCGTCGGCAACTCGCCGTGCCACAGCAGATAAGCCACCTCCTCGAAACTGCAGTTGGCCGCCAGGTCCTGCACGGCATAGCCGCGGTAGGTCAGCGAGTTGGTCTCCGGTACGACCTTGGAGATGGCCGTCTTGTCGACGACGACGCCGGCCAGACCCTTGCGGATCTCCGGTGGTGCTGTAGTGGTCGTTTCGGTCATGTCTTCACGCCCCTGGAATCGTGAAATTAAAAGTGGCCGTGTCGAACTCGTTGTAGTCCGAATAGCGCAGCAGCTCGTAGAGCCGTGAGCGGTGCTGCATCCCGTCGAGAAGGCCGGCCTGGGTTCCCTTCTCGGAGATCTCGCGCAACCCGGCCTCGACCGCGCCCATCGCGATGCGCAGCGTGGTCACCGGGTAGATGACGGCGTTGTAGCCGAGGTCGCTCAGCTGCTGGGCCGTCAGGAGTTCGGACTTCCCGAACTCGGTCATGTTCGCCAACAGCGGGATGTCGACTGCGGCGCGGAACTTCTCGAACTCGCCGGCATCGGCGAGCGCCTCGGTGAAGATGAGGTCGGCCCCGGCGTCGACATAGGCCTTGGCGCGGTCAATCGCGGCGTCGATCCCCTCGATGGCGCGGGCGTCGGTGCGCGCGCAGACGACGAAGTTCTCGTCGCGCCGCGCCGCGACGGCTGCCCGCAGCCGCTTGACCATCTCGCCGGTCTCGACAACCGCCTTGCCGTCGAGGTGACCGCAGCGCTTCGGGTTCACCTGGTCCTCGAGGTGACACCCGGACAGCCCGGCGTCCTCCAGCGTGGCGATGGTGCGCGCGGCGCTCATCGGCTCGCCGAACCCGGTGTCGGCGTCGATCAGCGAGGGCAGATTCGTGGCGCGGGCGATCTGCCCGCCCCGTCCGGCGACCTCGCTGAGGGTCGTCAAGCCGATGTCGGGGAGGCCCAGGTCGGCCGAGAGCACGGCGCCCGAGACGTAGACGCCCTCGAAGCCCAGGTCCTCGACCAGCTTGGCGACCAGCGGCGAGAAGGCACCGGGCCAGCGCTGCAGCTCACCGGAGGTGAGGCCGGCCCGCAGCGCCTTGCGCTTGTCGGTGTCGGTGACCGCGGAGGAGAAGAGATCCATCAGAAGATCCCCCGGCCGATCTGGGGAGCACGGTCGAGGACCGACTCCTCGACGACGATGTTCAGCGCGCTCAGCCCGCCTGCGGCGATGCCGTCCAGTCCTTCGGCGGCCACCAGGAAGCGCTCCTGCTCCGCGGGCGTGATCACGCCGTCGGCGAGCTTGGTGAACTTCTGCTTGTACTGCTCGCGGGCGAACGGCCGCGCGCCGAGCGGGTGCGCGTCGGCAACGGCGAGTTCGTCTTCGATGACGGTCCCGTCCTTCAGCGTGATGACCGCGCGGGCACCGAAGGCCTTCTCGTTGGGGTCCTCGCTGTGGTAGCGGCGGGTCCACTCCGGGTCTTCGACGGTGGAGATCTTGCGCCACAGCTCGACCGTGTCGGGACGGCCGGCACGCTCGGGGGCGTAGGACTTCACGTGGTCCCATTCGCCGTCCTGCAGCGCGACGGCGAAGATGTACATCACCGAGTGGTCCAGCGTCTCGCGGCTGGCCGTCGGGTCGAACTTCTGCGGGTCGTTGCTGCCGGTGCCGATGACCACGTGAGTGTGGTTGGAGGTGTGCAGGACGATCGAGGAGATCTCGTCGGTATTGGCGATCCGCTCGCGCATCCGGCGGGCGAGGTCGATCGGCGCCTGGCTCTGGTACTCGGCGGAGTGCTCCTTGGTGTAGCTGTCGAGGATCGCGCGCTTGGGCTCCCCCGGTCCGGGCAGCGGAACCGTGTACTCGGCGTCGGGGCCGTCGAGGAGCCAGGCGATGACACCGTCCTCGCCCTCCCAGATCGGCGACGGCGCACCCTCACCGCGCATGGCGCGATCGACGGCTTCGATGGCGACCTTGCCGGCGAGCGCCGGGGCGTAGGCCTTCCAGCTGGAGATCTGGCCCTTGCGGGACTGTCGCGTCGCGGTGGTGAGGTGCAGCGCCTGACCGACCGCCTGGTAGATGGTGTCGATGTCGAGGCCGAGCATCGTGCCGATACCGGCGGCCGCCGACGGGCCGAGGTGGGCGACGTGGTCGATCTTGTGCTTGTGCAGCGAGATGCCGCGGACGAGGTCGATCTGCACCTCGTAGGCGGTCGCGAGGCCGCGGATCAGGTCGTGCCCGGAGACGCCCTTGTGCTGGGCGACGGCCACGAGCGGCGGGATGTTGTCACCGGGGTGGGAGTACTCGGCGGCGAGGAAGGTGTCGTGGAAGTCGAGTTCGCGGACGGCCACGCCGTTGGCCCATGCGGCCCACTCCGGCGAGTAGTTGCCGTTGACGCCGAAGACCTGTGCGCCCGGCTTGGCGGGGTGGCTCACGGCCTGCGCACGGGCGGTCGTGACCGGGCGGCGAGTGACCGACGCCGCGCTGACCGAGGCGTTGTCGATGACGCGGTTGATGATCATCTCGGCCGTCTCCGCCGGTACCTCGACGGGATCGACCGCGATCTGCGCGATCTTGTACGCGAGGTGCTCTTCGGTCGGGAAATCTTCGGCGCTACGGTGGGTGCGAACCTTGTGATTGATCATGATTCGCACCATACGCACAAGGTCTGCGCGAGGTAAAGTACCTGGTAAGGCGTATTTTTGTGTACACTAGCCTATAGTTTTGCAAACGTTGTGTAAGGAAGGTGGCATCGTGTCTGGTCACAGCGGGAAAACCCACACCGGAGCGCGTCTCCGTCGCCTGCGCGAGGAGCAGAAACTCTCTCAGGCCGCACTCGCGCGGCGCCTCGACCTGTCGACGAGCTATGTCAACCAACTGGAGAACGATCACCGCCCGCTGACCGTCCCGGTCCTGATGGCGCTGCGCCGGGAGTTCGAGATCGCCACCGACTACTTCGCCACCGACTCCGACGCTCGGCTCGTCGGCGACCTCTCCGAGGCGGCGCAGCACACCGAGTTCGACGGCATCAGCCAACCGGAGATCGAGGAGCTGGTGGCCCGGATGCCCGGCGTCGGCAAGGCGATGGTCGGCATGCATCGCCGCCTGATCGCGGCGACGACAGAACTGGAAACCTACCGGGCCAGCGTGAACCGCGACGAGGCCGAGACGCCGCGCACCTCGACGCCCTTCGAGGAGGTCCGCGACTTCTTCTACGACAGAAAGAACTACATCCACACCCTCGACATGGCCGCCGAGGCCATGTTCGCGGACCTGGGACTGCAAGTCGGCGGCATCGACGAGCAACTCGCCGCCGTCCTCGAACGAGACCACGGGATCCGGGTGGTACTGGCCGACCCGGGCGCGGGTGCGACGGCGCGCAAGCGCGTGTACGACCCCGCCTCCCGCGTGCTCACCCTGGCGCGGCACTTGCACCCCGGGCAGCGCGCGTTCCAGCTCGCCACCCAACTCGCCTTCCTCACCCAGGCCGCCAGGATCGATACGATCGTCGCCGGCGCGGAGGGGCTCAGCGACGAGTCCGTTCCCCTGGCTAGGGTCGGGCTGGCCAACTACTTCGCCGGTGCGCTCGTCCTGCCCTATTCCCTGTTCCACGCCGCCGCCGAAGAAGACCGCTACGACATCGAATTGCTCGGACTGCGCTTCGAGGTCGGCTTCGAGACCGTCTGCCACCGGTTGTCGACGCTACAGCGCCCGAAGCAGCGGGGCGTACCGTTCATCTTCGTTCGGACCGACAAGGCCGGCAACATCTCCAAGCGCCAGTCCGCCACCGCCTTCCACTTCTCACGCGTCGGCGGCAGCTGCCCGTTGTGGGTGGTCCACGACGCGTTCACCACCCCCGGCCGGATCGTCACGCAGGTGTCGTCCATGCCCGACGGGCGGTCCTACTTCTGGCTCGCGCGCACCGCCGACGAACCCATGCAGGGCTACCTCGGCACGCGCAGCGGTTTCGCCATCGGCCTCGGCTGCGATCTCGCCTACGCCGATCGGCTGGTCTACTCGACCGGCATCGACATCGACGATCCGCGCCGAATCGTGCCCATCGGCGCTGGCTGCAAGGTCTGCGACCGTCCCGATTGCGCCCAGCGGGCCTTTCCGCAGCTGGGCCGGCCGATCGTCGTCAACGACAACGTGGCCGAGTCCGTCCCGTACCGCTCCCCCTCCGCCCCCTGACCGTCCGATTCCGCCGACTGGGCACCCCACCCCCCCGCCGAGTGGGCACCCCACCCCCGCCGACTGGGCACCTCACCTGTGCCGACCGGGCACCTCACCTGCGCCGAGTAGACACCCGATGTAAATCTCAGATTTACAAGAAGCCGTTGTAAATGCTAGGTTTACACCATGACAGCGGTCGATAGCGCGACACGAGCCATCCAGCAGCGCGTCGGCAGTCTCCGTGCAGCGGCCGCGGGACTCGACTCGCGCGACAAGGCGATCACCTTCCTCCACGATGTCCACGCCCTCGTCGGCGAGTCGGAGCACCTCTTGGGCGAGGCGGCACGGGCGGCCCGCGCCGCCGGTTGCACGTGGCAGGACGTCGGCGACGTCGTCGGAACGACGCGGCAAGCGGCATTTCAACGATTCGGCAAACCCATCGACCCTCGAACAGGAGCCCCCATGGCCGTCACCGCTCTGCCAGACGCTACCCAGAAGGCGAACAGCCTCTTCTCGTTGTTTCCAGCTCACGACTGGGCGGGCATCTTCTCGACGTTCACTCCTCCGGTAGCCGCCAGGCTCCCCCAAGACTCACTCCCGGACATCTGGGCCCACGTTGTCGCCCAGTTCGGCGAGCTCGAATCCATCGGCGACGAAGCCTATGTCCGCACTCAAGGCATTCATACCGTCGTCGACCTGCCCATCGAGTTCGAGGCGGGCGCGATGGTCGGCCGGGTTAGCTATGACCAACAGGGCCTCGTCGCGGGCCTGTTCTTCCTCAATCCGGAAGCAGTCGCCGCCGAGCGCGACGCCGCGGTGCCCACTCGGCAAGGTTGAGGTGCCCAGTCGACGTAGGTGAGGTGCCCACTCGGCGCAGATGAGGTGCCCACTCGGCGGAATGGCTACTCCAGCCAGTGCTGCACCTCCAGCGCGGCAGCGACCGTGATCGCGTTGCGCGACAGCTCGACGGGCAGCAGTTCCTCCGCACGGGCCAGGCGGCGCACCACGGTGTTGCGGTGGGTGTACAGGCGTGCCGCCGTCGCCGTGGAGTTGCACAGCTGCCCGAACCAGATCCGCATGCATTCCCGCAGCTCGGGGTCTGCGCCGGTGAGGTCGCCGAGTGTCTGTTGCACGAAGTCGTCGACCACCCGCCGGTCGTCGACGATGGCACCGATCAGCGCTAAGTCCTCGTAGCGGACGACCCGCCTCGCCGAGCCGAGACGAACCAGCGTCTGATCGGCGCCTAGCGCCTGAAAGTGACTGCGCCGAAATGCCTCTCGCCCACGACCGGAGAGTCCTATCGCGATCCGGATGCCCGATGGGATGCTCTCCTCGTCGACCTCCAGATCATCCGCGGGAAACCACACCCACAGACGATCGGCTCCGGCCAGCACGGTGAGCCGGCGCCCGAGCCGATTCGCCGCCATGATCGAATCGCACACCGACTCGAGCCGGTTCATCGACATTCCGGCACCGCTCAGCACGACCGCCGTCTGCGGACCCGACAGCCGATAGTGCAGCTGGGCCTCGGCACGCGCATCGTCGATCGGCGCACCTTCCAAGACGAGCGCGACGGCCGCGCGCCGCTCCGCATGCGTGTCGCCGGCGAGCTGCGCCCGTGCGACGGCGATCTGGTCCGCCAGCGCACCGACCGTGTCGTCGATGAACGCGTCGATCGACCGCGACGTCACATCCAGCACCTCGCGCAGCACCTCGACGTCGTCGGTCAGTGAGAAGCAGATCTCCATCCACCGGCGCCATGCCACCGACTGAGCCGTGCGGAAGGCGTCCAGCATCCCCGAGTCCAGTCCTCTGCGAACCATTTCCCGGACCATCTCCGCACCGTCCTCGACCACGCGAATCGGCACTCGCGCACCGGGCGCGGCGAGGTTGTGCTGCGCCCACTGGGCCAGATTGCCTTCATTGGTGCGCCGCAACGCCTCCACGAGGACGGGGTCGTCGGCGATCTCGTCGAGGCGCACACCGCGCAACGCCGCGTCGTTGAACTCGTCGATCCATGCCTGCGGCGGGTCGACGACCTGCAGTACGCCGGCGACGATCATCGCCGCCGCTTCGGCCGATGGTTCGGGCCATTCGTCAACCATCTGTCGATTATGCACCGCTACCACGTGCCGCCTAGTGCATATCGCCCTTGCTCCACCGCTGGCCGGCGACGGAGAATTGAACACGAGAACAACAGCCGTCAGGAGCGACCATGACCTCGACTCAGCCCACCGCCACCACCGACTACGACGTCGTCATCGTCGGGGCAGGAATCTCCGGCATCGGCGCGGCGCACTACCTGCGCACCGAACACCCGGAGAAGTCCTTCACCATCCTCGAATCGCGCGACGCGATCGGTGGTACCTGGGATCTGTTCCGCTACCCCGGAATCCGCTCTGACTCCGATCTCTACACCTTCGGCTACGAGTTCAAGCCGTGGCGCGACGAACAGTCCATCGCCGACGCCCCCCGCATCCTCGAGTACCTCCGCGAAGCCGTCGCCGAGGACCACCTCGAAGACAAGATCACCTTCCACCGCCGGGTGATCGCCGCCGACTGGTCCGACGCCGACCAGGCGTGGCACCTGACCGTCGCGCGCACCGACAAGGGCCCCCGCGCCAAGACCGAGACCATTACCACCCGGTGGCTCTTCTCCGGCACCGGCTATTACAACTACGAGCAGGGCTACTCGCCGGAGTTCCCCGGCAGCGACCGCTTCGGCGGCCAGATCGTGCATCCGCAGCATTGGCCCGAGGACCTCGACTACAAGGGCAAGAAGGTTGTCGTGATCGGCAGCGGCGCCACCGCGGTCACCCTGCTGCCCGCCATGGCGCCCGACACCGAGCACATCACCATGCTGCAGCGCACACCGAGCTACATCATGCCGCTGCCGCGCCACGATCCGATCGCGCGCGGCCTGATGCGCGTCTTCGGCGACGAGCGCGGATACCAGCTGAGCCGCCAGAAGAACATCCTGCAGTCCAAGGCCATCTACCAGTACTGCCAGCGGTTCCCCAAGCTGGCACGCGCCACGATCCGCAAGGTCAACGAGTCTCAGCTGCCCAAGGGCTACGACATCGACACGCACTTCAACCCGCCCTACGATCCGTGGGACCAGCGACTGTGCGCCGTGCCCGACGCCGATCTCTTCAAGCAACTGCGCAAGGGGCAGGCGTCGATGGTGACCGGCCAGATCAAGACTTTCGACGAGACCGGCATCGAACTGCAGGACGGCCGACACCTCGACGCCGACATCATCATCACCGCGACCGGGCTCAACCTGCAGCTCTTCGGCGGGATGGACCTCTCCGTCAACGGCGAGCCGGTCGACCTGCCGTCGAGGATCGCCTACCGCGGCGCGATGCTCTCCGGCGTCCCCAACTTCATCATGGCCATCGGGTACACCAACTCGTCGTGGACGCTCAAGATCGGCCTGCTGTGCGAGTGGTTCTGCCGGGTGCTGAGCCACATGGACCGCGACGGCTACGCCTCGGTGCGGCCGGTCGCACCCAAGAACATGGAGACGCGGCCGATCCTCGACTTCGACGCCGGCTACGTCAAGCGCGCACTGGACACCCTGCCCAAACAGGGCGCGGCCGACCCGTGGAAGACGACCATGGCCGTCTCGCACGACGTCAAGAATCTGCGCAAAGGCGCCGTCGACGACGGATTCCTCCGGTACGAGAAGGTGAAGGCGCCGGTCAGCACGCCCGCTTAGGGGAACGCCGATCGCGAGTTGACGCGCGACGAGCAGGCCACAGGGTCAGAATTGTCCTATGGCCGCGATCGCCGCCGACCTGGCGGAACTCGAAGCGTCGGCGCGTACGCTCGTCGAGCGCTGGCTCCGCGACGGCGCATTGGCCGCCGGCCGACGGCCTGATCCGGCGGCCCGCCGTCTCGCCTCGATCCTGCGCGATCCGCACGGGCTCGAATTCACCGTCGGCTTCGTCGACCGCGTGATCGGCACCGAGGACCACCGGGCCGCCGCCACCGCGCTGCGCGAACTCGCCGCCGACCTCCCCGCGACGCTCAGCGCCTTCGACCGTGCCCAACTGCGACTCGGCGGAGCGCTCGGCCGGTATCTGCCCGGAACCGTCATCCGGCTCGCACAGGCCCGGATGCGCGCCATGGTCGGGCACATGATCGTCGACGCCCGCGACCGCCCGTTCACGAAAACCGTTGCCCGCCTACGGAAGTCCGGCCATCGGCTCAACATCAACCCGCTGGGCGAAGCAGTGCTCGGCGACGCCGAGGCCGATCGTCACCTGGAGCAGGCGCGCACCCTGCTGCGTCGCGACGACGTCGACTACGTCTCCGTCAAGGTCTCCTCGGTCGCATCTCAACTGTCGATGTGGGCGTTCGACGACACCGTCGAGTACGTGCTGCGCCGCCTCCGGCCGCTCTACCGCGACGCGGCCGCGGCCCCGGGCGGCGGCGCCAAGTTCATCAACCTCGACATGGAGGAGTACCGCGACCTGAACCTCACGGTGGAGGTCTTCACCCGCCTGCTGAGCGAACCCGATCTGCACCGGTACGAGGGCGGCATCGTGTTGCAGGCCTATCTGCCCGACGCGCTCGCGGCGATGAACCGTCTCGCCGCCTTCGCCGCCGACCGCGTCCGCGATGGCGGCGCGGGAATCAAGATCCGCCTCGTCAAGGGGGCCAACCTGGCGATGGAGCGGGTGCACGCCGAGATGTCGGGCTGGCCCCTGGCCACATGGGATTCCAAGCTCGCCACCGACGTCAACTACAAACGCGTGCTCTGGGAGACGATGCGACCCGAGAAGATGTCGATGTCGAGCGGCGGCGAACCTCCCCGACCGTGCCTCCGTCTCGGCATCGCGGGACACAACCTGTTCGATATCGCCTTCGCCCACCTGCTATCGGAGCGGCGCGGCGTCGCCGACCGCGTGGAGTTCGAAATGCTGCACGGGATGGCGACCGAGCAGGCCGACGCGGTCAGCACCGACGTCGGCCGTCTGCTGTACTACGTGCCGACGGTCGCTCCCCGCGAATTCGACGTGGCCATCTCCTACCTGGTGCGCCGCCTCGACGAGAATGCCGCCCCGGAGAACTTCATGTCCGGCATCTTCGACCTGGCTCCGGGAAGCGACGCGTTCACCCGCGAATCCGAGCGGTTCGGCGCCGCGGTCGACGAACTCGGCCGAACGCTCGTCAGCGCCCCGGAGCTTCCGCTCCCGAACGACCGGCAGGACCGGGTCGCCGAGGAGCGGCGTGAGCCCGCGCGACACACCGGCCCGCTGCCGGAGTTCCACAACGAACCCGACACCAACCCGGCGCTGCCGGCCAATCAGACCTGGATCCGCGAGGCGATCGAACGCAGCACCGATACCGCCTGGTTCGACGGCCTGCCGGTCCCCGCGACGATCACCGAAGCCGATGTCGACGGTGTCGTC
>NZ_BAEE01000072.1 GCF_000241265.1 Gordonia araii NBRC 100433
CTGGCGGCACTCGGCCTGTTGGGTGATCGAGTGCCCGTGGAGCGGAGCGAGTCGGGCGTATCGAGATCATTCGTGGGGTGAGGTGTCGGCTCGAATCGCGGGGTCTCGATACGCCGTCTCGCCT
>NZ_BAEE01000071.1 GCF_000241265.1 Gordonia araii NBRC 100433
CCTGAGGTTGACCCCGTTCGGTGGACATCCTGATAACCGGCCGAGAGGCTGGTCGGGAGAGGATGTTTGTTATGGGTTCGAAGAGGAAGAGCTACACGCCGAAGTACCGGCATGATGCTGCGCATCTGGTGCTCGATACTGGACGGACGA
>NZ_BAEE01000070.1 GCF_000241265.1 Gordonia araii NBRC 100433
AGGGGGGTTTATCTGATGAATGAGAGTGGTGGCCTGTTTACTCAGCGACGAGCGCAGCAAGAACTCGGCGCCGAAGCGTCAGGGCATGTTCCAGCCGACGCGGTAGCGTTGGTGATTATGGTGTCGATGCTCGCGGCGACCGCACTGATGGATGTTGATCTTGAATATGCAGATGGTCGACGAGAACCCCCCGATGATCTTGACATGGGGTTCGCTCCGATCAGACGTCTCCGTGAGGCGATGTATCAAGAAGGCAATTGGCACGTGGTTCTCTGCCGTTCTTAGAATAGATCGGTCTGGCGCAGTTGATGGTCAGTTCGATTACGATTCGGAGCCGGAGTGGGATGCGCCGGTCGATCCGATTGCTTATGTGGCAGATCAGGAGAAGTATCCGCGGGATGTGGAGAATCAGCCGGATTGGTTGAAGGCAAAGTTGGCTGAGGGTTTGGCTCGGCGTCGGGAGCGTGAGCAGTAGTGTCGTGGCAGGTGGGTAGGCTGTCGTGGACGACGAGGAGCTGAAGCGTGGAGGCTGAGCGGTTCCCGATTGATTCGCGAAGTTTGTGGTACTCGGGTCAGTATCGCCGCGTTGGCGATGGCTGGTACCAATACCGGAAGCTGCGAGACCAGTTTGTCGTGTACTCCTCGAATCTGGAGCCTTTGCCCCCGGGCTTCATGCCCTGGCCGGAGTCAACGACCGCCGATGCGAGAGTGTACGGCGGTTTCAAGCATGCCGATGACGATGATGTCGGGGCCACCGTAGCGGTTGGCACCGTCTGTGTGTGGAAGAACTTGGCGTGGGAAGTGTTCGGTTCTTCGCCGTCGACGGGAATCTGGACTTTGTATCTGGCCAGTGCTCCGGATAGCTATCCGATGTCTGGACCGTATCCGTCGGTGGTGGAGCGGAAGGATTGGCCTGGGGTTAGTGCGTTGTCTCGGGATGATGTGGTGGTCGATGTGGTTCCAGGGGAGGTGGCGCTGATTCGGGTCAATGTTGTGCCTATTGATTCCGTAGCGCGTCGTGGTGTGGCGTTAGAGGAACGGGCTGTGTGGTGGCGGGAGTCGCTGCGGTACTCTCCGTGGTTGCCGGCAAGTGAGGCGTCGGAGATTGCTGGTCGTCATACAGGTGTACCAGCTAATGGTCTGGCGGCGTTGCGTGTTCGTGATGGTTGGCAGGTCGTGGCGGCTGAGGAAGATGCCGGGCGCGGTGTTGGGACACCGGGACTGTTCGTTGCCGACGATGCGACGGTGATGGCGGCAGCCGCGGACGAGTCTGACGATGACGCTTCGCGGCGGTTGACAGATGAGTTGATTGCCCGCCTACAGAACGGCCCTAAGATCGCGGCTATCGGCCCCGTCGGCCATGACTTCATGCCCACCGTGCTGGATCCCCAGGCTTAGAGCAGACCGTGAGCCTTTGGGTGGCGGCAGCGTCCTAGCTTGATGTGACCGATGTCTGCGTCGTGTCCTGACGGCGACCGCGCGAGAGCGTCAGAAGATGGCGCTGCTTGACCGGGGTTCCCAATGCCGTTCCGATCATTCGTCCACACCGACGCCCTCGCGCTGGGCGACGCGTCGAGGTCGGAGTCGATTCAGCAGCGTATCGGTGACCAGGGGGGTGACGGCTACGATGGCGGACACACCTTCGCCAACTTCGCTGGTGGCGGTCCGGAGAGTATCAATCTGTTTGCGATGTTGGAGTCGGTGAACCGTGGTGGCGGTGACAGCTTCTATAACTTAGAAGGGAAATGGCGTGGAGCTCTGGGAGTGGAACCGCCTCCGATAATTCCAGTCACTATCAAGAACGTGTTTGATGGCGATAGTAATGTACCTAAATCGTTCAAAGTTCGGTATAGAATAGGTGATGGACCATGGAAACAGAGGCGATTTGACAATGAATAGTCGACTAATAGTGCAACAGCAGGCGCAAGCGGAGGTCGGGGCAGAGGTATTAAAACACTTCCCCGATGGGGCCGACGTTGTTGTTATAGAAATATCGGAAACATATCCAACATCGTTGTATATGTATTACTCCCAATATGCTGATGGAACAACCGAGTCAATGCCGATGGATATGGACTTCGACGACGAGGTTTTCTCTAGGCTCCGTGAAGCGATGTATCAAGAAGGCTTGGGTACTTGGTTTTCTGCAGTTCTGCGGATAGACCGATCAGGTGCTGTGGATGGGCAGTTCGATTATGATTCGGAGCCAGAGTGGGATGCTCCGGTTGATCCGATTGCGTATGTGACCGACCAGGAAAGGTATCCGCGGGATGTGGAGAATCAGCCGGATTGGTTGAAGGCGAAGCTGGCCGAGGGGTTGGCTCGTCGCGAGGGACGGAGACAATAGCGTGCTTCAGGTGATAAGTGGGCGAGGTGTCCATGGTGTTTGATCCGCGGGTGTTTCCTATCACGGATCAGCCTGTCTGGCATAGCGGGGTCTACCGGCTGGTGGATGGCCGGTGGTATCAGTCGAGGAACAGGCAGACGGTAGTGAGGGTTCACAGTTCTAATCTGGATCAGCTTCCGGCTGGGTTCGAGGCGCTGATGAATCCTGGTGGCTGGGAGAAAGAGCACTATTCGGGCTATCGGGATGTCGCGCCTCGGGAGTGTGGACCCAAGGTTGATGTTGAGACACTTTGTATTTGGAAGAACATCGTGTGGTCGGTCAGCGGTGTCAGTGTCACGGATGGAGGTGCGTGGCGGCTGATGAGCCGCGGGGTCTTGGAGCGGGACTATCCCGATTTTCGACCGATCGTTGATAACGCCGAGATGGGTAGCTGGCCGGGCGTGGATCAATGGGGTCGTGGGGAAG
>NZ_BAEE01000069.1 GCF_000241265.1 Gordonia araii NBRC 100433
CTAGGGGCACTAGCGGCTTCGGCCATCAACGCAATCACAAAGATCGCCCCCGACTGGAGTGGCGAAGCCGCGACCGCTGCTGCAATACGGGCCAGGGATCACGCCTCCACGATGGAGGAGCGAGCCGCCCGGTGGGCCAAAACCGCAGAAATTCTCGATAAAGCAGCTGAACAGATCGGCAAGCTACAATCCGAGATCATTCGGATCATTGACGACCCGGTCCTTCAGCACAAGTTCGACATCTTTGACGATGGTCAGGTAACTGTCTCAAAGGACTACGAAAATGATCTTCTGCGGAAGCATCTGCATGATCAAGCGGGATTCGACGAGGCGTACGAGAAGGCCAAGGCTGCGGCGCGCTTAT